>NZ_JBIVBY010000025.1:62462-105550 GCF_044746405.1 Pseudomonas sp. NPDC086251
TCTTCGTCGTGCACAGATTTTGTGTTCACTGAAGATCAAATGTGGGAGCGGGCTTGCTCGCGAAGAACGTCAACGATGACGCGTTTCAGCAGGATAAACATGGCGCATTCAAGACTTTCGCGAGCAGGCTCGCTCCCACACGGATCTTCGTCGTGCACAGATTTTGTGTTCACTGAAGAACAAATGTGGGAGCGAGCCTGCTCGCGATGGCGCCCGCAGAAACACCGCCCATTCAACCCGAACCAAGCACCCTGGCCAAAAACGCTGCCGTCCGGCTTTTTTTGCTTTTCGCGACTTTCTGCGGCGTTCCACTCACCACAATCCTGCCGCCCTGATCCCCTGCTCCCGGTCCGATATCGATCACCCAGTCACTCTGCGCGACCACGCGCATTTCATGCTCGACGACGATTACCGTGTGCCCCGCCGTGACCAGCGTATTCAATTGTTCGAGCAAGCGGTCGACATCCCGTGGATGCAATCCGGTTGTCGGTTCATCCAACACATAAAGCGTCGCGCCACGCTGGTTGCGTTGCAGCTCCGTGGCCAATTTGATCCGCTGGGCTTCGCCGCCCGACAGCTCGGTCGCCGGTTGGCCGAGGCGCAAGTAGCCCAGGCCGATGTCGCGCAGCACCTCCAGCGAGCGGCGTATTCCCGGTTGCTCAGCGAACACCTCGACCGCTTCATCCACCGTCAGTTGCAACACCTGGGCGATGTTCAAACCTTGCCAGGTGATCGCCAGCGTCTCGGGGTTGTAGCGGGCGCCGTGGCACGTCGGGCATGGCGCGTAGACGCTGGGCATGAACAGCAACTCGACGCTGACAAAGCCCTCGCCTTCGCACGTCGGGCAACGGCCCTTGGCGACGTTGAAGGAGAACTGCCCGGCGTCGTAACCCTCGGCCTGCGCCTGAGGTGTGGCGGCGTAGAGTTTGCGCACGTTGTCGAACAGCCCGGTATAGGTCGCCAGGTTCGAGCGCGGTGTGCGGCCGATGGGTTTCTGATCGACTTGCACCAGGCGTTTGATCGATTCCAGCCCCGCCGTGACCTGACCGCCACTGACCTGCGGCGCATCGTCTTCAAGGCTCAATTCTTCAGCCTCGCTGTCACTCGCCGAACGCCCCAGATGCGCGCCGATCAGCTCCAGCAACGCCTGGCTGACAAGGCTCGATTTACCCGAACCCGACACCCCGGTCACCGCAGTAAAACAACCCAGCGGAAACTCGACGCTCAGGTTGTTCAGGTTGTTACGGGTGATGCCTTCCAGCCGCAACCAGTCCGACGCCTTGCGACTGGCGCGGGGCTGGATGACGTGCTCGGCGAACAGATAGGCGCGCGTCTGCGAATCGCTGACCTGCGCCAAACCTGGCGGCGGTCCACTGTAGAGGATCCGCCCGCCATGCTCGCCCGCCGCCGGCCCGACGTCGATCAGCCAATCGGCGCGGCGCATGGTTTCCAGGTCATGCTCGACCACGAACAGCGTGTTACCAGCCGCCTTCAGCCGTTGCAGTGCTTCGAACAGCGCTTCACCGTCCGCCGGGTGCAGACCGGCCGAGGGTTCATCCAGCACGTAGATCACGCCGAACAATTGCGAACCCAATTGCGTGGCCAGGCGCAGCCGCTGCAACTCACCGGACGACAGCGTTGGCGTGCTGCGTTCCAGCGCAAGGTAACCGAGGCCCAGATCGGTCAAGGTGCTGACCCGCTCCAGCAAATCCTGGGCGATGCGCTGCGCGGCCAGGCGCTTTTCCACCGACAGGTTCGGCGTGTGGCGCACATCCGGCGCGTTGGCGTGGCCACTGGCGCCGTGGGCCACGCGCTGCTCGCGGGCTTCGCGGGTCTGGGTGTGCGTCAACACCTCGCCGGCCTCATCGGCCTGTTCGAGGTAACTGTGGGCCGCCACCGGTTTCAGCACCTGCGCCACTTGCAGCAAGGGCATTTGCGACAGTTCGCCGATGTCGTAACCGGCAAAGGTCACCGACAACGCTTCGCGTTTCAACCGTTTGCCGTCGCACAACGGGCACGGGCTGCCGAGCATGAACTGCGAAACGCGCTTCTTCATCAGCGCGCTTTGCGAGTGTGTGAACGTGTGCAGGATGTAGCGCCGGGCGCCGGTGAAGGTGCCTTGATAACTCGGTTCCATTTTGCGCTTGAGCGCGACTTTGGTTTCTTCCGGCGTGAGCCCGGCATACACCGGAACCGTCGGGGTTTCTTCAGTGAAGAGAATCCAGTCACGCTGCTTTTTCGGCAGATCGCGCCAGGGTTTGTCGACGTCGTAACCCATGGTCACCAGAATGTCGCGCAGGTTCTGCCCCTGCCACGCCGTGGGCCAGGAAGCGACCGCGCGCTGGCGGATGGTCAGGCTCGGGTCCGGGACCATCAATGCTTCAGTGACTTCGTAAACCCGGCCCAAGCCATGGCAGTCGGGGCACGCGCCCTGGGGCGTGTTCGGCGAGAAGTCTTCGGCGTACAGCATCGGTTGCCCCGGCGGGTAACTGCCGGCCCGGGAGTAGAGCATGCGGATCAGGCTCGACAACGTCGTCACGCTGCCCACCGAAGACCGCGTGCTCGGTGTGCCCCGCTGTTGCTGCAAGGCCACGGCGGGTGGCAAGCCTTCGATGGAGTCGACGTCCGGCACGCCGACCTGATCAATCAGGCGCCGCGCATACGGCGCTACGGATTCGAAATAGCGACGTTGCGCCTCGGCGTAGAGGGTCGAGAACGCCAGCGACGACTTCCCTGAACCCGACACGCCGGTGAACACCACCAGGGCATCCCGTGGAATGTCGACATCGATGTTCTTGAGGTTGTGTTCCCGGGCGCCGCGCACCCTGACCATGCCGGAGGAAGGGTTGGAAGTCATGGGCCATGCCTTTATGAGTTAGCGGTAAGAACGATCATGGTGCAGGCACCCCGATCAACTGTGGGAGCGGGCTTGCTCGCGAAAGCGGTCTTTGCGCTGACATCTCTGTCGACTGACACGGCCCCTTCGCGAGCAAGCCCGCTCCCACATTTTGATCGGGTTAGCCATTGAGCACCGTGCGGACCATTTGAGTGAGCGCCTCGGGGCCATAGGGTTTGCTCAGTAAATGAGTGTCAGGGCTGAGCTGATGGTTGCGCGAGATAATGTCACGGGTGTGGCCCGAGGTGAACAGCACGGCCACCGGCGGCGTCTGCACCTTGGCCCAGGCCGCCAGGTCCGAACTCTTGATCAGGCCGGGCATGACCACGTCGGTGAAAATCAGGTCCACCGCCACCCCGTCCAGCAACATCTGCATCGCCACGTCAGCGTTGGCGGCGGTCAGAACCTGATAACCCTCTTCACTGAGTAATTCCACCGCCGACACCCGCACCGCCTCGTTATCCTCGACCACCAGAATGGTTTCGTGTCCGCCCCGCTGCTGCGTGTCCAGATGCGGCGTTTCGCTCGGCATCGCTCGCAGGCTCCGGGGAAAATACAGCTGCACCCGCGTGCCTTCCCCGACGACGCTGGACATCTCGATATGCCCGCCGCTTTGCTTGACGAAACCGAACACCATGCTCAAGCCCAGCCCCGTGCCCTGGCCGTCGGCCTTGGTGGTGAAGAACGGTTCGAACGCCTGGGCCAGCACCTGCGGCGACATGCCAACTCCCGTGTCGGTGACCGATACGCGGATATAGTCGCCCGCCGTTATGCCCTTGCCTGCACAAAATTTGCGATCGAGGACAATGTTCTCGGCGCTGAGGCCAATGGTCCCCTCGCCTTGCATGGCGTCGCGGGCATTGATCGCGAGGTTGAGGATGGCGTTTTCCAGTTGATTGCGGTCGACGTAGATGCGCCAGGAATCTTCCGGTGCACTGACGTTTATCTGGATGGTTTCCCCCAACGCCCGTTGCAGCAATTCAGCCAGGCCGTCGAAAATCTGTCGTGGTTCGCACACCGCTGGCGACAGCGGCTGGCGGCGGGCAAACGCGAGCAATTGCGACGAGAGCTTCGCGCCGCGCTCGACCGCGGCAATCGACGCGCTGACCCGGCGCTGCACATTGACGTTGTCCGGCTCATGCCGCGCCAGCAAGTGCAGGTTGCCAGCGATGACCTGCAACAGGTTATTGAAGTCATGGGCGACGCCACCGGTCAGGCCGCCGATGGCTTCGAGTTTCTGTGATTGACGCAGTTGCTCTTCCGCCGCCAGCCGCGCTTCGACTTCGTCGGCCACGCGCTGCTCCAGGTTACGGGTGAACTTGAGCAAGGATTCTTCGGCGGTCTTGCGTTCGTGGATGTCGATCAATACGCCGGGAAAACGGAATGGCTCGCCTTGTTCGTTGAACTCGCAGCAGCCGCTCGCCTGCACCCATAGGTAACTGCCATCAGGGCGCTGGACCCGGTATTCGGCGTTGAACGGATCGCCGGTTTCCACGGATTTATTGACCTGCTCTTGAACCCAACTGCGGTCGTCGGGATGGATCTGCGCTTCGGCGATGTCCGTCGGCAGGTCGGCCAGGTTTTGTTCGGGCGGATAGGAAAAAGTCCGGGCGAAGCGTTCGTCGCCGGAGAGCACATTGCCCTTGATGTCCCAGACGAACGAGCCGAGCAAGGCACCGGCATTCAGTGCCAGGCGGACTCGCTCGTTGTCGGCGCGATAGGCGTCTTCGGCTTCCTGGCGGCGGCGTTCGGAAATCACGTGTTCAGTGGTTTCAACCACCATCGCCATGACCCCGGCCGGCTTCCCGTCATCATTCGCCACAGGGCTGTAATAGAGGTCCATCCAGACGTCTTCGGGGATCCCGTCCCGCAACAGCACAAGCTCTTTATTGCGATAGGACAACGTGCCGCCCGCCAGGCAGGTATCGACCACATGCCGATTGAACTCGGCAACTTCCGGCCAGCCCATTTCCACCGGAGAACCCAGCAGGTACGGGTGGCGGCCACCGGCGAATACCGAGTAAGCGTCGTTGTAAATCATGTAGCCGAGCCGGCCCCAGAGCATCACCATCGGCAGTGGCGACGCGAGCATCAATTGCACCGCGCTGCACAAGCTTCTGGGCCAGGTGTCGAGGGTTCCCAACTCGGTCCGGCTCCAGTCGAACGCACGGATGCGCCCGGCCATTTCACCGTTCCAGCCGGCACACCCGTGACTATCGTCTAGAAACTGCATCGACTGGCTCTGTGTCCCTGTAAATGACATGGCTTAAGGGATCGCCTCGGCATGACCAACGAGCGCGCCCGTTTGTTTCGAGCATCGCCGTCGTCAATGGTTTCATAGAGGTTAGCTGATTCTTGCCCCGCACATTTTCTGGCACAACGGACAACGTGTAGCAGCTGCCGAGCCTGCGAGGCTGCGTTCGGCGGCGCAGCCGTCGTAAACCCTGAGTGCACGGTCTTCCTGATACACCGCATTGTCTGATTTCACGACGGCTTCGCCGCCGAACGCAGCCTCGCAGGCTCGGCAGCTGCTACAGGTCCCTGCGCCGCCTAACCGACCGTTACACCTCGATCAGGTGCTTGAGCGGGTGGTAGCCGGTTTTGAGGGTGGCGGCGACGTCGAGGATGGCTTTCTCGATGCCGTTCAAATGCATGCAGGTCAGCTCGATCGCGGCGCTCTGATTGCCGGCTTCGATGTACTCGATCAACCGCAGGTGTTCGTTGTCGCGACAGGCTTCGTGGCTGTCGTCATCCAGCGCGGCGGCGTACAGCGAGGCGCGGGAGATCAGTTTGCGGAACCAGTCCAGCAACACCGGGTTGTTCAGGCTTTGCGCGAGTTTGATGTGGAACTCGCCGAGCAAATGAATCAGCCGTTCATGGTCGCCGCTCTTCGCCGCTTCATCCTCCAGCAACAGGTGATCGCGCAGGTCCTGGGTCACCGCCGTATCGCGGCGACGACAGAGTTCGCTGACGATGCCGATCTCGATCAGGCGCCGGGTTTCGAACAGCGAGCGGATCTCCTCGTCACTCGGCAGCGACACCGACGCCCCTTTGTTGGGCTCGGTGGTGACCAGGCCGTCGGCCTCCAATTGCTTGAGCGCGGCACGAACCGACGTCCGGCTGACATTAAACAACTCGGCCAACGATGCCTCACCGAGCTTCATCCCCGGCCGCAACGTGTGTTTGCTGATCGCCTCGTAAACCCCTTGGTAGACGCGGTCGACCGTGGTTTCCAGTTTCTTTTCCGCCATTCGAACACTCCTTTCGCGCCAGGCAACCAACCCCTGGCGGGTGAACAGCCATTGAAAAAGGGGGTTGCACAAGCAGATTAATCCGGTTATTTCTAGATTGCATCCAGATATTGCATACAATAATTAGAGGAATGCACCATTATGGGTCATCCAGTAGCGATTGAAGTGCGTAACGTCTCCAAGCGGTATTCCGACGATCCGGGGCTGGCTCCAGCCCTCGACAACGTTTCAGTCGACATTGCCGACAACGAATTCTTCACCCTGCTCGGCCCTTCCGGCTGCGGCAAAACCACTTTACTGCGGACCATCGCCGGCTTCGAGCATGTCAGCGACGGCGAGATCCGTCTCGCCGGCGAAGCGGTCAATGACCTGCCGCCATTCAAACGTCGGGTCAACACGGTGTTCCAGAGTTACGCGCTGTTTCCGCACATGAGTGTCGCGCAGAATATCGCCTTCGGCCTCGAGATGCAGGGTCTTGATCGCGAGCAGATTGCGCAGCGTGTCGATGAGATGCTGGCGCTGGTGCAAATGCAACACCTGGCCCAGCGCAAACCCGCCGAGTTGTCCGGCGGTCAACAGCAGCGCGTGGCACTGGCACGGGCCTTGGCGCCGAAACCCAAAGTGTTGTTACTGGATGAACCGCTGTCGGCACTCGACCTCAAGCTGCGCAAGGAAATGCAGGTCGAACTCAAGCGCGTGCAGAAGGAAGCCGGGATCACCTTCATTTTCGTCACCCACGATCAGGAAGAAGCGCTGACCCTGTCCGATCGCATCGCGGTGATGTCCGCCGGCAAGATCCTGCAGATCGGCACGCCCAACGAGATCTACGAACGGCCCAAGCATCAGTTTGTCGCGCAGTTCATCGGCGACATCAACTTTCTCCCCGGCCACCTCAAGCGCGGCCAGCAAAACGAAAAACTCTTCGTGCCGAGCGGCATGCCAGTGGAAATCCCCTGCCCGGCCCAAGGCTTCGACGGCGCCAAGGTGCAGCTGGCGTTCCGCCCGGAGCGTTCGCAACTGGTCGACCTTGAGCAACCGCATCACCTGCGCGGCGTCATCGAAGCGGTGTTGTACGTCGGCACCGCGACCCTCTACCAGTGCCGCTTGAACAACGACATCAAAGTCATGCTGCGCGAAAACAATGAAGGCCTGAACCGTGGCCGGGTGGTCGGTGATCGCGTTGCGGTCCATCTGCCGCCCCACGCCTGCCTGTTGATGGAGGCCTGAGATGAGCGTCAGCAGCACTTCTCCCGCCCTCAGCCGCGCGCTGTTGCTCAGCCCGGTGGTTCTGACTCTGCTGGCCCTGATCGCCATTCCGTTGGGCATCATGGGCTACATCAGCCTGTTGCCGCGCAACGTCTATGGTGGTGTCGACTGGCAGGCCAACTGGCAATTGCAAAGCTATGTGCAGCTGTTTTTCCAGGAAGGTTTCGACGGTGAACTGGAGCTGAACTGGGTCTACGCCCAGGCGCTGTTGCGCTCGGTGTTCCAGGCCGGGGGCACCACGGTGTTGTGTTTCCTGTTCGGTTTTCCGGTGGCGCTGTGGATGTCGAGCCTGACGCCACGGCGGCGCAACCTCATGGTGTTGCTGATCACTATTCCGTTCTGGACCAACCTGCTGATCCGCAACTACGCCTGGCTGATCATCCTGCGCGAGCACGGTTGGGTCGCCCAGAGCCTCAACGCGCTGTTCCCCCAGGCCGGTGGCATCACCCTGCTCTACAACGACTTCGCGGTCAGCGTCGGGCTGGTCTACAGCTTCCTGCCATTCATGATTCTGCCGATTTATTCGACCCTGGAAAAACTCGACTGGCGTCTGGTGGAAGCGGCCTACGACCTGGGTGCCAATCGCTGGCATGCGTTGCGGCGGATCATCCTGCCGCTGTCGATGCCGGGGGTGATTGCCGGTGCGTTGCTGGTGTTCGTGCCGAGCCTCGGCGCGTTCATCACGCCGGCGATCCTCGGCGGCGGCAAGACGTTGATGATCGGCAACCTGATCCAGCAACAGTTCGGCACCGCGCGCAACTGGCCGCTGGGCAGCTCGCTGTCGTTTCTGCTGCTGGGGATTCTGCTGCTGTCCCTGGTGCTTTACGCGCTCTATAGCCGCAACGCCGCCAAAACTCTTCGCCGGGGAGCCACCGCATGATCGCCCTGCACCTGAAAAAACTGCCGATGACCCGGGAAGTCAGCCTGCTGATCCTGGCCTATCTGTACCTGCCAATTTTCGTGCTGATTGCCTACAGCTTCAACGCCAACCGCTCGGCGACGGTCTGGACCGAGTTCTCGTTCGCCTGGTACGGACGGATTCTGGCCAACCCGTCGATCCAGACGGCAGCGCTGAACTCGATCATCGTCGCCAGCATCGCCACGGTCTGCGCCACGGCCATCGCGTTGCTCGCGGCGCTGGCCACGTACCGGCCGTTCTACGGACAGAAAATGGTTGAGGGCGGGATCAACCTGCCTTTGATCCTGCCGGAGATCGTCACCGCCGTGGCCACCCTGCTGCTGTTCATGGCGCTGGGGATCAAGCTCGGTTTACTGACGGTGATCGTCGCGCACATCGGCTTCTGCATTCCCTTCGCTTACTTGCCGATCCGTGCGCGGCTCAATGATCTGGACAAGAGCTTGCTGGAAGCGGCGAACGATCTGTACGCGAATCCGTGGCAAGTGTTCCGCCGGGTGACGTTGCCGCTGTTGTGGCCGGCGGTGTTGTCCGGGTCGGTGCTGGCGTTCGTGGTCAGCCTCGACGATTTCATCATGACCTTCTTCGTTGCCGGCCCCGGCTCGACGACGTTGCCGGTGTACATCTTCTCGGCGATCAAGGCCGGCGTGACACCGGAGATCAACGCGATCTCGACCCTGATGCTGGTGATTTCCATCGTGCTGGTGGTGCTGGCCTTCTGGCTGGGACAGCGCGGCAAAAACCAATGAACCTGGAGCGCTCCATGAACAATAAAAACATGCGTTACGGCATCGCCGGTCTGGCCCTCAGTTGCTTCGCTGTTTTCACCGTCCAAGCCGCCGAGCCCAAGGAATTGTTCTTCTATAACTGGACCGATTACTACCCGGTCGACTTGCTGGCCAAGTTCGAAAAGGAGACCGGGATCAAGGTCACCATGGACGGCTACGACAGCAACGAAACCCTGCTGGCCAAGTTGCAGGCCGGTGGCGCCGCGTATGACGTGATCGTGCCGTCGCAGTCGATCATGCGCACCTTGATCAACCAGAATTTGCTGCTGCAAATCGACGCCTCGACCCTGCCCAACTTCCAGTACGTCAAACCGGCGTTCCGCGACCCGAGCTTCGACCCCGGCCGCAAGTTCTCCGCCCCGTACCTGTGGGGCAGCACCGGGTTTTCCTATGACAGTGCGCGAGTGCCGGGCGGCAAGCTCGACGACTCATGGAAAGAGTTCTTCGAACCGCGCAAGGAACTGCAAGGCCAACTCGCCGCCCTCGACACCTCAAGCAGTGTGATCAACGCGGCAAGCCATTACCTGAACGTCGACGAATGCAGCGAAAACCCGCAGGACGCCAAGCGCATTCTGGAGCTGCTGCAAAAACAGAAGCCGTTCCTGAAGATGTACAGCTCGGACAACACCGTCGACCGCATGGCCTCCGGTGAAGTGATCATGATGCAGAACTGGAACGGCTCCACCGCGCGAGCCACGTTGCAGAAGAGCACGATCAAATACGTGTACCCGAAGGAAGGCCTGGCGATGTTCCAGGACAACTTCGCCGTACCGAAAAGCGCACCGCACCCTGGCAACGCGAAGATCTTCATCGACTGGATGATGAAGCCGGAAAACGCCGCGGCCGTCTCCAATGCCATCGCCTACGCCAACGGCATCCAGAGCGACACGCTGATTGACGCCAAATGGCGGGTGATGGATGCGATCAACATGCCCGACGAATTCGCCTCGCGCCTGCGCCCGGAAAAAGAATGCAGCAACAAGGCGCGTGAACTGCAGGACCGGATCTGGGCGAAGCTCAAGGGCTGATTGCCTGGCTTGAGACCGAGGCGCGGCCTTCGCGGGCAAGCCTCGCTCCTACAGGGGAACGCGCATCCTTGTAGGAGCGAGGCTTGCCCGCGAAGAGGCCCTCCCACACAACACAGAATTTGAGGTTCCTGATGACCCAACCCCACTGGCTGCGCAACGTGCGCCCCTACGGCGCCCCCGCCGAAGACTTTCTGATCGAAAACGGCCTGTTCAAACAACGCCGTCCTGCCTCATCGGCGGAGTTGGCCGCCACCGACATCGACGGCCAACACCAGCTCCTCACCCCCACCCTGGTGGAAAGCCACGTCCACCTCGACAAAACCCTCTGGGGTCAACCCTGGCGCCCGAACAGCGCGGGCCCGACGCTCAAGGATTACATCGCCAACGAGCGCCGCGTGCTGCGTGAAGTCGAATCGCCGATCGCCCAACGCGCCGGCGCGCTGCTGGAAAACTGCATCGCCCGTGGCTCGTTGACCCTGCGCTGTCACGTCGACATCGACCCGGACTTCGGCCTGCGCCACGTCGAAGCCATGCAACAGCTGCGCGAGAACTACCGCGACTTGATCGACCTGCAACTGGTGGTGTTCCCGCAAACCGGCCTGATCAGCCGCCCCGGCACCGCCGAACTGATGCGCGAAGCCATGGGCCTGGGCGTGGAAAACGTCGGTGGACTCGACCCCTGCGGTATCGACAACGACCCCATCGCCCAGCTCGATGTCGTGTTCAAACTGGCCAGCGAATTCGACCGTGGCGTGGATATTCACCTGCACGACAAGGGCGAATTGGGCCTGTGGCAGATCGCGCTGATCGCTGACTATACCGAGCGTTTCGGGCGTCAAGGGCGGGTGATGATCAGCCACGCGTATAGCCTGGGCATGTTGCCGTGGCGTCAGGTCAAACCCGTGGCCGAACGTCTGGCCGCATTGGGTATTTCGCTGATGAGTTCGGCACCGGCCGATTGTGCGGTGCCGCCGTTCCTGGCGCTGCGCGAGGCAGGGGTTAATGTCTGCCTCGGTTCGGATGGCATTCGTGATGCCTGGTCGCCCATGGGCAACGGCGACATGCTGGAACGGGCGATGCTGCTGGCGTTCCGGTTTGACTTGAACAAGGACGACGAACTGGCGGCGGCGTTTGAGGCAGCGACGGTGAATGGTGCCCGGGCGTTGGGTTGTGAGGGTTATGGTCTGGAGATCGGCCGGCCAGCGGATTTCCTGTTGATGCCGGTGCAAACCTTGGGTGAGGCCATCGTCTCGCGGCCGGTGCGACAGGTGTATCGCGCTGGTGAGTTGATCGCCGCCGGTGGCCGACTGTTGGAAAGCCGTTTGTGAAGCGCATCGGCCTGAAAAGCAGCTGCGTGGTCGGCTTCGACGGCATGCAGCATGTGCTGTGGCGTGACGGCGAAGTGGTGTTCGAAGGCTCGCGCATTGTGTTTGTCGGGCGCGGTTTTCCGGGGCCGGTGGATCAGTGGGTCGACTACGGTAATGCGCTGATCGGGCCGGGTTTCATTGATCTGGATGCGCTTGGGGATCTTGATTCCACAGTGCTGACGCTGGACAACGGCGACGAACGCGACATGGGCCGGATGTGGTCGGAGGACTATCTGGCCGCCGGTCCACGGGAGAGTTACAGCGCGCAAGAAGAAGTTTTCAAATACCGCTACGCCTTTACTCAGTTGATCCGCAATGGCATCACCACGGCAATGCCGATCACCTCGATGTACTACCGCGAGTGGGCCGAGACTTACGACGAATTTGCGGCGGTGGCCGGTGTGGCGGGCGAGTTGGGGCTGCGCACTTACCTCGGCCCTTGCTACATGAGCGGCATGAGTTACTGGCGCGCCGATGGCCGCCTCGGGCATTACTGGGATGAAGCGCGGGGCATGGCCGGGCTCGATGCGGCTGAACGGTTTTTCCAGGATTTCGACGGTTCACAGGGCGGGCTGATTCGCGGCGCGCTGCTGCCTGACCGCATCCAGACCTGCACCCCGGCGCTGTTGCAACGCACCGCCGCGCTGAGTCGCGAGCTCAACGCGCCGATGCGTTTGCATTGCTGTCAGGGGCTGGGTGAAGTGGCGATGGTTGAACAACTTCGCGGGTGTTCGCCGCTGGGCTGGTTGGAGGAATTGGACCTGCTGACGCCGCGCAGCCTGCTGCCTCACGGCATCTACACCGACGGTGATGACGACCTGCAACGGGTGGTGGATGGCGGCGCCAGTCTGGTGCATTGCCCGGTGGTGTTTGCCCGGGATGGCGAGGCACTGAATTCGTTCGGTCGCTACCGCGCCAAGGGCATCAACTTCGCCCTGGGCACCGACACCTGGCCGGCCGACTTGCTGGAGAACATGCGTCAGGGTCTGAACATCGCTCGACTGACGGAGGGCGGCAGTTCTTTGACCACCACACTGGACTTTTACAACGCCGCCACCCTCGGCGGCGCCAAGGCCCTGGGCCGTGACGACATCGGCCGTTTGGCGCCTGGAGCCAAGGCCGACATCACGGTGTTCAGCCTTCGTGGCCTGCACTTGGGGCCCTTATTCGACCCACTGAAAAACCTGGTACTGGCCGGGCGCGGTGACGATTGCATTGCCAGCTACATCGATGGCCGCTGCGTGATGCTGGACGGTCAGGTTAAAGGCGTCGATTACCCCGATTTGCAACGCCAGGCCCAACGACAATTCGAAAAACTGATGCGCAGCCACGGCGACCGGGCCTTCGGTCAACCGGACTGGAAAAGCCTGTTCAAACCGGCCATCCCGTTCGCCGACGACTACAGCGCACTCGCGCCGCTGAGCGCGATTGATCCACTTCTTTAGAGATGCCTGCCCATGCAAAGCTTCGACTTCAGCCAACTGAGCCCGCGAGACAAGTACAAGATTCTGATCGGCAGCGTGGTGCCACGGCCGATTGCCCTGGTCACCACCATCGACGGCGAAGGCCGGATCAACGCGGCGCCGTTCAGCTTTTTCAATGCGCTGTCGGCTGATCCGCCGATCCTTGCGCTGGGCGTGGAAAACTACGGCGACCAGAGCCCCAAGGACACCACGCGCAACATCCAGCTCAATCAGGAATTCACCGTGAACATCGTCAGCGATGCGCTGGTGGAAGCGATGAACGTCTGCGCCGTGCCCTTCGCCCCCGGTTTCGACGAACTGACCGCCGCCGGCCTCACCGCCATCCCCGGCACCACGGTCAAATGCCCACGGATCGGCGAAGCACCGGTGGCCCTGGAATGCAGACGGATGATGGCGCTGTCCATCGGGCAATCACGGGAGATTATCTTCGGCGAAGTGCTGATGGCGCATGTGCGGGATGAACTGATCGACCCGAAAACCCTGTACATCGATCAACTGGGCCTCGACGCGATCGGGCGGATGGGCGGGCATGGGTATGCCCGTACGCGGGACTATTTCGACTTGCCGACACGGTCGCTGCAAGCGTGGACGGACGCGCCCGGGGGTGGGGAGCGGTTTTGGCCGGAGGCCAAATAATCAACCGTCACCCATTACCTGTGTGGGAGCGAGCCTGCTCGCGATGGACGTCTGGGCGCCGATGTTCGTCAGGTATCCCGCGTTATCGTTGACGTTTTTCGCGAGCAGGCTCGCTCCTACAGTTGATCGTGGTTGTTCACGCAATCCCGGAGCACCCTATAACCCTGTGGGAGCGAGCCTGCTCGCGATGGACGTCGGGACGCCGCTGTTCGTCAGGCATCCCGCGTTATCGTTGACGTTTTTCGCGAGCAGGCTCGCTCCTACAGTTGATCGTGGTTGTTCACGCAATCCCGGGGCACCCTGTAACCCTGTGGGAGCGAGCCTGCTCACGATGGACGTCGGGACGCCGCTGTTTGTCAGGCGTCCGCGTTATCGTTGGCGTTTTTCGCGAGCGAGCTCGCTCCTACAGGGGTATTTCAGCGGAAATCCCGGCTGCGTACGCTGATGCCGTCGAGCAACGGGCTCAGGTCGCTCAGGCGGCCGGCGATCAGGTGTCGCACTTCGCCTTCTTTTTCCCAGCGCCCGTCGACCTTGAGCAATTGTGAGCCGACCAGGACCTGGCGCTGCCGGTCGGCCAGGTCGCGCCAGACGATGACGTTGACGTTGCCGAACTCGTCTTCCAGGGTGACGAAGGTCACGCCACTGGCGGTGCCCGGACGTTGTCGGCCGGTCACCAGCCCGGCGACGCTGACGGGACGGCCATGTTCGACGTCGAGCAATTCCTTCGAGCTACGGCAACGCCGGGCTTTCAATTCACCCCGCAGCAAGGCCAGCGGATGCGGACCGAGGGTGGTGCCGACGCTGTTGTAATCGGCCAGCAGGTCCTCGCCCACGGTGGGGTTGGGTAACGCCACCGCGCCCTCCTCCTGACTCGGCAACCCCGCGAACAAACCCAGCTGCTTCTGCACCCCCGCCACTTCCCAGCGCGCCCGATGACGGTGACCGGCCAACCCGCGCAGCGCCCCGGCATCGGCCAGTTGCTCTTGAGCACGGGCATCGAGTCGCGCCCGTTCGCCGAGGTCGGTCACGTCGACAAACGTCCCCTTCGCCCGCGTCGCCTCAATGCGCCGGGCATCGTCCTCGCGAAAACCCTTGATCATCCGCAACCCCATGCGAATCGCCGGTTGCGCGCCGGTGATCGGTTCAAGGCTGCAATCCCAGTCGCTGGCCCGCACGTCCACCGGGCGAATCTGCAAGTGATGGCGACGCGCGTCCTGCAGAATCTGGTCCGGGCTGTAGAAGCCCATGGGCCAGCTGTTGATCAGCGCACAGGCGAACGCCGCCGGCTCGTGGCATTTGAGCCAGCAACTGGCGTAGGTCAGCAAGGCGAAACTGGCGGCGTGGGACTCGGGAAAACCGTAACTGCCGAAGCCTTTGATCTGCTCGAAAATCTGCGCGGCGAACTCGGCCGTGTAGCCGTTTTTCTTCATCCCGGCCGCCAGTCGATCCTTGTGCGGCTCAAGCCCGCCGTGGCGTTTCCACGCGGCCATGGAGCGGCGCAACTGATCGGCCTCGCCGGGGCTGTAGTCGGCGGCGACGATGGCGATCTGCATCACCTGCTCCTGAAACAGCGGCACACCCAGGGTGCGCTTGAGCACGGCTTCCAGTGCCGGAGACGGATAGACCTCGGGTTCTTCCTTGTTTCGGCGCCGCAGGTACGGATGCACCATGCCGCCCTGAATCGGTCCCGGGCGGACGATGGCTACCTCGATCACCAGATCGTAAAACGTGCGGGGTTTGAGCCTCGGCAGCATCGACATCTGCGCCCGGGACTCGATCTGAAACACGCCGATGGTGTCCGCACGGCCAATCATGTCGTAGGTGAGCGCGTCTTCGGACGGGATCGTCGCCAGGCTGAGATCGAGGTCGCGATGCCGACGCAGCAGGTCGAAACAGCGGCGGATGGCGCTGAGCATGCCCAACGCCAGAATATCCACCTTGAGCAGCCCCACCGCGTCCAGATCGTCCTTGTCCCACTGGATGATGGTGCGCTCGGCCATGGCGGCGTTTTCCACCGGCACCAGACTGTCCAGGGGCTGCTCGGAAATCACGAAGCCGCCAGGGTGCTGGGACAGGTGACGAGGAAAACCGATCAGTTGCCCGGTCAGGCTCAGCACCCGGCGCAGCACCGGGCTCTCGGGATCGAACCCACCTTCAAGCAGGCGCTCCACGGGCGGCGTTGCATCACTCCAGTGACCGCAGCAATCGGCCAGGGCATTGATCTGATCCGGCGGCAAACCCAAGGCCTTGGCCACGTCGCGCACCGCGCCAGCCGCGTGATAGGTGCTGACCACAGCTGTCAGCGCGGCGCGGGTCCGCCCGTAGCGCTGGAACACATACTGCAAGACTTCTTCACGCCGCTCGTGCTCGAAATCGACGTCGATGTCCGGCGGCTCATTACGCTCTTTGGAGAGAAAGCGTTCAAACAGCAGCGTGGTGCGATCCGGATCGATCTCCGTGATGCCCAAGGCAAAACACACCGCCGAGTTGGCCGCCGAACCACGGCCCTGACAGAGAATGTGCTGATCACGAGCGAATCGCACAATGTCGTGGACCGTCAGGAAGTAGCTTTCGTAGCCCAACTCGGCAATCAGCTCCAGCTCCTTGTCGATCTGCTTCAGCACCTTGGCTTGCGGACCTTTTGGCCAGCGCCACTGGATGCCCTTTGCAGTCAGCACCCGCAGCCATGAGGTGGCCGTGTGACCGTCCGGCACCAACTCGCGCGGGTATTGATAACGCAACTGGCCGAGGTCGAACGTGCAACGCCGGGCGATGTTCAGCGTCTCGTCGAGCAAGGCCTTGGGATAAAGACCCGATACCATGTCGAGGCTGCGCAAATGCCGCTCGCCATTGGGGTGCAGGCGCAACCCGGCATCGGCCACCGGCAGGTGATGACGAATCGCGGTCATGGTGTCCTGCAAGGCGCGCCGACCACGGGCGTGCATGTGCACATCGCCGCTGGCCACCGCCGGGATTCGCAGCTCCCCCGCCAGGGTCAGCAGCGCGGCCAGTCGCCGGGTATCGTCCTGGCCGCGATGCAACTGGACCGCCAGCCACAAACGCTCGGCGAAGACCTGTTTCAGCCAGTGGCCCTGCTCAAAGGCGTCGACAGCGTCCGGCACCCACAACGCCAACAGCCCCGGCAACGGTTCGCTGAAGTCTTCCCGGAGCACTTGGTACTGGCCTTTCTGCGTTCGGCGGCGGGCTCGGGTAATCAGTCGGCAGAGGTTCTGATAGCCCTCGAGGTTTTCCACCAGCAGCACCAGTTTCGGGCCGTTCTCGATGCGTATTTCGCTGCCGATGATCAGCGGCAGCTCCACGGATTTGGCCGCTTGCCAGGCGCGAACAATGCCGGCCAACGTGCATTCGTCGGTGATCGCCAGGGCTTGATAGCCCTGCTTTTTCGCCCGCTGAAAAAGCTCAAGCGCACTGGAAGCACCGCGCTGGAAACTGAAGTTCGACAGGCAGTGCAGTTCGGCATATTCGGCGCTCATGCGAACCAGCCTTGCAGCCACAACGGGCCGTCTTCGCCCACCGCACGATAGGCCCAGCCCTGCTGGCCGGAGCGGGTTTCGATCAAGTAGTAATCGCGGCGCACGTCGGCGCCGTCCCACCAGCCGGACTCGATGCGCTCCGGGCCCATGAGAATGCGCGTCGAACATTCGTGTACCGCCAACGGTTCAGTCAGCAGCCAGCCCGGCCGTTGCACGCCTGCCAGCCCGCTGCACAGTTGATGGTCGACGCTGGCCTGCCACGCACACTCGGGCCGATGATCGGCCTGGAACCGCAAGCCATGCACCGCGTCATCCCCCAGCCGTGCGCGCAGGCGTTCGCGCAATTGCTCCCAGGGCAAGGACTGCTGCGGGCGGTCGTCGAACAGTTCCTGATACTGGGGAACGAAGGCCGGCAAATCTTCGGCGCGCAAACGAAAACCGCGCACCGGGGCTGCGACCTGGACCTGTTCCAGCCGCCCCCGGGCCAGTTCGAAAAGCATCGCCGGATCGCGCTCGGCACTGAGCAGGCCGACCTTGATCACAGAATCCGGCAACCCGGCGTGCTCCAGGTGCAGGTCAAAGCGCTGCACGCCGCTGTCGCGACCGCAGAGAAAGGCCGACAGATCGCCGGTCAGCCGGCGCAACGGAAACAGCAGCGCCTGATGGGACTGCACGTCGAAGTTGAGTTCGATGCGTACATCGAAGCGGTCCGGCGGCAGGTAGAACGCCAGCGCCAGTCGTCGCGCGCCGAACAAGGTGTCCAGATGCTTGAGCACGTGCGCTTCGAACCGCCGCGCGAGGCTATGCCGGGGCAGCGCTTGCACCTGGCTCAAGGTGCGCAAGCCCATTCGCGACAATGCCGTGGCCACGCTGGCCTCCAGCCCGATCCGGTCGATCGGCAATTGCCCGAGGTGATGCTGCAAGGCTTGATCGTCGGGTACCACCAGGCCGTCATAGGCATTGGCCAGTACCCGCGCCGCCACCGGATTGGGGGCGGCAACGATCCGATGGCGAAACCCCAGTTCGCCAAGCTCCGCCCGCAACCGCGCTTCGAACTGTGGCCAGGCGCCGAACAAGCCCAGGCTGGATTCGATTTCAAACACCACCGCTCGCGGGTAATGAACGCTGACCTGAGCACTGAACCGATAGGCCCAGGCGGCCAGGAACTGCTGCCAGTGTTCGATCTCGGCAGCGTCGTATTCGGCCGTGACAAAGCTTTTGCTCAGGGACTGGGCGGCGGTCATCGACTGGCCGGGCCGCAAGCCCAGCGCCCGCGCCGGCGCATTGACCGCCTGCAACACCCGACGCTGGGCCGGGCCGGTCAGCAGCGCAAGCGGCGTATCGGGGTCGGAGCGCTGACGCAGTACCGCGTCCAGCGCCAATTGCGGGAAGAGAATGCAGACCCAGCGCATGGCAACCTCAATGCCCCATGGCAAAGGCAATCGGCGCCGAACGCGCCAACCCGCCTCGACACTTGAGCACGCGCAATTGCGCAGGTTTGGCATCGATGGCGATGCGCAGCGCCGCTGGCGAAGGGTTGATCGCCTCATTGATCGAGCGATAGGCAAACGCCAGGGTCGAGCCTGTTTCCGCCGCCACCTGCAAGCGCCGCAACGCACGGTCATCGGCCTTATGCGGCCAGCACAACACCGCACCGCAACTGCCCGAACGCAGGCATTGTTCCGCCGCCCACAGCGCATCGCGCTCGCTGGCCTGGATGATCGACAACTGGCGCAGATCGACCCCGGCGTTCTGCCATGCCTGGGGATACGGCACGTAAGGCGGCGCCACCAGCACGATGCGCTCGCCCGCCGCCGACAACCGCGCCAGCGCCGGCCACACCAGTTGCAACTCGCCCACGCCCTGCCCGGCCAGGAGGATTTCGGTCAGCGCCGCTTCCGGCCAGCCACCGGTCGGCAACGCCGCATCCAGCGCCGCATGCCCGGTGGGTTGCGGGCTGACGGCCGGTGGCGCAGGCCGGCCCTTCCAGACCTGGCCGCCATTGAACAGCGTATCCAGCGCAACGACGGCGCCCATCACCCTTGCCTCACCAGGCCGCAGAACACCCCTTCGATGGCCAGGTCCTGATCGACGCGAACGATGATCGGCTTGTAGGCCGGGTTACGTGGCAACAGGCGGACAGCGTCGCCGACCCGTTCGAAGCGCTTGATGGTGACTTCACCGTCGAGTCGCGCCACGACGATCTGGCCGTTGACTGCCTCGGGGTTGCGGTGCACACCCACCAGGTCGCCGTCGAGAATGCCGTCTTCGATCATCGAGTCACCCTGGACCCGCAGCATGTAATCCGGCACCCGCGAGAAAATCGCCGGATCGAGCATCAAGCGGCTGTGGACCTCGGCATCGGCCCCGATCGGCGCACCGGCCGCCACTCGACCCAGCACGGGAATGTCCAGCAGTTCTGGGCGCGCCGGTTGCCCGAGCAAACGAATGCCCCGGGCCTGATGCGGATTGACCTCGATGAAACCGGCTTCGGTCAGCGCCAGCACGTGCTTGCGCGCCACGCTGCGGGAGGCGAAACCGAACGCCTCGCTGATTTCAGCGAGGCTCGGAGACTGACCGTGCTCGGCGATGCGATCGCGGATAAAGGTCAGGATGGCGGTACGGCGGGGAGTGAGAGTCGTCATGGAGTACATTTGTACTCTTTTGACCCTTTCCTGGCAAGAACTTGTAGGAGCGAGGCTTGCCCGCGAAGGCGGTGTGTCAGGTACAACGCCTTCGCGGGCAAGCCTCGCTCCTACAGGATCAGGTCAGGCCAGAGAGCAGGGTCAGGTCTGGGCAGAGAGCAGGGTCAGGTCAGCCCAGAGAGGTAGGGCCAAGGGTAGATGCCGCGTTCGTGGCCGTCGCTGAAGATCAGTTGCAGGCCGTAGCCTTGGGCGTTGAGTTCGATCACACGCACGCGGGCGTCGACTTTCGGCACCAGCCCTTGCAGGCGAAACGCCCGGCATTGCGAGCACGGGCATTGGCGGCGTAGTTCGGCGTGATTGAGCAATTGCTCGCGACCGTCCGGCCAGTTCAGCCGCAGTTGCTGTTTGCTCTGGGAATTACCGATCGCCAGCGGGTTCATTGCAGCTGGCTCAAGGCAATGCGCACGGCTTTGCGCACTTCCGGGTCGCCGTCATCCTGCGCGGCCTGCAACGGCGCGATGGCGCCTTTATCGTTCAATTCGCCGAGGGCCAGGGCTGCCTCCTTGCGCAAGTTGCTGATGCGATGGCCGAGGGTGTCGATCAGCGCGTCGAGGGCCGGCACGTAACGCAAGCGGCCGAGGCTGCGGGTGGCGCGCAGACGCACTTGCCAGTAATCGTCGCTCAAAGCTTCAACCAGGGCCGGGCCTGCACTGCTGTGGCCGACCTTGCCCAGCGTCGTCGCCGCTTCTTCACGCACTTGCCAGGCGTGGTCCTGCAATGCCTGACGCAATGCCGGCAGCACTTGATCGTCCGACGCCAGACCGAGGGCACCAGTGGCGGCGCGGCGGACTTCGGTGTCCGGGTCGTCACTGGCCAACCGCGCCAAGGCCGGCAAGGCATCAAGTTGCTTGAGCCAGCCGAGTACGCCGACCGCCTCACGGCGAACACCGGCGTCTGCATCGGTCAACGCCACGATTGCCACGTCGGCGGCATCCGGAAAACGCAGCTCGCGCAAGGCCCGGAACGCGGCGATGCGCACGTGGATGTCGGCATGCCCGGTCCACGGCAGAATCACCCGGCCCGCCGCCTCACTCTTGAGCAGGCTCAGGCTCTGCGCGGCGGCGCCTTGCACGGCCGACGATGGATCGGTCAGCGCCTGGCACAGCGCCGCCACCACCGGTTCATCCTCCCAGGCTTCCAGCAGGCGCGCGGCTTCGGCACGCACGTCTTCGGTCGGGTCCCGGGCCAGTCGGTCGACCAGCCAAAGCAGGCCGTCCGGCTCTTCGAGGTCGGCCAGTTCGATCAGCGCAATGCGGCGCACGCCGGGGTCTTCATCGGTCAGGCGCGGTTGCAGGGCAAGAATGTCGTCGTTATCGGTTACATCGAATAGAGAGGTCATAGGGCAAATCGCGGCAGTTTGTTTTCAGGGGGAAGTCCGAGAGGGTTCAGGCGGGGTAACTGCCGACCGTCTTCGTGACGCAGCAGCTCGAGGCAGTGACGCTTCAAGCGGGAGAACTCGTGGCGGGTGACCAGTTCGGTGGTGCGCGGTCGGGGGAAGTCGAGGCGCAGGTCTTCGATGATCCGGCCGGGGCGTGTGCTCATGACCAGCAGGCGATCGGCGAGGAACAGCGCCTCGTCGATGTCATGGGTGACGAACACCACGGTGGTGCGGATCCGCGTCCAGATGTCCAGCAGCAGTTCCTGCATGTTCAAGCGAGTCAGGGCATCGAGGGCGCCGAAGGGTTCGTCCATCAGCAACAGGCGCGGACGGTTGATCAGCACCCGGGCGATTTCTACCCGTTGCTGCATGCCGCCGGACAACTGATCGGGCCAGCGATCGGCAAAACCTTCAAGGCCCACCAGCGCGAGGATTTCGTCGGCGGCCTGATGCCGTTCGGCTTTGCCGATGCCACGCATCTTCAGGCCGAACGCGACGTTGTCGCGCACCGTGCGCCAGGGGAACAGCGTGTGCTGCTGGAACACCATGCCGCGCTGGGGCGATGGACCGGAGACTTGCGTGCCATCGACGTTCAGGCTGCCGGTGCTGGCTTGCAGGTGTCCGGCCAGGGCGCCGAGAAAGGTCGACTTGCCGCAACCGGACGGCCCGAGAATGCACACGAATTGGCCCGGCTCGATCTGACAGTCCAGGCCCTGGACGGCCTCGAACGCCTGCGGGCCTTCACCGAGGACGATGGACAATTGGCGGATGTCGATCCGCCCTTCAGGGGTTTGCATCACGCTCATCAGGCTTTTCCTCGTGGTCGATGCCAAGGCGTGAACAGCCCGCCGAGGCGTTTGATCAGCAGGCTGCTGCCCATCCCGAGGACGCCGATCAGCAACATGCCGACCACAATGTCGGCGTAGTTCTGGATGGTGTAGGACTCCCAGGTGTAATAGCCGATGCCGTACTGGCCGGAGATCATTTCGGCAGTCACCAGGCAGAACCATGAGGTGCCCATGCCGATGGCCAGGCCGGTGATGATGCTCGGCGCGGCGCCCGGCAAAATCACCTCCAGCAGAATCGCCCGGCGCCCTGCCCCGAGGCTTTTCGCCGAGGCGATCAGCCGTGGGTCGACGCCTTCGACGCCGTGCACGGTGTTGAGCAGGATCGGGAACAGCGCGCCGGTGAAGGTGATGAAGACCATCGACAGTTCTGACGAAGGGAACATCAGGATGGCCAAGGGAATCCAGGCCACTGCGGGGATCGGGCGCAGGACTTCCAGAGGTGGCAGCAATAAGTCTTCGGCCCATTTCGAGCGACCGATCGCCAGGCCCAACGCGATGCCGATCACCAGCGCCGCGAGGTAACCGGCGAAGACCCGGCTGAGGCTGCTGCTCAGGTGCTGGGCGAGTTTGCCGGAGTCGCCGAGGCCGAGGGCCGCTTCGATGACCGCCAGTGGCGTCGGGACGTTGGCGAAGGTGACCAGGCCGAGGTTCCAGTGGTGGCTGGCGGCGAGTTGCCAGAACACAAGGCAGAACAGCAACGAGGCGGCTCTTGGGAGCCAGCGTAAATAGGGTCCGTACACAATAATTCCTCTCAACCCGATCCCTTGTGGGAGCGGGCTTGCTCGCGAAAGCGGTGACACAGCCAACTACGATGTTGAATGTCAGTCCGCTTTCGCGAGCAAGCCCGCTCCCACATTTGACCGAGTTGTTTTGGGGGTTAGCGAGCGGCCACGGCCTGGGTGGTGGCGTCGGTGAAGTCGAAGACTTTTCCGCCCTGGGCCGTGGCGAACTGCTGGGCCTGGCCTTTGAGCAGGAACGCGCTGAGGCGGCCTTTCGCATCGCTGGCAAACCACGCTTGATCGGCCAGCAACTTGATCCCGCTGTCAGACGCCTGGGCATACACCGCGCGGATGTTTTTGCCTTCCTGCTTCAGGCTGGCCAATGCGCTGAATGCCGATTCCGCCGAGGCGTACTGACGGACTTTCGGCTCACCGCGCACCCAGATCTCGGCCACATGGCTGACGTCGGTGATGGCTTTGCCGCTGACCGCATCCACCGCGGTGAGCGGCGTCTGTGCGTAGTTGGCCAGTTGCGCGGTGTAGTCCAGGTGCGAGGCCTTGAACGCGGCGCGGATGTACTGGTCGTCGATGAAGGTGTTGAGGTCGAGACCGCGATCAGCCTTCTTCAACAGCTTGAGCGTATCGATGGCCGTGCCGACGGCCTGACGGTATTCCGGTTTCCAGCTCAGGTCGCGGGTCTGCACGCCCAGAGGGCCATGGAACAGGTAATTGACCTCGGCATCGACCCCGGTGACCTTGGCGATCAGCTCGCTGTACTTTTCCGGTTCAGCCGCCAGCAACTGGTTGGCTTCGATACTGGCGCGCAGGTAAGCGACGACAATTTCCGGGTACTTTTTCGCGTAGCTCTGATCCACCAGCGCGCCATGGAACGTCGGCGCACCGGCCTGGGAACCGTCATAAATCTTGCGCGCGAAACCCCGGCTCGGGAACAGCTCGGCGAACGGCACGAAGTCGGCGTGGGCATCGATCTTCCCGGCCTGCAACGCCGAGCCGGCGACTTCCGGTGGCTGGGCGATAATGTTCACGTCTTTCAGCGGGTCCCAGCCCTGGGACGCCACCGCCCGCAACAACATGCCATGGGCCGTGGAGGCGAATGGCACGGAAATGGTCTTGCCCTTCAAATCCGCCAGGGACTGCACGCCCGAGGCACTTGGCACGACGATGCCGTTGCCACTGCCCTTGATGCTGCCCGAGAGCACGCTGATAAACAGGCTGTGCTTGCCGGCGGTTTCGAACGCCACGCCGTTGAACGAACCGGGGAAATCAGCCATGGCGCCAAAGTCGAGTTTGCCGGCGACCATCTCGTTGGTCAGCGGCGCGCCGCTGGTGAAGTTCTTCCACTGCACCTCGTATTTGGCGTCTTTGTATTGGCCGTCGTGTGGCAGGTATTTGTCGAGCAAACCGAGCTCGCGAATCAACAGGCCGCCGGCGGCGCAGTTGATCGTGGTGTCCTGGGTGCCAATGGCCACACGGATGGTTTCGGCTGAGGCCGACAAGGTGAATGAAGCCAGTACCAGACCGGCCAATGCTGCACGCAATAACATGGGTGTATCCCCTCGAATCATTTATTGGATGTTCGTCTCCGCCACGATCAGGGCGTGGTGGGAAACGAGGGGTGTTGGGTGAATCCAGCGTCCGGTGTTTCCGGATGGCTTTGGGTTGTCTGGGTGGGCCTCATCGCTGGCAGGCCAGCTCCCACAAGGTTGTCTATTGCCAGCAAAATCTGTGTCCCACTGCAAATCCCTGTGGGAGCTGGCCTGCCAGCGATGGCGTCCTTTCAGTCACCGCAGTAAATAAGGTATTTCGACTTTCACCGCCCCGGTCGGGCAGTCCTTTTCACACGGCATGCAGTACCAGCATTCGTCGAAGGCCATGTAGGCCTTTTGCGTGGCCGGGTTGATCGCCAGCAAATCCATCGGGCAGACGTCGACGCACACGGTGCAGCCCTTGTGGGCGATGCACAGGTCCTCGTCGACCGTGACGGGGGCGTTGGAACGGAAGAAGATTTCCTGGGGTTGATAGGCCATTTCGCGGTCTCTCTCTTGTGTGTTGCTCAGGCCGCAAAGGCACCGACCCGCAGCCGGTCGTAGGCCTGCATTTCATCGGCATCCAGCGGGATGATGTAAGGCTCGACGGCTTTCTTGAAACTGCTCATCTGGCCGTTTTCGTCCTTCTTCAGGTGGCAATGGCAGAACCAGTCGCTGTCGTTGCGTTGCGGGTGATCGACCCGATAGTGGTAAAGCCCCCAGCGACTTTCGGCGCGGAACAGCGAAGCGCGGGCGGCCATTTCGGCGCAGTCGCGGATCATGCTGACTTCCATGGCGCGCATCAGTTCGTGGGCGTTATGGGCCTTGATCTGATCGAGATCGCGCTGGATATCGCTGAAACGTTGCAGGCCGATTTGCATCTTCTTGGTCACTTTCGGCGGTTGCAGGTAGTCGTTCACGAAGCGGCGCAGTTTGTATTCGACTTGCGCAGGCGGCAGACCGTGTTCGCGATCCAGCGGCGCGTAGACCCTTTGTTTTTCCGTTTCGATCTGTTTGGCATCGACTGCCGAGAACTCACGTCCGACGACGAAATCCGCCGCGTTGGTGCCGGCAAACCAGCCATAGGTGAACGCGCCAAGCATGTAGTTGTGCGGCACGGCGGCCATGTCGCCCGCCGAGTACAAGCCCTTGACCGAGGTTTCAGCCTTTTCGTTGACCCACACCCCCGACGCCGAATGCCCGCTGCAAAAACCGATCTCGGAGATGTGCATCTCGACCATCTGCGTGCGGTAGTCAGTGCCGCGATTGGCGTGGAACTGGCCACGGCTCGGGCGCTCGTTGCTGTGCAGAATCTCCTCGATGTTCTGGATGGTTTCCTCGGCCAGGTGATCGAGCTTGAGGAACACCGGGCCATTGCCGCTTTCGAGTTCCTGGTGGAACTCCCACATCATTTGCCCGCTCCAGTAGTCACATTCGATGAAGCGTTCGCCTTTGTTGTTGGCGGTGTAGCCACCCAATGGACCGGTGACATAGGCGCAGGCCGGGCCGTTGTAGTCCTTGATCAACGGATTGATCTGGAAGCATTCGAGGTTCGCCAGCTCGGCCCCGGCGTGGTAAGCCATGGCGTAACCGTCGCCGGCATTGGTCGGGTTTTCGTAGGTGCCCATCAGGTAACCCGAGGAAGGCAAACCCAGGCGTCCGGCGGCACCGCAGCAGAGGATCACCGCTTTAGCCTTGATCACGTGGAAGTCGGCGGTGCGGCAATCAAAGCCCATCACGCCGTTGACCGCGCCCTCTTCGTCCGTCAGCAAGCGCGTGCAAACCAGCCGATTGGTGATGCTCACCCGCGCCCGCTTCAACTGGCGGTACAGGACTTTCTTGATGTCGTGTCCTTCCGGCATTGGCAGCACGTAGGCGCCCATGTGGTGGACCTTTTTCACCGCGTAGTCGCCGGTTTCGTCCTTCTCGAACTTCACGCCCCAGCGGTCCAGTTGCTCGATGGTCTCGAAACTGTGGGTGGCATAGGCGTAGACCGCCGCCTGATTGACGATGCCGTCGTTGGCGATGGTGATTTCCTTGGTGTACTGCTCCGGCGTCGAGTGGCCGGGAATGATCGCGTTGTTCAGGCCGTCCATGCCCATGCTGATCGCGCCGCTGCGCTTGACGTTGGCCTTGTCGATCAGCAACACGCGCAAATCGCGGTTGCGTTCCTTGGCCTTGATCGCTGCCATGGGACCTGCGGTGCCGCCGCCGATCACGACGATGTCGTATTCCTGCTCCAACGTGCTGTGGGTCATGCCTGATCCCCTTTTTGCCGGTCGATCCGCAAGCGGTACTGGAACGCATCGCCGCGGTAGTAAAGGTGTTCGAAGTCCACAGGCTGGCCACTGGCATCGTGGGTCAGACGCTCGATGCGCATGATCGGCGAGCCGGCTTCGACGTTCAGGGCCTGGGTCAGGTCGCTGTCGGCCAGCACCGCGTCGATGGCCAGGTCGGCATGACCGAGGGTCAGGCCACAGTCGTTTTCCAGGATCAGGAAGATGTCGCGGGTGACCAGATCGGCCTTCTCCAGACGCTCACCGATGTCTTTGGGCAGGTAGGTGATTTCCAGCGAGATCGGCTCGCGATTGATCAGCCGCACGCGTTTGATCTGCGCCACGGTCTCACCTTCGGCGACCTGCAAACGCTCGGCGACGAGTTTGTCGGCGGCGATGAATTTGAAGCTGCGCAGACGGTTGATCACCTCGTAGCCGCGACCGGTCATGGACTCGGCCAGGCCTTGCAGGGTACTGACGTTCTGGAAGGTTTTCGGCTTGGCAACGAAGGTGCCCTTGCCGTGGATCTTGAAGATCAGCCCTTCCTTTTGCAGGTCGCCAAGGGCCTGGCGCACGGTGATGCGGCTGACTTTGAACAGCGCACCCAGTTCGCTTTCCGAAGGCATCTGGCTGCCTTGCGGGTATTCGCCGTCGAGGATACGGGTGCGCAACACATCGCGCAGTTGGGTGTACAGCGGCACGCTGCCAAGGGATAGAACGTTATCGGTCATGGAAGATCACTTGTTATAACGAGTTATGACGTGATCTTAGAGAGACAGTGCGGGGGTTGAGAAATATTGTTTAAGCATAAGGTTAGATTCGAGCGCAGCCGTGTAGCAGCTGTCGAGCTTGCGAGGCTGCGTTCGGCGGCGAAGCCGTCGTGAAATCAGCCACCGCGGTGTGTCAGGTAAAACTCGCGTGCAGGGTTTACGACGGCTTCGCCGCCGAACGCAGCCTCGCAAGCTCGGCAGCTGCTACAGGCCGCGTTAGCGTTTTAGGATCTGGTCCATTATCCGATCGGTTTTCAGCGCTTGTTCCGCCACCGCCGGATGCTGCGCCTCACCCCGAATGTGCGCGTTCATGCCCAGCACGTGATGCCACTGAATGTGCGCGTGATTGTCGATGTGCAGGCTCAGTGTTTCATCGGCTTCCAGCACCACCGGCTGCTCATCGAACACGGCAAAGCTGATCCGCCCTTGGCTGCCAATCACCTCGACCCGATCTTCGCGGCGATCCGCAACGAAGTTCCAGCAGCCCATGCCCAGCGCGCCCGAAGCAAACCGCCAACTGGCGCTGACGGCATCTTCAGCGGCGTACAACCCGGCCTGCTGCGCGGTAAACCCGGCAACCTCGACAATGTCCCCGAGCAAATACTGAAACAGGTCAAAGCCATGGCTGGCCAGGTCGGCGAAATAACCGCCGCCGGCAATCACCGGGTCGGTGCGCCAGTTGTCGGCACCGTTGAGATCATCGGCCGACGGGACTTTGGTCAAGCGCCAGGTCAGGTGCCGGACCTCACCGATCCGCCCTTCCTCAAGCCACTGCCGCACTTGCTGAAAACGCGGCAATGAACGCCGGTAGTAGGAAACGAACAGATGCAGGCCCGCCTCGGCAAAGGCCGTTTGCATCTCCAGGCTTTGCCCGGCGTTCAGCGACATAGGTTTTTCGACGCAGCAATGTTTGCCGGCGGCGGCCACCTTCAAGGCATAAACGTGATGACTGGCGGGTGGCGTGGCGATGTACACCGCGTCGACCTCGGGATCATTGATCAACGCTTCAGCATCGGTGTAGACCCGGGCGATGCCATGGCGCGCGGCATAATCGCTGACCACGTCGAGCCGGCGTCCCATCACTGCCACCAGCGCCGAGCCAGGTGCCTTGTAGAAGGCCGGCCCGCTCTTGCGTTCGGTGACATCCCCGCAACCAATCATGCCCCAGCGCACCACGTTCATAGTCACTCCTTGATCGTTAGCCGACGCGCAATGCGCGCAGGTCCAGGTGACCGTCCTTGATGGGCGGGCACCAGTAGTAGCCGCCAGTGATCGGGCGGCTGATGCGGTACAAACCGTCGGTGATACCGTCTTCCAGACCGCTCATGCGTCGCAGTTGGGCTTCGAAGGCGTCGAGGGAGAAACCGAAAGCCAGGAACATCAGGCCAGCGCGATCACCTTCGATCCACGGCATCGAGCGACGGACCACGAACGCTTCGGGGGCGAAGCTTTCCTGGGCGGTGCGTTTGACGTGGGCGGAGATCGGCGCGTCGTCGATTTCCTCGTTGTCGCTCAAGCGACGGCCCATGATGTTGTCCTTCTCATGGGACGGCATCGCGTGGAAGCCTTTCAGGTCGTGCTGCCATTGCTGGATCGCGGCGAAGCTGCCACCGACCGTGCCATCAGCGCCCTCACGCACCAACGCGGCGGCCACGGCAGCTTCGTCGTACGGGTTTTCGGTGCCGTCTTCGTAGCCGGTCAGGTCGTGGCCGGTGAGGTGGCGGAAGGTTTCGTTCATCTGCACCAGGCGCAGGGCCGGCGCCAGCGCGGCTTCGATGGCGTTGCTGCGATTGAGCAATTCGCCACGGTCGACACCGTGCAACCAGCACCACAGCGCGTGTTGGGTCGACGGGTTGTCGACGCCGACACCGGTCAGCGCCGGAAACGGACGCAGGCCTTCGATGTGGCCCTGAAGGGCTTTTACCAGGGATTCACCGAAACCGACCACCACCGACTTCCCGTCCACCAGCCCCTGCAATGTGTCGAGCGCAGCTGGCAATGCAGCGGCGGATTCGAGGGCGAAGAACATATGACGGGCTTGAGGCGGAACGGGGGTGGCGAGAATGCCCGGCTGGTAATAACTCATATGAACTCCTTCAGAAAGAGCGCGAAGTTTAACCGCAGCGTCGGCCGTTGTGTGTTCCCAGGTCAAAAGATCACGTTTCTACAAGCGGGCAAAGCAGTCTACGCTTGAGGCACAAGATCCAGACCTCCAGCCCTCTACTCTGCCCATCAGCGCTCAATACCAGTTAAAAAGTCGAGCCATTAAGGCGTATAGCCTTTCAAGTCACATTCGCAACTGCAAGCCGCCAATGCATGGCTGACATCACACATGGGGTAGCGACATGACCACAGCACATATCCTTGGCAACCTGTTTCCAGACGCCGGCAGCATCCCGGAAAAATACCGCCTCGACGGCCAGACTGAACAGCGTGAATACCTGGTCGACGGTGAATTGAAAACCTGGAACGGCCCCCTCGCCCAAGTCCGTAGCCCGGTGTACCTGACCGGCGAAAAGGGCGACGAACAAGTGATCCTCGGCAGCACGCCGCTGCTCGATGCCGATACCGCATTGACCGCCCTCGACGCTGCCGTCCGCGCCTACGACCGAGGCCAGGGCCTGTGGCCAACCCTGCGCGTGGCCGAGCGCATCCAGCACGTCGAAGCATTTTTGCGGCGCATGCGCGAACAGCGCGAAGCGGTGGTCAAGCTGCTGATGTGGGAAATCGGCAAGAACCTCAAGGACTCGGAAAAAGAGTTCGACCGCACCTGCGACTACATCGTCGACACCATCAACGCCCTCAAGGAACTCGACCGCCGCTCCAGCCGGTTCGAACTGGAACAGGACACGCTCGGCCAGATCCGCCGCGTACCGCTGGGCGTGGCGTTGTGCATGGGGCCTTACAACTACCCGCTGAACGAAACCTTCACCACGCTGATTCCGGCGTTGATCATGGGCAACACCGTGGTGTTCAAACCGGCCAAGCTCGGCGTGCTGTTGATTCGCCCACTGCTGGAAGCCTTCCGTGACAGCTTCCCGCCCGGCGTCATCAACGTCATCTACGGCAGCGGCCGCGAGACTGTCAGCGCGCTGATGGCCAGCGGCAAGATCGATATTTTTGCTTTCATCGGCACCAACAAGGCCGCCAGCGACCTGAAAAAACTTCATCCAAAACCGCACCGCTTGCGCGCGGCATTGGGGCTGGATGCGAAGAACCCCGGCATCGTGTTGCCGGAGGTCGATCTGGACAACGCGGTCAGCGAAGCGCTCACCGGCTCATTGTCGTTCAACGGTCAACGCTGCACCGCGCTGAAAATCCTCTTCGTCCACGAAGACGTGGTCGACGCCTTCATCGAGAAATTCAACGCCAAACTCGCCGCGCTGAAGCCGGGCATGCCGTGGGACAGTGGCGTGGCCCTGACGCCGCTGCCGGAGTCGAGCAAGGTCGACTACCTGCACTCGCTGGTGGCGGACGCGGTCAGCAAAGGCGCCACCGTGGTCAACCCCAACGGCGGTGAAGCCCGCGCGTCGTTCTTCTACCCCGCCGTGTTGTACCCGGTGACCCCGCAAATGCGCGTTTATCAGGAAGAACAGTTCGGCCCGGTCATTCCGATCGTGCCGTACCGTCATCTGGACACAGTGATCGATTACGTCCTGGAGTCGGACTTCGGCCAGCAGCTGAGTATCTTCGGCACCAACCCGGTGGCCGTTGGCCGGCTGGTGGACACCTTCGCCAACCAGGTCGGCCGGATCAACCTCAACGCGCAGTGCCAGCGCGGCCCGGACACCTTCCCGTTTAACGGTCGCAAAAACTCCGCCGAAGGCACGTTGTCGGTGCATGACGCGCTGCGGGTGTTTTCGATCCGCACACTGGTGGCGACCAAGTTCCAGGAGACCAACAAGGAGCTGATCAGCGAGATCATCAGCGGCCGCAGTTCGAGCTTCCTGACCACTGATTACATCTTCTGAGGAGACCGAGCCTGAGTACATTCAGAGCCAACCGATTGCCACCGCTGATGCGCCGGTTACTGCGTCCGTTGCTGGACCCGTATCGGCGTTATCGCCACGCCCGGGTGATCCATGCGGTCAGAGTGTCGTTGGGGTTGCTGGCCACGATTCTGCTGACCACCGGGATCAACCTGCCCCACGGCGAGTGGGCCTCGGTGACGATGCTGGTGGTGATCGGCGGCTTGCAGCACCACGGCAACATCGGCAAAAAAGCCGCCGAGCGTGCGATCGGCACCTTGATCGGCGCGGGGGTCGGCTTGCTGCTGGTGGCGCAACAAGCGTGGCTTGGGTTGCCATGGCTGACCTATTTCGCGATGGCCGTGGTCTGCGGGTTCTTCTCGTACCACGCCATCGGCAAGGGCGGTTACACCGCGCTGCTGTCGGCGATTACCGTGTTTATTGTCGCCGGGCATGGTGACAACCCGATCACCGACGGGTTGTGGCGCGGGGTCGACATCCTGATCGGCATCGCCCTGGCCCTGGCGTTTTCCTTCGCCCTGCCGCTCTACGCGGTTTATTCGTGGCGCTACAACCTGGCCGATGCCTTGCGCGACTGCGCGACGATTTATGGATGCATCATCAATGGCCAATCGGTCAGCGATGACGAACACCACACACTCATGGGCCGCCTGAACACCGTGATGGTGCAACTGCGCTCGCTGATGCCGTCGGTGTCCAAGGAAGTGCGCATTTCCATGACCGAACTCGACGCCATCCAGCGCCACCTGCGGATGTGCGTCAGCACCCTGGAAATCCTCGGCAACACCCGACCGGACGCCAATGACCCCGAGGCCATGGCCCATCTGCAATCGGTGTTGAAAGCCGAACATCGGCTGGTTCGCGTGCAACTGATCGGTATGGCCCGCGCGCTGAAATCCGGCGTGACCCAGCGGCTTGGTCGGCCCGTTGAATTGGCGCCGGATTCAACGATGAATACACCGGTGTACAGCCCTCTGGACGGCTACCGATTGCTGGTCCGGCAACTGGCGACCAACATCGGCGAGATGCGCCAGCGACTGGCCAAGACAGCACCGCGCTGGAACATCTGACACCCGCCTGCAGGGGTTATGCGTTATACCGCAACTCGTCGAAACTTCAGGCTCCAGCCCTGTTGCATCCCGGCGGCGGCCAGCAGAATCGCGGCGACGCCAATCCATTGCAGCGGCTCCAGGCGATGACCAAAGGCAAACCAGTCAACGAAAATGGCCGCAATCGGGTAGATGAATGACAGCGCACCGGTCAGTGCCGTCGGCAGTTTTTGAATCGCGCCGTAGAGCAGCACGTACATCACGCCCGTGTGCACGATGCCGAGGGTTACCAGGCTGGCCCATGCGCTCGGCGCTTGCGGCAACGCGGAAAAATGTGCAAAGGGGGCGAGCAGCAGGACCCCGGTGGCGACCTGGATCAGCGCGATCAAATGCGGTGGCGTACCGGTCAGGCGCTTGATGATCAACGCGGCAATCGCGTAGAGGAATGCGGCGCCCAGCGCTAGAGCGATACCCATCAGGTAGTCATTGCCGCTTTCGCCCTGCCCGCCATGCGCGCTGACAATCGCCAACATCCCCAGAAACGAGATGCCCAGCCAGAACAGTTTCTGCAGGGTGATTTTCTCGTTGAGGAACAAGGCGGCCAAGCCCACCAACATGAACGGCTGAACGTTGTACACCGCCGTGCCGATGGCAATCGAGGCGCGGGAATACGACGCGAACAACAGCACCCAGTTGCCGACAATCGCCACACCGCTGAGCACCGCCAGCAGGAACGTGGTGCGGGTCAAAATGCCGGGGCGCAGGAAGCCGAATGCCGCGCAAATCAGCAACAAGGTGCCGGCGCCAAACACGCAGCGCCAGAACACCACGTCCAGCACCGGTTGCCCGGACACCAGCACAAACCAGCCGATGGTCCCGGAGATCAGCATGGCGGCGGTCATTTCGAATGACCCGTGACGAAGTGTTTTGTCCATCATCAGACTCCTGTGTTTGAGGCCAAAGTATGCCAATCCGCCGAGGGCCTTCTCCAGCGCAAAAATCAGGCTAAACTCGATTTCTGCCTTTTTTATCAAGGCGGTTTCAATGAACGGCCTAATAGAGGATTTGCCATGACCGACGACATCGACCAAGTGCTGATCAGCGCATTGATGGAAGACTCGCGGCGCTCGCTCAAGGCCCTGGCGAACATCAGCGGCCTGTCTTCGCCCAGCGTCGCCGAGCGTTTGCGCCGTCTGGAAGAGCGCGGCGTGCTCAAGGGCTACACCGTCGAGATTGATCCCAAGTGCTTCGGCTATCAACTACAGGCCATCGTGCGCATCCGCCCGCTGCCGGGCCAGCTGCAGGAAGTGGAACGGCAGATCCAGGCCATCGCGGAATTTACCGAATGCGACAAGGTGACCGGCGACGACTGCTTCATCGCTCGCCTGCATGTGCGCTCGATGGAACAACTGGACACCCTGCTCGACCGCCTCAACACCCACGCCGAAACCAACACGGCGATCGTCAAGAAAACCCCGGTCAAACGCCGGTTGCCACCGATGGCGTAGCCCGCCAGCCAAATCGCCGGCAATAAAAAACCCGCCGTAGCGGGTTTTTTACTCAAGGCTGACGATTAATCATCGCGGCTCATGATGCCGAACAGCTGCAACAAGCTGATGAACAGGTTGTAGATCGATACATACAGGCTGATGGTCGCCATGATGTAGTTGCGCTCGCCGCCGTGAATGATGGCGCTGGTCTGGAACAGAATGCAAACCGAGGAGAACAGCACGAAACCTGCGCTGATCGCCAGTTGCAGACCACTGATCTGGAAGAAGAAGCTCGCCAGCGTCGCACCCAGCAGCACGAAGAAGCCAGCGGTGATGAAACCACCGAGGAAGCTCATGTCCTTGCGAGTGATCAGCACATAGGCCGACAGGCCGCCGAACACCAGCGCCGTCATCGCGAAGGCCGAACTCACGACTTCAGCACCGCCCTGCATGCCCAGGTAACGGTTGAGGATCGGGCCGAGCAGGAAACCCATGAAACCGGTCAGGGCAAATGCCGACACCAGGCCCCAGGCCGAATCACGGAGTTTGTTGGTGAGGAAGAAAAGGCCGTAGAAGCCGATCAGCACCACGAAAATATTCGGGTAACCGACACGCATCTGCTGAGCGACAAACGCCATCACGCCGCTGAATGCGAGAGTGAGTGCGAGTAAGCCGTAAGTGTTGCGCAGGACGCGGCTAACCTCTAGCTGCTCAGCCTGCACGCTGTTATTAACTGCGTAATCCTGTTCGCGCATGGCGACACTCCTGTTGGTTTGAAACGTTCAGTCGCAAAGATCATAACAGACGCCCTGTAACAAGCTATGCAGAGAGTTTGACAGTGTGTTTCATTCAGGTATTATGGCGCCCGCAACGCAAACGGAGGTGTGGCCGAGTGGTTTAAGGCAACGGTCTTGAAAACCGTCGACTGTAACAGGTCCATGAGTTCGAATCCCATCGCCTCCGCCATCTTTATACGACAAAGCCCTGATTATTCAGGGCTTTGTCGTTTCTGGGGTTTGGCCAACGCCTCGCCGCTCCCTAGGCGCTCCATCACGATTGTGGCCCGTTTCCCCCTCTTCTTCGACGGCCGCAGTGGATACCCGTCACCTCTCGAATGGAAAGCAAATTGGCCCCCAAAGACGCGTCCGATCGCCTCCCAGTCGAGTCGCCTGGTTGTCATCGTTTCCCCCGGTACTAAAATTGATAGTGAGTGAAGGTGTCAGGAAGACTCATCTTCGAGGGCATAGCCATGCGCAAAACCGAAGAGTCGATCATTGCAGCCGCACGATTGCGTGCCGCCTACCGGGGAGAAAACGAGGCTGTTGCGGCGGCCACAGCCTTGGAAAATCTGGCGGTTCTGAAAAAGTCATTATCGGAAGACAAGTACGAGGCGGCGCTTGAAAAGCTCTACCTCGAATACACCGCTTTCTGATAGGCCGGTGGTCGACGGCAACGGATCAGTCAGCCAGGAACGCCACGCAATCAAAAAACCCGACGCTGAAGGCCGGGTTCATTAGCTGAAAACGATCGTCAGGGTTCGGGATACTCGCTCGACACCGAATTGTTGGCGTTCACATCGGCCATTTCTTCGTCGACAGGTGCTTCGTCGTCGGGTGGCAGCGGAACCTCGGGTTCTTTGCCCTTGGGATCATGGCCTGTTTCGTTATCAGTGCCGCCCGTTACGCCCTGCTGGGATTTGTTTCCAGGGGCATTCTCGTCAATGTCCATGCTGGTTCTCCGTTCTGATGCGCGGGATCTCCGTGCTTGTACATGAGAAACGTCGATGCATTGCAAGTGCCAGGCGTTGGACGAACGGCCGCATGCCCAGGCATGCGCGCCGACAGAACGCCCGGTCATTACTCGCCGTAGATATCGAAGTCGAAGTACTTCTGGCGAATTCTGTCGTAGGTGCCGTTGGCGCGAATCGTTGCCAGTGCCTGGTTGAAACGCCCCGCCAGTGGATCGCTCTTGCGCACGGCTATGCCGATACCGGTGCCGAAGAATTGCTCTTCGGTAAAACTCGGGCCGACGAACTCGTAGTCACGCCCTTCCGGCCGTTTCAACAGGCTTTCATCGATCACCACCGAACTGGCCATGGTGGCGTCGATGCGCCCGCCTAGAAGGTCGAGGAACACTTCATTCTGCGAGCCGTAGCGAATCACTTCGGCACCCGCCGGGGCGAATTTTTCGGTGACATAGCGATCGAAGTTGGTCGCCCGTTGCACGCCGATTCGCTTGCCCTTGAGTTGCGCTGGAATGTCGCTGATGCCACTGCCCTTCTTGAACACCAGGCGCGCCGGGATGCGGTAATAGCGATCGGTGAAGTCGACCGATTTCAGTCGTTCGGGAGTGATCGATACCGAAGAGATCACCGCGTCGACTTTCTTCACTTTGAGTGCCGGAATCAGCCCGTCGAATTCCTGCTCTTGCCATTGGCATTTGACGTTCATCTCGGCGCACAGCGCCTGGCCGATGTCGTAGTCAAAACCCACAATCGTGTTGTCCGGGGTTTTCGACGCGAACGGTGGATAGGCCGCTTCGATGCCGATGCGCAAGGGCTGCTCTGCCGCGTGCAAGCCGACACCAAACGCCAACAGCGAGACAAGACTGACTTTCAAGACAACGCTTTTTACGTTCATTCATAGCTCCAGATGCGATGTTGTTTATGTCGGGCGCTCCGCAAAGGAAGGCGTCCGTTATGGCAGCAGCAATGTGAACACGCGGGAGCGGCGACTCTGTCGGCCGCCTGCTCCACCGATGCGCCAGGTTTGAACAAGCGCAGCGGCTGATACAGGGTTGGCTCAGACAGCGGCCGTCACGATCAACTCCAGCAGGATCTGCGGGTCATCGAACATCACTTGAGCCGTCGCCCGCGCAGGTGTCTGCTCGGCATCGACCCAGGCGCTCCAGGTTTCATTCATGCCGGCGAAATCGCCGCCCATGTCCTTCATCCAGATCTGCACACTGAGCAGTCGGCTCTTGTCACTGCCAGACGCCTCGAGCAACTCATCAACTCGTTGCAGCACCTGGCGCGTCTGACCCCGGATGTCCTGACTGCAATCGGCGGCGACGATGCCGCTGAGCCAGGCCACGCCGTTATGCACGACACTGCGGCTCAGGCGTGGGTTGCTTTCGATGCGTTGAATACGGCTCATAAATGCTCCTGGGTGAGAGGTGTCTCAGTGGACAACTGGGCAAGGGTGATGGGTTTCAGCGGCGACCGGATGCGGTAGTAGCCGACCTCTGCGGCAGGTACCTGGCGATGTTCGGCAATGATTTCAGTGACACTCAAACCGCACAGACGGCCCTGACAAGGCCCCATGCCGCAGCGACTGAAAGCCTTGGCCTGATTGGGTCCCAGGCAGCCCAGTTCGACATGCTGACGAATCTCACCGGCGCTGACGTCTTCGCAACGACAGACGATGACGTCGTCGGCGGGGATGCGGTTTTGCTGTTGCGGGCGATACAACGCATCGATCAGTGACCGCGCCGCACGCTGGCGACGCAGCGACTTTCGATAAGCGCTGGCGAGTGGCTGCAGCGGTTGCGCATCGACGTTCCCCGACCTGGCGGCAATCGCCAGCCCGGCCAGTCGACCTTCCAGCAGCGCCACCTGAGCACCGCCTATAGCACCACCGTCACCTGCGACAAATATCCCCGGCCCACTGGTTTCACCCCAACTGTCGCGGCGGACAATCCAGCACAGTTGCTGTTCGTTCCAGTCGTGTTCGAGGCGCAACGACCAACTGATCTGCGTATTCGGCACGACGCCTTGGTGCAACAAAATCAGCGAGGCGGGAAGTGTCCGGCGACGACCGTTACTGTCGAAACTCAAGGCGCTAGCCTGCGTCGAGCCTTCGATCCGCAGAGCCCGGGCATCACGAAAATGCCGGACCCCGGCGCGCTTTAATTCGACCAGTAAACGCACACCCTTGAGTAAGTCACGCCAGCCACGCAATGCGCCGGGGAGTTTGCGCCAGGCCCGCAGCAGATCGCCCCGCCCGCTGGTGTCCACCAGCGCTTTGATTGCTATGCCGGCACGCAGGTATTGCACCGCGAGCAGGTACAACAACGGGCCGCAGCCGGCCAGCACGACAGGCCCTTGTGGCACCAGCGCGGCGCTTTTCAGTAGAATCTGCCCTGCCCCGGCCGTCATGACACCGGGCAGGGTCCAGCCGGGAACGGGCATCGGTCGTTCGAACGCACCGGTGGCAATCAGGACCTGTCGCCCGTGCAAGACTTCAGCACGGCCATCGATCAGGTAATGCACGTGGCGCTGCGGTGTCACCTGCCAGATCGCCGCGTTGGCCAGGTAACGGGCGCCGCACTGCTGGAATTGCATCGCGAGCGGCGCACCCGCTTCATAGTCGTCGCCCAGCACGCGGCGGCTGTGCGCATCGGCCTGCTGGATGTTGCGATAGATTTGCCCGCCGGGGCTGGCCTGTTCGTCCAGTACCACCACCGAAAGCCCATGTCGTCTGGCCTCAAGCGCTGCGCTCATGCCCGCCGGGCCGGCGCCGATCACAATCAGGTCGACCGTTTGATCATTCATCAGCGCTGTCCTCACCTGGGTCTACGGCCAGGAAGTCGCGAGCGCCGCGTTGCCTGAGGACACGCATGCCCGCTCGAACCGGCAGCAGGCACGCCTGGCAATTGGCTTGCCCGTCGACCTCGACCAGGCATTCGAAGCACACACCCATCATGCAGTAGGGTGCGCCGGGCCGGCCGCTGACGGCGCTCTCACGGGTGTGCGTGACGCCGCTGACCAGCAATGCGGCGGCCAGGGACATGCCCGCTGGCACCGACAATGCCGCGCCTTCGAATTCAATCTGCACGGTGTGTTGCGCGGGCCCCAGCGCCCGAAACAAGCGGTCAGCCGGCATGACGCACCTCCTGTTCGGGACTGAAACGCTTCAGGCTGAAAGGCTTGACAGCCCAATCGTCGAACTCACTGCCAATCCATGGCGCCAGGCGCAAGGCGTGGATCGCCGCCAGGGTCACGCCGCTGTGGCAACTGACCACAAAAGCGCCCGGGCAGCCCTGCGACGCTTCATAAATGGGAAAACCATCGGCACTCAGCACCCGCAACGCACCCCAGGCCCGAACCAGCCGTACCTGCCCCAACAGCGGAAAACACTGCACGGCGCGTCGGGCGATGGTGGCTATCACTTCACCGCTGGTGCCATCGTCATAGCCCAGCGATTCATGAGAGTCGCCCAATTGCACTGTACCTTCGTCGGTCTGCCGCACATACGTGGTGGGGTAATGCAGAAAAGGCTTGAGCCGCTCGGTGACCAGGATCTGCCCACGATTGGGACTCACCGGCACGTTCATGCCCAACTGCGCGCCGAGCTCGGCATTACCGAGTCCGGCCGCCAGCACGATTTGATCGGAGAACCAGCGCTGATCGCCGGCCTGCAACTCGAAGCTCGAGGATCGCTGCTCAATGGCACTGACCCGGTGACCGTTGATGATCGTGACCCCACGCATCCGGCAGGCGGCGTACAGGGCACGCAATAATTTCAATGGATTGACGTGACCGTCCATGGGCGAGTAACAGCCGCCGACGACCGTCGGCCCGACGCCCGGCAAGCGCGCACGCAGTTGTGCCGGATCCAGCAGCTCGAACGGATAGTCACCGTCCATGGCGTCGTGCAACCAGCGCAGACGGCAGGTTTCTTCAGCCATCTCCTCGTCACTCAGGCACAACTGGAATCCGCCCGCCTGGCGCAGATGGAGGTTGATGCCGGTGTCGGCCTGCAAGTACGCGGCGAACCGAGGCCACAGCGCCACCGATTCGCGGGTCCATTGCGCATAGGGACTCATCCCGTAGCCCTTGCCCTGAACCCACAACAAACCGAAGTTGCCGCGCGCCGCCCGAAAGGCATCGTCGCCCTCATCCAGGACGCTGACCCGTCGACCCAGCATGGCCATCCCATAGGCAATCGACAGGCCGACCAAACCACCGCCAACGATCACTACATCAGTTTTTTGCATGAGTCAGACGATCGCTCTTTCAATGCTGAAGAGTCAGCTACAGCCCAGACTCTGCAACCGGATAAACTCGATAGAGAAGAGCCTAGACAGCTGCCATCGCCTTGAAAAATGCTTTATTTTGGCAAGCCCATGTCTTTTTGTTATGGATTTTTCGCAGGGATACCGCCATGAACCTCCGTCAGCTGGAAGCCTTTCGCGCCGTGATTCTTGGCCAGACAGTGACCCGCGCCGCCGAGATGCTGCACATCTCACAACCGGCTGCGACGCGGCTGATTGCCAGCCTTGAGGAGGACATCGGTTTCAGCTTGTTCGACCGGATCAAAGGCCGACTGCAACCCACCCCCGAGGCCCTGACGCTGTATCAGGAAGTGCAACGCTCACTGATCGGGGTTGAGCGCATTGCCCGAACGGCACAAGACATCCGCAGCCTGAAACGCGGCTCGTTGCATATCGCCTGCGCGCCGGCCATGGGGCTGTCTTTCCTGCCGCGAGCCATTGCTGCGTTCATGGCTGAACATGAGCAAGTGCAGATTTCGCTGGTGGTGCATTCATCGCGCGAAGTCGTGGACCTGGTGGTCGGCCAGCGCTGCGACCTGGGCATCATCGTCCTGCCCAACACCTACCCCAGCCCGCGCGCGGAAAAACTCCTGGCCACACGGATGCTGTGCGCACTGCCGGCGAACCATCGCCTGCAAGAAAAGACCACGATCCGGCCGGAAGACTTGCAGGGTGAAGCGTTTATTTCTTATCCCCACTCCATCGGTTCGCGGCAGCACATCGACGCGATATTTGCCGCTCACGGGGTTGAGCGTGAACTGCGCCTGGAGACTCAGCTGTCGCTGCCGATGTGTGCATTTGTCGAACAAGGGCTGGGAATAGCGTTGGTCGATGCCATCAGCGCGATCGAGTACCGAGGCAATGGCATCGTGTTCAGAGCATTCGAACCGGCCATCGAAATGGACTTCAGCATGCTGCTGCCGGTTCACGGACCGACGTCGAAACTGCAAAACCGCTTTCTCGAACACATGCAGCGGTTCATCGCTCGGGAAATTCCAGTGGAGTATCGGTTTTAGATCTCCAATTTCCGGTTAAGCGTATGGCGCTCGGATATTTACCAACAGGTAACCCTTAAAAATACCGATAAAGGATTTACCTTTTGGTAACAGGAAGGGATGATTTGCCGATGGAAATTTCAGATATTCGCCGCGAAAACTTGCGGTCGCTCATGAAGCAGCACTTTGAGGGAAAGCAGGCTCGCCTGGCTGACGCCCTTGGCAAAAGCGCTAATTACATTTCGCGATGCCTTTCGACCTCGATGCCCGCATCGAGCCGGAAAAATATCGGCGAGGACTTTGCTCGGGAAATCGAGCAGGCCCTCGGCCTGGACCGCTATCGGCTCGACAAGGCGGAAATGGCTGCGGACGTCGCCGGCTCACCCCTCAATCCGTCCTTTCGACTGTCCGCTATCGAGACCTGGGATGACGACACCCCGCTCTATGACGATGAGGTCTACGTGCCTTTTCTCCAGGAAGTGGAGCTGGCCGCGGGTTCCGGCCGATTCGCGATCAGCGAAAGCAGCCGTTCGCGGCTACGCTTTTTCAAGAAAGACCTGCGTCACAACAACGTGCAGTTCAACAACGCAAAATGCGTGGCGGTGAGCGGCAACAGCATGCTGCCGGTCCTGCGCGACGGCGCCACGGTCGGCGTGAACGTCGGCAAGAACTCGTTGGGCGATATCATCGACGGCGACATGTACGCGATCAATCACAATGGCCAGCTCCGCGTGAAGCAGCTCTATCGCCTGCCCAGCGGTCTTCGGCTGCGCAGTTTCAATCGTGACGAACACCCGGACGAGGACTACCCCTTCGCCCACCTCCAAGAGCAGCAACTATCGATCATCGGGCACGTGTTCTGGTGGGCGATGTACTCGCGCTGATCTGGAACGAGGGTTAATGGCATGGCGCACTCACTGCAATACCAGATAACCGAATCCGTTCGCGTCGTCGAGATCGAGGTTGGCAAGCTGCTCGATTTGGCGGGGATGCTGAAAGAGTCAGGAAATGACGTCTTGTCGACGGCGGTCTCGAACCAGGCGAATAAGCTGCTTGAGGCGGCGGTTGCGCTGAGAATTGCCATGGCAGGCTGAAACACACTGCCGCTCGTCAGGCGCCCAGCACACTCGCTCTCCCCGGCCTTCCAATGCTGTACATCCCTTGCGCGGAAGGCTCAAAAATGAATATCCATATCGCGGCGCTTACGCTTGCCGGGCTCTTGTCGACTTGCTCATTTGGCGCGCTGGCTGCCGAGAAAACGACTTCAGGAGAGGCCGTTCCGCCCGCGGCGCTTCCGGGGCTCAACCAGGCGCAGGGATCTGAATCCAACGAAGACAAGGCCAGTAAAAAAGGCGAGGAAGCGTCTGGATCAAACTCTGGCGCCGATTCAGAAACGTTGGAGAAAGATGCAGGTTCTTCGAACACCCCGACGACGGAAGACGGAAAAAAACAGGGCGGCTCGGGCACCGGTAGCTAGGTGTCATTTTAGTCTTTGCTAACCGGCCCCACCCATGCATTCCGACGTGTTGGCAAGTGAAACGCCGGCCTGCTGGACGAGCTTGCGCCACTCGTCACTGCTGATCAGGTCGGCGCGCTCCATTTCGTCGGCCGCCCTCAATAGTCGGAAGTACCTGTCCTCCGCGTCTATGTGGGTGTCGGGCAGCGTGAAAAGCTTCCGCCAGGCGGTCATGGCCAACCTTCTTTGCGCTTCTTTCATCGAACCCCCTAATGGTCGTCTAGGCGGTAGAGGCCTCGCCGTTGAAAGCGTTCAGCGCAATGACGGGTTGCGCCGACCAATGGTGGCAGTGCGCCATAAAAGCGACAGTATGGATGCTGCAAGCTAATCGATCTGCATCTGGAGCGTGCCTTGAGGGTGACGCTGTTTACTTAAGAAAAGCTTGGCGGGATGGGGGGACATATCCGTTTCTGCGGTAACGGCTGATATTGGTTTCGCTCTTACAGCGAGTCACTTTGAAAAGCGCAAAGTAACCAAACGCTTTTGCCCCGCCATTCGGTGCCTCGCTTAGGCTCGGCATGCCGTAACGAAGGCATTGCTCCGGGGGCCCGCCGCCATCGGCCATCCATGGCCGGGGGCGGCTACCGCGGCATCCTTGCCGCGGTACCCCCTGCGCAACGCCTGCG
>NZ_JBIVBY010000026.1:0-99393 GCF_044746405.1 Pseudomonas sp. NPDC086251
GGGGCCATAACCCCACTCAGACGCCGGATAGATGAAAGCAAGCCAAACACGCATCAAAAACAGTATTGCAGAAAAGGGGGTAACCATAGATGTAGGAGCCGAGCTTGCTCGCGAAGGCGGTGTATCAGGCGACATCTTTATTGGCTAAGCGGCCGCTTTCGCGAGCAAGCCCGCTCCCACAGGGGATCTTCAGCGAACACAAAATCAGTGAACGACCCCGATCAACTGTAGGAGCCGAGCTTGCTCGCGAAGGCGGTGTATCAGGCGACATCTTGATTGGCTGGGCGGCCGCTTTCGCGAGCAAGCTCAGCTCCTACAAGGGGCGTGTCAGGACTTTGCTTCTTTGGTCCCCAGCACGTCGCGAATGCTGTCGACCACGTTGCTGTCCTTGATCACATCGTTCAGCCAGCCCTCGAGCGGCATGTTGCCCCATTTGATCGCGCGTTCGATCAGGTAAGGGACGGGGCTCTGCGGCTCGGTCTGTTTGAAGAACTGGGCGATGCCTGCCAGCAGGGTGAACGCTTCATCGCGGGTCTGCGGGGTGGTGCGAAGCGGTGTGCTTGAAAGACTTTGTTCAGGCTGGGTCATTGCGGAACCTGCGGGTTGTTCGCCAATGCTTTCAGGGAAGGCCGGAGTCGGCGCGACAGGGGCCGGGGAGAGTTCGATCCCTCGATCCTTGAGCAGCTTTTCAGCCAGTTGTCCGGCGCGAAACAAAACGTCATTGAGCCCGGCAAAGCTCGGCGCTTCAGGGCCAAAGTGCCTGTCCGCGGTGCTCTGAAGCTGCTGGCAGGCTTTCAGGCACGCGGCTATTTCGCCGGCTTTCAGACGCAAATGATCCGAATCGGTCAGCACCACCGAACGCTGGAAAACCTCCGCGTTGATCTTGCCTTCGTCAAGGGCGGCGCGCATGGCCTGCGGGTTTTGCAGCGCCAGGTTTTCGATGTGCCTGGATTCGTCATAACGAAGCAGACCGTAATGCTGTCCCTGGGTGATCGGCAGTGCGCCGACGATGTCCGCCAGCGAGGTTTTCATCCACGCCAGGCGTGCGGCGCGTTCATCGACGCCGTCCTCCAGGGAGGGAAACAGATCCGCCCAGAAGGTTTGCAGAATGCGCTCGGCCAGCGTCAGGCCGAAGGTGATGCCAACAAAATGGTACTTGTGCGCCAGGCCTTCACTGAGCCAGGCGACCAGCATCAAGTCTTTGCTCTGTCGAGCCAGGCCTTGTGCCGCCAAGGTAATGGTCAGATCCCAATCGGAAGCCTTGAGATCGGTTTGCCAGTCACCCTGGGTAAGGTAATCGGGGTCTGCTCGACGAGCTTCCTTCACCTGATCGAACAAGGTGGAAAAGCTCAAGTCTTCACCGCTCCCCTCATTGATGGGCGCTGTCAGTTCGGCCAGCGAAAGGTCGTTGAGAAATTCAGACATAGGCAACTCTGATCAAAATAAAAGAACACCGCGCCTGTTTGGCAGGCACGGTGCTGAATGCGGACCGCGTGCGCGGTCCGCTATCGCTACGCTTAAGCGAAAACTTTGTTCGCCGTGCGATCCCAACCACCGGTGACGTTACCGCCGCCCTGGCCATCGGCACGGCTCTGTTGGGTGTAGGTGGTCTTGATGCGCGCGAAGTTGAAGCTGATTTCTTCAATCGGCAGATCGCTGACCGCTTTGTCTTCACCGCCCTGACTGCCGCCGGCGACAGCCTTGACCGAGGAGACCACGACTTCTTCCAGGTTGATGGTCAGGTAGGTGACCTTGTCACCGCCCGCGCGGTTGACGTTCAGCTGGATCTTGGCGATGTGCGTGCCTTTGCAGCAGGCTTCGAACAGCTTGGCAGAAGCCTTGTCCACGGCTTTGCGGATGCTGAAATCGCTCAACGACACACGCTCCGACGAAGCACCGCCCGAAGAGCTTGCCGTCGCGGAAGTCGCCTGAGTTGCGCCGTACTCGTAGCCCAGCACTTCGATCCAGTCCTTGTGCTTGTCGTCGAGCACTTCACCTGGAATGCCTTCGATCTGAATGTATGCGTCAAATGCCATTTCTAATTTCTCCTTACCTTCATTTAAAGGGCTGTAACAACCTGCGGACAGATCACAACCCTTCGTTTTTAACCTCTTTGAAACGATCAAGAGAGGTGTCTTACCGGCCTGGGCCGAACATCAAGCGGGCCCAGGCAACAGTTTTCCTTCACAAGTACGGCCGACTCAGTTGAGCGCCCGTACTTCGATTTCCACGCGCCGGTTAGGTTCCAGGCACTGAATAAGCTGGGCCCTGGGTTGCTGCATGTTGCATTTGACCAAGGGCTTGGTGCTGCCTTCGCCGACGGCTTCCACCAGTTCACCCGGCACGCCTTTGCCCACCAGGTAGGTCTTGATGGTTTGTGCGCGCTGCCGGGAAACCTGCAGGTTGCCCTGTGGGTCGCCCAGTTGATCGGCGTGCCCGGCGATGATGATTTTGCCGATGTCCGGCGTGCTCAACAGCTTGCCGGCGATAGCGCTCAACTGGCCCTGGCCTTCGGTTTTCAGGCTCTGGAAGTCGGCACGGCCAAAGGCGAACAAGGTGTCCGATTCCAGGGTGATGGTCTCGATCGAGCGCAACGATTGCGTGAGCAAACTGTTGATGTAGTTACGCGAACTGGACGTCAGGAACGCGTTATCTAGGATCCGCGGCACGTCTTCCTCGTGGATCTGGTCGCTATAGAAATTGATCTGCCGGCTGGCGAACTCGTAATCCTGATTCGAGCCCGAACCGTCATTCGAAGCACCGATGGTTTTACCGGTCTGGCGGGCGATCGCCGGGTACCAGTAGTCCGGTATTTTCGCTTTCAGGAACGCCGGATCAGCCTTTTCGCGCTGGGCACGCGAGAGCATGACGTAGGTGTCCAGCGTGGTCTTGCCGAACGCCGCGATGGACTGCGCCCGGTTGTCGCTGGGCAGCGCCTTGGGTTCGACACTGTCCACGCCGGTCACGGGCAGCAGTTCCTTGCTGTTGCGCTGATACACCTTGAGGGTGGTCAACAGGTACAGCGAGCGGGTCAGGTTGTCGGCGGTCGGCTTGAGCATCACGCTTTCCAGCCGGCTGAAATACTGACTGCGCACCAGCGGCTCGACTTTGTAGCCCTGGTAAAGCCCCAGGCGCATGCGCATCGGTACACCTTCATCGTGATGCTGCGCGTAGTAATGGGCGGTCCAAAAGCGCATGCGATCCAGCGTTTGCCAGTCGGTATATTGCCCCGTCGCCGAGGCGTCGGTTTTGGCCGCCTGGGCCAGTTCCGTGGAAATGGTCTGCACGGTGTTTTTATTGTTCACATACGACCAGCCCAGCAAGCTGCACAGCAGTACCGCGACCAGCCCGGCACCGCCGATCCACGCCGCCTTGCACCGACGTTCGCGGTGGTTGGTGGTGTACAGCGCCACCAGATGCTGGTCGGGAATGATGACTTTGCGGAACAGGCTGTTGATGAACAACGGACGCGGTTGCGCATTGCCGCTGGCGATCTCTTGGTCGCTGTCCAGTGAGAAGCGCTCGGTGACTTGACGCGTGTGCCCGCCCATTTCCGGTTGGTCGGCATCCAGTGCACTGGTGAAATAGAAACCGCGCAGCAGTTCGGCCTTTTGATACGGGTTGGCGCGCAACAGCGCGTCGACGAACAGTTGCAGCCTCGGCTTCAGCGCCGCCAGTTCCAGCGGGAAGCGGTACACCGCTGAATCCTGGCGGGTGATCTGAATGTCCTGCATGACCAGTTGTTGACTCGCCACCTGCTGCCAATAGCTGACCAACTCGTCCATCGCCACGCCGAATTGCCGGCCCCAGTCGGCCTGTTCGTAGCCTTTATGGGAAAACGTCTTGCCCATGACTTCGCCGCGGGCCACGTCATCCAGTTGGCGATAGAACGGGGCAAAACCCGGCACCAGGTCACATTTGGTGAACACCAGGTAGACCGGCAGACGCACTTCCAGCAGCGCATGGGTTTCCTGGATGCGTTCGCGCAGGCGCTTGGCAATACGCTCCTGGTCTTCGAGTGAGGTTTGCAGAATGTCGTGAATGCTGACGGTGACGATCAAGCCGTTCAGCGGCCGGCGCTGGCGGTGCTGACGCAACAGTTGCAGGAAGGCCCGCCACTTGCCGGCTTCTTCCTGGTTGTTCATGTAGCGCCCGGCGGTATCCAGCAGCACCGCCTCGGAGCTGAAAAACCAGTCGCAGTTGCGGGTGCCACCCAGACCGGCGACGCGCGCGCCTTCACGCTCCGCATACGGGAAGTTGAGGCCCGATTGATAGAGCATCGTACTTTTGCCGGCCGCCGGCTGGCCGATCACCAGGTACCAGGGCAGGGCATACAGCGCATCCTTGGGATTGCTGCCGCGCGGCTTGTTGCTGTGCAGCCGCTCGATGCTCTGCAACAGGCGCTCGCGCAACAGGCTGACTTCCTCGCGATCCGCCGGACTGGCGTTGAGCACCGCTTGATCGGCGTCGTCGCGCAGCAATCCTTCAAGGTTGTGGTGCCGCGATACGCCCCGATAAAGCAGCAGCACGTAACCGGCCGAGAGCAGCAGGAACACGCCGATGCCGGTCAGCAAGCTGTTCAGCGAGCTGAAGTCAAACGCACGCCCAATGCCCCACACCACGAAGATGGTGAGGAAAAAGCAAACCCCCAGAATGTAGGGTTGGAAGCGCAAGAAGTAATACTTGATCTTGTTCATACGGACTTCACATCCAGCGCGTCGACAAAGCGGTCGATAACGTCATCAAGAGGGCGGTCGATTTCGGGAAAGGCGTGTTTCGGGTGGTGCTCATCAAAGGCATCAAATGACGCCAGCACGTCATGGCTCTGCAAGCGGTTGCCGCTACCGGTCAGCACGCGATAGGCATCGCTGTTGTTGCGCGACGGGAAGCAGATCAGCCGGGGGCGCATAAAGTCGTCCGCCAGCAGACTGACCTGCGGCACGCCGCTGCCGGCAGTCATTCGCGCCAACCAGGTGATCCACAGATCGGCGGTCGGATTCTTCAAACCTCTTTCCGCCGGCAAGGGCAGGGAAATCCCCATCGGCGTTGGCTGGTGCAGCTGGCTTTTGAACGCCAGCAGCCGAGTCAGTACGGCATTGGTGACAAACTCCGGGTAGGCGCCTTCCAGCGCGGTGGCGATGTCGCGCAGGTTGAAGTTCACCAGGAATTTGTCATGCACGCGCCGGAACAACTCGAAGTCCTGACCTTGCAGCGGACGCAAGGCCTTGATGCGTTCGAACAGCACGGACGTGCTTTCACCCTGGGCGGCCATGTGCAGCAACGGCCGGATCTGCCCGCTGAACAGTTCGCTCAGGGTGAAAGGATTGACCAATGGCCCGGAGTCGCTGGCTTTGACCGTTTGAAAAATGAAAAACGGATAACGCCGCTGGCTGGAATCCCTCGAGCTGATCAAGCCGCCGACCAGCCAGTTACCGCTGCGTGCGCGGTAGCTGAAAAAGCACACCGGCAACCCGTCGAACAGCTCCCGCCAGGTCTCGAGGGGCTGCAGGGCGGCCAATGCGCCTTGCAGCCAGGCATCGAACTCGCAGACGTCGTCGGCCGCACCGTGCAGGCTGACGAAGTCCGGGCTCGCCGGCACTTTTCCGAAACAGCCAATCATTGGCCGCGTCCCTGATTCAAGGCGAGCGTGCTCACTGGACGCGTCCGCCGCTGGCGTTGAGTGCACTCAGTGCCTTGACGTTCGCCAGGTCGGTCAGCTTGACGCCGCCGTAGTTGCGCACGGCGAGGCTGACCTGGCCGCTGGCGGTGTTCCAGCTGAAACGCTGTTGAATGCCATCCAGATCACTGACGCGGGCGCTGTCATTCATGCGCAACAGGCCCCAGCGACCGGGGTAGTCGAACACCGTGATGCGTTCGCCGCTCAGCGTGACCACGTCCATGCGCGCACCGGGTGCGGTGGTGGTGCCTGGCCAGGAGAAGCGGCTCCAGCTGGTCTTGCCGTTGCGGTAGTGCTGCACCTGACCGTCCAGGGTGAAGATGATGTCGGTGAACCAGGCTGCTGGCTCCAGCATGATTTCAAAACCGTTTTCCCGGTCCGACAGGCTGGCAATGACCTGGCCCAGCGAGCTGGCCTTGTCGATGCTGTTGACCATGTTCGGATTGACCAGCGGCGTTGCCTTGCTGGCGCTGCTCATGCCGAGGCCTTCGCCACCGGACAGGTTGCCGATTTCGTTACGCTTGAAGTTCGGCAGCAAGCCGGAGTCCGGGTCGACGAAACGCTGCAGGTCCTTGACCGAGGCTTCATTGCGACTGCCCGCCGCGATCGGGTAACGGTGCGCCATGACTTGTTCCCAAGGCTTGGCGATCTGTTGCGCCCAGGCCTTGGCGATCTGCTCGCCGGCCGGATCGCGCAGGGTTTCCCAGGCGAACTGAATCGGCAGGCTGAACAAGCCTTGCAGCGAAGTCGACAGGCCGCCCTGACTGGTGTCGACGGTGGTCTCCACGTAGTTGCGCACGCTGGTGACTTCGCTCGGTTGGCCTTCCAGGGTTTCGCTGATCAGTTGCTTGCTGCTTTTGCCGACGTCTTGGGAGCGCTGGATGTTGTTCATCCGCACCTTGAGTTTGCGCAGCGCGGCCAGGTAGCGATCCATGATCGTGCTGTCGGCGCCCTCGGCGTTCTGCACGGCGAAGACCCGCGACACCGGCTCGAAGCGCTTGGCCAGGCTGCCGTCGTCCACCGCAGGCAACGGCGAAATCAGCGCGTTGGGCGAAGTGTCCTGCCCATCGAAAATCCCTGTGACCTTGCCCCAGAAACCGTCATCGCGCTTGATCCCCGGTTGCTGCGTTTCACGCGGTGCAGGCACATCCCATTGGGTGTTGTCGTTGACCGCTGCCAGCAGGTTTTTCACCGGCGAGTTCTGCACGTCGCTGAGCAGCGACAGTTGCTGGGTCGCGTTGGCCATGTCAGTGAAATGGCGAACACCGACGCTGTCGATCAAGGTGTACCAGGACTGGGTGTAGTCGCGTTTGTAACGCGTCATGAACTCACGGATGAAGTTGGCTTTCTGCACCAGGCTGTCGCCGCCTTCGCCATCGAGCACCCAGTCCGATTCGTTTTGCAGGTTGCCCGACAGCAGTTTGATCAGCTCAGGCTTCACAAACTGTTCCCAACCCTGACGGGTGAAAATCGCCGGCACCGCTTCGCTGCCGTACAACAACTGACGCCCTGGCAGCGGCACCAGATCGCTCAGGCCCACGGCCGGAAACTGGCGGCTGGACTCCAATTGCAGGCGCAGATATTCACGGTCCACCAACGAGCTGGAGATCATGAATGACTTCAAGCTATTGCGGGTTTCGCTGATCAATTGCTCGTTACGGGGCAGGGACGGTGCCTGGCCATTTTTCAGCAGTTGCACGTAGACCGGCGAGTTGTCTTGAATAACCGCTGTGCTGACCGGGTTGTCGGTATTGGCGGTGTTGGCCCAGGCAACCGGCAACGCCGCGCCGACGAACTCTGGCTCAGGATGGGTTTCAGGTTGCGTCAGCATCAAGTAGAGCTTCAGCGCGTTATAGGACTCGATGATGGAGGCGACCTGGCGCTCATCCAGTCGACCGAGCATTTCCTCGGACAACGAGAGCCCGCCCGTAGTCGCCGACAGTTCAGCGGCATCGCTCGTCGTCGCTGGGTTACGCAGTGCGGTCAACGCATCACCGCGCACCTTGTTCGCGGAACCCTTGGCCGCTGCGCTCAAACGGCTGGTGACATCACCGGCGCTGCGCGGAACGCTGCTCAAGCGGGTCGGCAGTTTCAGCCCTTGCGCGCGAGCTTTGGCTGACGGACTGCCGGCCTTGGCGGGCGCTACCGCGAAGCTGTTCTGCGGGTCCATGGTTTTTGCGAATTCATTGAAGGCGCGCATCTGCAACTGAAGTTGCAGAGTGATCGGTTCGAGCGCCTGAGTGCGCAACTGCTGCAAATAAGCCGTCTGTGCGACGCGGTAGATGTCATCGCCGCGATACAGGCCAGCGCTGAGTTGCAGCGGCACGCCTTTGGCACGATGCTTCTCGATGACGGCGAGTTGATCGCGGAGCAATTCCAAGCCTTGGCCCGAGGCCAGCAACTCGGCGCGCTCCGGTGATTGCTGCAGCTCGTTCAGTTGCTCGCGTAACGCGGCCAGCCACTGACGGTTGTTCTGGAAGGACAGGGTTTGCCAGCCAATGAACACCAGTGCAGCCAATACGGCCACGCTCAGCACCGCAGGGCTAAAGGATTTGTTGTGTCCCGAACGCGACTGATAAAGCGTCAGGTCGCGGTCCGGGAAAATCACCCGGCGGAACGTATCGGTAATGAAATAGCTGCGGTCGCTGATTTTCTTGCCGCTGCTGGCGGTGTGCTTGTCGTGCTCGGCTTCTGGCAGCAGCGAAAACGACTCGGCGAGATCATCTTCATAGACCTGGCTCAGTTGCTGATCGGTCTGCAAGGCGCTGGTGAAATACAGGCCGCGCAACAGCAGTTGCGTACCCGAATGACCGGTCTGGGCGAAGTGCTGGAGAAATTGCTCGAGCACCACTGACAGTTCGGAAAAATAGTTCGGGAAGTTCAGCAGCGCGCTGTTGGCATCGGCGCCCAGCGCGATCATCTGCGCGTCGACATGCCGGCGAATATGGCTGTGCAGATTGGCCAGCTTGGCATCCAGCACCGGGCGCAAACCCTGGTTGCGGATTTCCGACAAACCGAAGGTCATGCCCAACGGTTGCTGGCGTTCGTTCAGGTCCAGGCCTTCAAAAGCCTGGCTGAAACCCGGCAACTGATCGGTCTTGCTCAGCATCAGGTAGATCGGCGGGTTGGCGTCCAGGCAGTCGGTGTATTCCTCGATGCGCGTCACCAGTTGCGCGGCGAGCTCGTTGCGCTCGGTGGCGCTGGCCGCCAGCAGCTCAGGCAGGCTCACCACCAGCACCAGGCCGTTGACGGCGGCTTTGTTGCGTTGTTTTTTCAACATCCGCAGGAACGCGGCGAACTCGCTGGCCGACTGGTCGTCGCGCAGGTAACGGCCGGCCGTGTCGATCATCACGGCTTCAGGGCTGAAGTACCAATCGCAATGTTGCGTACCGCTTTGGGTGTCATTGGCGCTGTTGGCGATGCTCGCGGACAGGCCGGAACGCGTCAGCAATGAAGTCTTGCCGGCACCGGACATGCCGATGACCAGGTACCACGGCAAGTCATACAGCGCCGACGAACCGCCGCCACCGGCCGAGCGGTCGGTGCGCAGCATCGCGATAGCGTGCTTGAGCCGCTCGCGCAGCACTTGCTGGTCGCGGAATTCACCGGTGGATTTAAGCGATCGATCGACCTCGATCTGCACCAGGTTCTCAAGGTTGTGTTCAGCGCGGATCCGCTTGTACTGACGCAGCACAATGATCAGTAGATAGAAGGCGCTGATGATCGCCATCGCCTCCAGCGTGTAGCCACGCAACCAGCTCACGTGCGGTGCCACGAACCAGCCAACCGCCAGGCTCGCCAGCCACAGCACGGGGATGACAAACCAAAAGCTTTTCAACAAACGCAATAATGTCTTCATGTCTTCCTGACTCTATTACCTGAGGTGTGCTCAGGCACTGAACAGCTGGCTGATTTGTTCGGACAATGCGGCTACGTCCTTGGCCAACAGCCAGTCCAGCGTCAGGTAAACACCCACGCAGACCAGCGCAATGAGCACCAGATAGAGCCAAACGGGAACTTCATGGCGCAGCATCTGCGAAACCTGGTCGGGCAATGCCCAATCCGGCGAGAGCGCCTTGGGCGTCTTGCGGTAGCGCGCGATGTCCTGGCCCAGGGTGTTGGCCAAGTAGCGCAACTGGTCTTTCTGGCCGAGGCTGAATTTGCCTTCGAAACCCAGCGCCAGGCACAGGTGATAGACCTCAAGCACATCCAGATTCTGCTTGACGTCACTGCGCAACGAATCGATTTTCTCGAAAAAGCCTTCGCCCGCCAGGTGCACGCCGAAGTAGCGGAACTGCAACGGTTGCAGTTCGAAGTGGCGACGCAGGTCGTTTTCGCCGGAGCGCAACACGCTTTCGTCGAGGAACGCACACAGGGCGTATTGCGTGTCCTTCACTTGTTCAACGCTGTAGTTGGCGTTGCGGGCTTCGCGTTCCAGCGTCGAGAAGAAGGCGTCGATGCTCGCCTCAAAAGCGGTGACCGAGGTCACTTGACGGCCTTTGCGCACGATCAGCGCCATGCTGATGAAGTCCTGCACCAGGTCTTTCAACACCGGTTTTTCAGTGGCGGCCGCCACGGCGCCTTGCATTACGGCTTCGTTCATTTGAGTACCGCCATCAGTTCAAGCTTGAGATTGGTAAAGGCGCTGGGTGCGTAAAAAGAGATGGCCTGGGCACTCATCATGCGTTCATACACCCGGCCGTGCGGCTCGATGGAGAAGTAGTGATTGTCCAGTCGCACCGGAATCGCGTTGGGCAAGCGGGTCGAGTGATTGAGCGTGACGCCGGGCATGGCGCTGTTGACCACGACTTCAATGTCTTCCGGCGAACCGACTTTGAACGCGCGTGGCACCAGTTCCAGCAGGCTGGAACCGGGCATGTCGGCGTGCACCGAAATATAGAAATCGGCCTCGGCCAGGCGAGGATCGAGCAACTGTCCCTGCCAGTACGAAGGCTTGGTCTGGGTCAGGTTGATCATCACGCATTGGTTAGGCACGACGTTGTCGAGCAGGACACGGATCATTTCATCGAGCTTGACCAGTGAGGCCGCCGGGTCGTGATGGTCATACTCGGGGATGTCGTTGAGTTGCGTGTCCAGCGAAAACGTCAGCAAGCCGCCCGCGAGTTCCGCCAGAAACAGGTACAAGCGCTCGGGGTGCAGGCGCGGGTGGGCGAGCAGGTGCGCCAGGCCCGGGTGCGCACGGTTCACCGTGTTCAACAGCCAGAACAAGGTCACGTCGCTGGAGCCGAACTCGGCAATCTGGTCCGCACGTTCGCGACGACGACCCGACAGCGCCTTGCTTTTCGATTGCAGCGCGCCGAGCAAGCGCTTGCCCAGGCCGGTCAGGGTTTCGTGAGTGCCAACGTGCAAGGTCGGGTGCACGAAGTGCGCATCGAGGTTGAAGCCACCGATGTTGTTGCGTGACAGCCGGGCGATCGGGCAGTGGCTGTAGCCATCCAGGTTGTCGCCGTCGATCAGCATCACCACGTTCAGGCGCAGGCTGGTGATTTCGTTCTCGAGGTCGCCTTCGTTGAGATCCGGCAAGGTGTCGAACTGCTTGCGAAAGCGCCGTGCGCTTTTTTGTTCCTGGCCGTCTTCGACGTAGTTCATGCCGAACGGCTCAGGCAGTTTCAGCGCGGCGTAGACCTTCAGGTCATTGCCCTTGAGCAAGTCCTTCAAGTCACGCGCCGCCGGCAGCGGATCGTGCTGCGGCGCGTCGTACAGGCTGCCGTCGGGAAACACCAGCTTCAACCGTTTCAGCTGCAAAGAGCCGGTGGCGAGCGCCTCTTCATCGACCTGGAGCATTTGCACGCCCCAATGGAAAGGCGTGTTGCGCAGCGTCGACTCCGCCAGCTGATGCTGGTGGAACTCATCCTGATATTGGAAATGTTGTGGCAAAAGGAACATGCCTTCCGACCACATCACCCGGCTTTGCTTACTCATGAACGCCTTCCAATAGAGAGTTTAATTTTGACTCGGTGGCTTTTTGCGCGGAGCTGGTCGCCGTGTCTTCAGCCTGTTGCACGGCCGCGTCCTGCACACGCTGGGTGAGGGTTGGTTTCGCTGGCGAGTCGGGCAGGGCGGAGGCTTGGGCGAGCTGCTCCTGGGTCTTGGGTTTGTTCAACACATCGATACCGTTCACGACGGATACCGTGTTGTTGTCCACCAACACCCGCAGGCCATCGGCGGAAAACCAGATGCCATCCTTGCGCAGCGAGTTGGCGTCAAACGCCACCTTCCAGCGGCTGTTTTCGTCCGAGCGGAAAAACGCGGCAACGCCGACGTAGCCCGCGGCCTTGTTCAACGGCCACTTGTCGACTTGCCCCATGCCCGGCAGCAAGGTGATTTCGCGGTTTTCGAGCAGCGTATTGCCCAGGGCTTTTTGCGGGTCGTCCCACAGCGTGTCGGCGTCGATCGACGAAAAGCGCTCCAGCGACGTCAGCTGGTACACGCGAATCACGACGGACAGCGGTTTGCCGGACTCGTCGGGATTAAGCTGATTGCCGCCATCCGACGTCAGGATGACCTTCTCGTTATCGTCGAACAGCATGTCGCCGGCCCACGTATCGTCGACCCGCTTGCTGACACGGTCGGTGACGCCACAGGCCGTCAACGCCATCATCAATGCCACTGCGGTCAGGCATTTTGCCAATGCCGGCTGCGCAGGGCGCTTCCTTGAATGTCTGTTATCCATGATGGCTACCTTTAAATACTCATTCAGCACAGGCTGTAGGCGAAATCGCCGTCGCTGCCTAACGCGATGTTCAAACTCTGGATCGGCTTGTCCTGCGCCATCCGCTCCAGGACCCGTTGCGCCAGTTCCGGCATCAGGCTTTTCGACAGGATGTTGTCGATGTTGCGGGCGCCGCTGTCGACTTCGGTGCAGCGTGAGGCAATGGCTTTGACCAGGGCTTCGTCGTAGCTCAGGACGGCTTGATGGTTGCGCTCGAAACGCTTGCGGATGCGCTCGAGTTTGAGCGCGACGATGCGCTCCAGGATGGCGTCCTTGACCGGGTAGTACGGGACGATGGTCAGGCGGCCGAGGAACGCCGGTTTGAACACCTGGTTCAACTCGTCGCGCAAGCCTTCGACGATGTCTTCGGGCGTCGGTTGCTGCTCGGCATTCAGGCACCACTGCATGATGCGGTCGGTGCCGGTGTTGGAGGTGAGGATGATCACGGTGTTGCGGAAGTTGATCTCCCGACCTTCACCGTCATCCAGCACACCTTTATCGAACACCTGGAAAAACAGTTCGAGCACGTCCGGGTGGGCTTTTTCCACTTCATCCAGCAGCACCACGCTGTAAGGCTTGCGCCGCACGGCTTCGGTCAGCACGCCGCCTTCGCCGTAGCCGACGTAACCCGGTGGCGAACCCTTGAGGCTCGATACCGTGTGGGCTTCCTGGTACTCGGACATGTTGATGGTGATCAGGTTACGTTCGCCGCCGTACAGGGTGTCGGCCAGGGCCAGCGCGGTTTCGGTCTTGCCGACGCCACTCGGGCCGAGCAACAGGAACACCCCGATCGGCTTGTTCGGGTCTTCCATGCGTGCGCGGGATACCTTGATGCGCTTGCCGATTTCCTGCAGGGCGTGATCTTGTCCGAGCACCCGTTCACCCAGCAGCGCGGGAAGGCGCTGAACGGTGTCGATTTCATCACGGAGCATTTTGCCCAACGGGATGCCGGTCCAACCGGAGATCACTTCGCCAATGGTCCCGCCATCGACCAACGCATGCACCAGCGGTTGTTCACCCTGGACGCTGGTCAACTCGGCGCGTACCGCGGCAATCTCGCGGGCATCGGGAGTCTGGTTGTCCGGATGGCTGAGCGCGCCGAGTTTTTCCACAAGTTCCAGTTCGCGTTTCCACTGTTGTTCCAGGGTATCGCGGGTTTGCTGCTGCGTTTGCAGCTCGGTGTCGAGGATCGCCAGGCGCCGGGCATGGTCGCTGCCCTTGGCGGCTTCCTGTTGCAGCACCGAGATCTCAGCCTGAAGGTTGTCGAGGGTTCTTTTGCAGTCTTCCAGCGGCCCCGGCTGCGACGATTGGCCGAGGGCAACCCGCGCGCAGGCGGTGTCCAATACGCTGACGGCCTTGTCCGGCAACTGGCGCCCGGTGATGTAGCGATTGGACAAACGCACGGCTTGCACCAGCGCTTCGTCCATCACCGTGACCTTGTGGTGATCCTGCATCTTTGCCAGCAGGCCGCGAAGCATGTGGATCGCCTTGTCTTCGTCCGGCTCTTCGACCTTCACCACCTGGAAGCGACGGGCCAGGGCGGCGTCTTTCTCGAAGTATTTCTTGTACTCGGCCCACGTAGTCGCCGCGATGGTGCGCAATTCGCCACGGGCCAAGGCTGGCTTGAGCAGGTTGGCTGCGTCGTTTTGCCCGGCCTGGCCACCCGAACCGATCAAGGTGTGGGCTTCGTCGATGAACAGAATGATCGGGTGCAGGCTGCGCTTGGTTTCTTCGATGACCGACTTGAGGCGGCTTTCAAACTCGCCTTTCACCCCGGCACCGGCCTGCAGCAAACCCAGGTCCAACGTGTGGATGGCCACGTCTTTCAGGACCGACGGCACATCACCCTGGATGATGCGCAACGCCAAGCCTTCCACCACGGCGGTTTTACCCACGCCGGCTTCACCGGTCAGGATCGGGTTGTTCTGGCGCCGACGGGTGAGGATGTCGACCATCTGCCGAACCTCGAACTCCCGGCCCAGCACTGGATCAATCCGGCCTTCGCGCGCACTTTGCGTCAGGTTGATGGTGTATTGATCCAGAGCCGGGGTCTTGCCGTTGCCTTTTACCGTGCTGCGCGTTGCGACGTCCGCACCCGCCAACGGCTTGGCTTGCTGCGATTCGGCGCTGCCTTCGACCAGCGCGCCGAGGTTGACCCGCAGGTCGTCGGCATTGATTTTTTCCAGCTCGGGGGCGGACGCGATCACCACCCGGCGCAGCTCGTTGTCATCCAGCAATGCTTGCAACAGATAACCGGTGCGAATCTGCCCTTGCCCGAATTCGATAGAGGCCAGCACCCAGGCTTGCTCGATCATTCGCGTAATGTGCGGCGACAGTGCAGGCGTGCGGGTATTACCTTTTTTGAAGGTCCCCAGCGCGGTCACCAGCTGAGCTTGCAGGCGATCCGGCACCACATCGTAGTGACGCAAAATGGCTGGCAGGTCGTTGTCGTTGCTGTCGAGCAGCTGCAACAACAGGTGCTCGATCTCGACGTCGTAATGCTGTTCCGACAGGCACAAGGCTGCAGCGCTTTCGGTGGCGGTGCGGCTGGTGTCGTTCAGTTTGGCAAACAGGGACTTCAGGTTCACAGGGAGACCCCATCAAAAGGAATGTGGAAGAGGGCACAACGGGAAGGTTCCACGTCGACACCAGGGCGTTTGAGCCAGCCTTGCCAGCCCAGTGCAACATTGCCCTGGCGACCGAGGCGGGCCACGGGGATTGCTTCGGGTTTGAGCCGGGGCGACAACTGGAAGTCCAGTTCGGCGCCGACGTAGAACCGCACCAGCTCCACCAGTTTCTGGTAGTCCACGGTGCCTGGCTGGAAGCGTTGATAGTCGACCAGGTCCAGCGGACCGAGCTCGATGCGCACGCACGATTGGTAATCCCAGACCCGGTTGCCGGCAACTGCGCTTTGCCCGAGCACGGCGTTTTTGCGGCCCAGTTGCGTGCATTGGCTGGCGTCGAGTTTCAGCCAGCGTCCGGCAAACGGCTTGACCTTGAACGGCAGCGAAAAATAGAAGGACAGCATCACTTCAAGGTTCAGCGAGTTGCGCGGTTTCTGCGCGAACAGGCCGGAGAAATAGCTGAACAATTCGCGCCGCAGCGGTGAGCCTTGCTTGTCGAATTTCTGCTTCTGCGCCTCAGGCCCGAAGCCCACCAGGTTGAGCAGGTAGCGATCAAAATCCGAGGTGCCGTTGCGTTCGTATTCGATGTAGAACTTGTATTTCTGCCAGGCCTCGTAGAACAGCGTGGTCATGCGATGCGAGAACATATCGAGGAACGCATGGGCCGCATCATCGCGGTGCTGGATATGCCGCTCGATCAACAATTCGGTGTAGGGGCGCGGCAGCACGCCGGACGGCCCGACCAGCCCCATGAACGTGACTTGCACTTCAGACAGGGGCAAACCGGCCGCCGACACTTTGCCTTCACGCTCAAACTGCAAGTCGCTGACTTCACTCGCAGGGAAGTTCAGCGACAGCTGCGAGCGAAAACGCAACGGGTCTTCGTGCGGCCGAGTGTCCAGGTCCATGCGCCCGGTTCTGCTGTAATGCAGGCGGAGCAAACGCACCAATTGGAAAAACTCGAATCGGTGCGGCTCAGCCCGTGCCTGATCAATCAGACCAGGGGTTGATCGCCGGTTCGCGGTGGCCATTGGACGACTCTCTTTTCGCGCTGCAAGGTGCGAAGGGTTAATTGGGTAAAGCTGTTCATGGTGCAGTACTGGCCAAAGAAGTGGTCGAGCACCATGCCGAACAAAAACACACCGCTGCCGGTGTACTGGCTTTCATCGAAATTGAGGGTGATGCCGACGCCGCGGACAAAGTTCGGGCGCGGATGGCCGATGCGTGCCACCACCGGCTCGCTGCTGACCGAGACAATGCCGTTGATCTGCTTGCGCAGCGCCGACACGTTGCGATAGTTGTAGAGCGACAGCAGCTCCAGCAGCACTTCGCGCCCCTGGGACACCAGCGACATGTGGTTGAGCGAGAGGTGCGAAATCAGCCGCCAGATCACCCCGTTGCCCAGCGGCACGCGCGCGGTGGCGGTGGGTTTGCGCAGGCAGCGTATGTCCTGGATCACCGAGTTGCCGGGGATGTTGAAGTCGCCGCGTTCGCCACCGAACGGCAGCATCAACGGCAGGTCACGATTGCTGCAGGTCAGGCGCAGGCTCAAGGTGTCGTTGCTGGAATTGATCAACTCCAGTTCGCGATCCACCACCCGGATAAACACGTCCGAGCCATCACGCTGGCGCGACTGCACCGGCCGACGGCGGGCGATCCAGAAGCTCTGGCCGGGACCCTGATCGCCACGCGGTTCGAAGAACGGATGACAGGTGCCGACTTGATCGACACCGCCGACTTTGCGCACCCGCCGCACACGATCGATCGACACCACTTCCGCCGAGCCTTGCAGGCGCACATCCGGCGTCACGGCGTACTCGTGCTGGGCGTGAGTCAACTTGATCGGCTCGGCCTGCTGGCGGAACAGGTTGATGATCGGCGTGCAGTTGAGCTTGAAGTTATTGCGCCCGATGTTCTGCGTCAGGCGCGCCAAGCGATCGCTCAGGTCGTAATCGGAAAAGTAGAAATTGATCTCGATTTTCTCGAGGTTCTTGCCCGCCAACAGCCGCGCAAAACCCGACAGATCGAAGAACATGAACTTGTCCGGGAACGTGAAGTACTCGTGCAGCAAGCGATAACCCAGGAACGAGCGCTCCGAATAATCCACCAAGCCTTCATCACGGCCATAACCCACGGCTTTCAACGCGTTCGCCGGCAAGGTGATCTCGCGGGTTCGGCCCTCATCCTCGAACGACAATGTGGCCTTGGCCAGGTTGTTGAACAGCAACTCGTAGAGCTGCAGCATCAAGGTGCTTTCGCCGTCGAGGAAAAAACGCAGGCTGTCCAGTTCCATCTTGCCGAACGGCACATCGGAGGTCGCCGTCAGGCCGATGCGCAGGCGCGCGACCAGATCAGCGCTATGACCGTTGAACGCCGAGCGTTCCATTTCAATGAACGAGGCCTGATGCACTACCACCGGCCACAGTTCGACCGGGTAGCAGGTGCGGAATTTACACACCACGCCGTCAATCGGGTTGGCGCTGAGTTCGGTGTGCCGGGCGACGCGGAAGGCTTCGGTGACTTTTTCCTGCTTGCCCAGGTTGAACTCGACGATCGACATCGACGGGGTAGGGCGCAGGTAATGCGGGTACAGCACTTCGAGAAACGACTCGACGATTTCCGGCAGCTCATCGTCGAGTTTTTTGTGCACGCGAGCGGACAGGAACGAGAAGGCTTCGATCAAGCGCTCGGTATGCGGGTCTTCGCAGTTATCGCCCTCGATGAGCAACCGCGAAGCAATCTTCGGGTACTGGCTCGCGAACTCCTGGCCTAAAAAGCGCAGGTGCGACAGTTCCTTTTCGTAATAGGGCAGCAGATCGTCGAGCATCAGTTGAGGTTCTGCACTTTGTATTCCTGGGTGTTGACCTGCAGCACCGCGTCGAAGGACACCTGACGGGTGATGTCTTGCAGGCGCAATACTGCGTCCACGCGGAAGGTCAGCATGCGTTGGCCGGTTTGTTGGGCGAGCAGTTGGACTTTTACGCTGCGAAACCGTCGATCGCCGACGCTGATCGCTTTCTCCAGTTGTCGTTGAATCAACAGGCGGTCTTGTGGATCAAGCACGCTGCGGCTGGTGAAATCCGGCATGCCGTAGTCGAGGATGGTTCCGCTCAAATTGACGAAACCCTCCAGCTCGTTGGCGACCAGGGACTGGCGTGTGTTGACCAGTACCTCGAGGTCGCGAACGATGCTGGCCTTGTAATCGGCCAGCGAACACAAGCGTTGCGATGAGGCTTCCATGGATTGATGCGGATGATCATCCAGCAATCGATCCAGCAACGATGGCAACAGCTTGTGTTGACTACTCATATTGCCTCCCTGGCAATGGGGTGGATCAACCGCGAGTCGATTGCGGCAATTCGGCGACCAGGCGCAACGAAGCGGTCAGCTCGTCCAGTTGGTAATGCGGACGCAGGTACGTCACGGCCTTGTACACGCCTGGCTTGCCGGGAACTTCGAAGACTTCGGCCCGCGCTTCGCGCAACGGGAACTTGGCCTTGGCTTCCTGGCTGGCGGTGTCATCGAGCAGCACGTAGCTCGACAGCCACTTGTTGAGGAACATCTCGACGTCCTTGCGGGACGCGAAGCTGCCGATCTTGTCGCGCATGATCGCCTTCATGTAGTGCGCGATGCGCGAGGTGGCGAAGATGTATTGCAGCTGCGCGGACAGCCGGGCGTTGGCGTTGGCGATGTCGGTGTTGTAGTGCTTCTGTTTCTGCGCCGACTGAGTACCGAAGAACGCGGCGTAGTCGGTGCCCTTGCAGTGCACCAGCGGAATGAAGCCAAGGTCCGACAGCTCTTTTTCACGACGGTCGGTGATTGCGATTTCGGTCGGGCACTTGAGGGCGATTTCGCCGTCATCGGTTTTGAACGTGTGCGTCGGCAGGCCTTCCACCAGACCGCCACCCTCGACACCGCGAATCGCCACGCACCAGCCGTAACGGGAGAACGCGTCGGTGACCCGAGTGCCCAGCGCGTAGGCAGCGTTCATCCACAGGTATTTGTTGTGGTCGCGGCCATCGACGCTTTCCACGAAGTTGAATTCTTCAACCGGTGTGGTATCCGGGCCATAAGGCAGGCGACCCAGCACGTGCGGCAACGTCAGACCGACATAACGCGAGTCTTCGGAGGCGCGGAACGACTTCCACTTGGCGTATTCGACGGTGTCGAAAATCTTCGCCAGGTCCCGTGGGCCGGACATGTCGGTAAACGAATCCCAGCCGAACAGCTCAGGCGAGGCCGCCGAGATGAACGGTGCGTGAGCCGCTGCGGCGACATGGGAAATCTCTTCGAGCAGGTACATGTCTTCGGGGCTGCGATTGAACTCGTAGTCACCCAGCAACATGCCGAACGGTGCACCACCGAAGGTGCCGTATTCTTCTTCGTAGATCTTTTTGAACAGCGCGCTCTGGTCGAATTCGGAGGCGGACTTGAGGTCGCGCACCAGGTCTTTCTTCGACGCATTGAGCAGGTGAATCTTTAGCGTGGTGCTGGTTTCGGTCTGGTCCACCTGATACTTCAGGCCACGCCACGACGCTTCCAGTTGCTGGAATTCGCGGGCATGCATGATTTCATTCATCTGCTCGGAGAGCATCGCGTCGATTTCGGCGATGCGCGCATCAAGCACGGCAATCAGGTCTTTGCTCGGCGTCATTTCGCCTTCGAGCACCTGGCTGACCAGTTCGCCGATCAAGTCACGTGTGCGGGTGCGCTCAGTCTCGGAGCGCGCCACACGGCTTTGCGAAATGATGCTGTCGAGCAGCGAGGATTGCGGGGCGAAGTTTTCCACTTCAACCAGATCGCCGTCCTGTTGAGTCACGGTTTGCTTATCGTTCATCTTCAGGCTCCTACTCTTTGCTTTCGGTGGCTGGAACGGCGGCTTCACGGCCGAATTCCTTGCCCAGCGTTTTCAACTTCTCAGTGTTCTGCAACACGTCCATGAGCAGCTCTTCGAGCTTGTCGTTGCCGCCCATCTTGTTGCGCAGATCAGCCAGCTTGTTACGCACTTCCAGCAGCTTGCGCAGCGGCTCGACCTGCTTCACCACGTTCTGCGGCTCGAAGTCTTCGAGGGCGTTGAAGTTGAGCTCGACGCCCAACTGCGTGCCGTTCCTGGCCAGCGTGTTGTCGACCCGATAACTCAGGCGCGGCTTGATGCCCTTGAGCACGCCGTTGAAATTGTCGCGGTCGATGAAAATGAACTTGCGGTCCTTGAGCTTCGGCAGCGGCTCCAGCGGGTTGCCGGAGAAATCGCCCAGCACACCGACGACAAAGGGCAGCTCTTTCTTTTCCTGAGCGTCACCGATATCCACGTCGTAGGTGATATGGACCCGAGGCGCGCGAACGCGGTCGAGTTTGTGCTGGGTACTTTCCTTCTTCGCCATCGTGATCTCCTGGTGCGAACAATTCGCTGCAAGTCATTTGCGTTCCGGCCAACGGGTGGCCGGACGCGTTACATTCCTTCGATCGTCAGCAGAAGGCGCTGACGGATTTCATCGTTCATTTCAACAATGTTGTCGTGCCCCACCAACTCTTCGAAGCTGGTATTGCCGGCGATCTGCGTGCTGCTGCGGATAACCGATTCATCCGGCAATTGCGAGCGCACCGGTGAGCCGATGACGCAAAAGGGCAGGTCGCCAAAGTCTTTCAGGCGTTCGAAACTGAGGGGGAAGCGCAGGCCGCCAAACAGTCGACCCAAGCCGGGTGACTGGCTCAGGCAGTAGAACAACACCAGGTAGTGCACGACGAAGCGGTACAACTCGGCGCTGCTGCGATTGGGGTCTTTGATGACGGTGCGAAAGCGCGCCAGGTCGAATGAGTTGAAACCCACCACCCAGCGCACGGGGCTGGTGATGCGAATGGTCTGGCCGCTTTGCGAGAGCACCTTGTCGTACTCCAGCGGAAACAGTTCCGGCGTCGTCCCGATCAGGTTCAGGGGCACTTCCAGTTCATTGACCAGTTGAAAGGGCGCTGCCGACCCGATGCGGTCATAGAGTTCCTTGAACTCCTTGAAGTGGTGCTGGGTTTCGCGGCCGCTGCTGCGTTGCGCGCCTTGCAGGTATTCACCGAAAAACGTCTGTGGACGGATCAGCAATGCGAGGGTCGACAGGTAATCCGAAGCCTGCGCCTTGAGCGCATCGGAAATGGCCCGGGTCTGGCTTCGCAGTTTGATCAGTGCTTCAACGTCAAACGTCTGAGTCATCGGTATATCGTCCTTGAACGCTTCACGACCGCTTCCCGTTTTTATTCAGGGAGAACGTGAAGAGCTACGAATTTCTCAATTGAGCACCTGTTCACAAAGTGCGATGCCGATGTTTCTACATCGAAAATGCACATTGCCAGGAATTTGTAGGAACACGGTGCTGGCATATGGATGTCGAGTGGCCAGCAACGTCGTATATGGCAACATCTCGAATGGAAAAGTTCACTGAGGAAGGGATTTTTTCTCGTTTTTGATACATGCCGCAATGATGTCTGCTTGCCATTATTCGATGGATCTGTCTGACGGAAGCCTCTGAAACCCAGCAGGTTCAATGGTTTGAGAAGGGTTATGGATCCAATTTTTTAAAAAAATTAAATTGAAAAAAGGTGAACCGGTTCACCAAATACAGTTTTATTTAGCTTCGGCAAAAAATGAGAACAGAGGAAAGTGATGATTGTTGCGCAGGGAAGTGATGGCAACGCAGAGTATTTTGACTAAGGAAAGGTTTATCTCGCCGTTCTGTTTGTAGGACGCCATTGTGGGGTTACATAGGGCTGGTATCGCTGTATAACGCGCTCAGCACAACTACGTCCCAGGAAATTTTCGCGGCGGGCTGTGCAAGTGCGCAAACGCCTTCGGGCGTTTGTTAAATGGATTTTGCGCTCGCAAAGGACAGTAGAGCGGCGCATTTATTGGGCCTGTGTCTCATGAAAAGCTTAAAGCTCATTGCTGTCCTCATTCTCCTGCCGCTTTGCCTGGGTTTGTTTGGCATCTGGGAGCTGCAACGCAGCAGTGAGACCGAAACGGAACTCGCCCGGACCAACGCTGACCTGATCGACCTTCGTCCCCAACTTGAATCGCTGGCCGCGCAACCTGACTCACGTTCGATCACGGTCAATATTGACGATGAACAGGTCAGTGTAGCGTTGGCCTTGACTCGCCTCACTGAAGCCGAAGAGGTGCTCAGCACTCTGCAACCGTTGAGTGCAGTGATGACCGTTCTGGCCAAGGCTGTCGTCGTCCTTGGCCTGCTGGCCTCGCTGGCGGGTGTTTTGGGTCTCATCTGGCTCCGTTGGGCCGGATCACGCGCGAACCAGTCCCGTGAACAACTGCTGCGCACCTTCACTGAAGTGAGCCGGACTTTGCCTTACCTTCTGGTGGGCCATATCGTCGCCATCGGCGCGGCGGTCGCGGCCATCCTGGGCTTCGAAGCGCTGGGGATTTGGCACGCAGGGAAAATGTCTACCGGTGAATTCAAGCTGATGGGTATCGCCTTAGCAGTGATGCTGGGCTGCCTGTATTCGATCTGGCAAATGGGCAAGCAACTGCGCGTCATGCTGCGCATGTTTGAGTCGACGCCGATGCCCGTTCTCGGTCAGGTGGTCACGCCAGAACAAGCGCCGGTGCTGTGGGCCTACGTTCGCGATCTGGCGGATCAACTCGGCGCACTGGCGCCTGATCACATCGTCATGGGCATGACCGAAGGTTTCTACGTAACGTCCAGCGACGTCGATCTGTTGCCCTCAGGTACCGCGCTCAAAGGCCGAACCCTGCACATACCGATGATGTACCTGGGGTTGCTCGACGTTGCGGAAACCAGCGCGGTGATCGGGCACGAACTGGCGCATTTCGCTGGCGACGATACCGAGTACAGCCTGCGCTTCGTGCCGATCTACGACGGCATCGGCCGCAGTCTGGGGCTGATTGCCGTAACCATGCTGGAAAGCGACCTGCTGCAACGCTCGATCTTGCGTCCGGCCTTCATGCTCGGCATGTACTTCATGGAAAGTTTCGATCACGCGGTGAACCACTGGAGCCGCGTACGGGAACTGGCTGCGGACGCCGCAGGCGCAACGTTGGCCGGAAATATCGCCGCCGCATCGGCGCTGGTACGGATCTCTGCCATCGACCCGCTGTTGCAAGAGCGCGTGGATACGCATGTTAGCCAGGCGACTCATCCGGCGGATCATGACCTCACCCGCGACCTGCCGACCAGCGTGTTGCATGAATTGGCCGCTCTGACGCTGACCTTGCCTGACGAAGAAATGGAAACCCGGCTGCCGCATCCGTCGGACACTCACCCCTCCAATGGCGAGCGCTTGGCGTCGTTGCAGGTAACGGTCGAAGAGGCTGTGAGCCGCGGCACCCGACCCATCGTCGCCGCACAAGCCTGCGCCGCGATGGATCAGTATTTTGCCGATCCCCAGGCATTGCGCATCCGCGTTACCGAGGACTTTCTCGGCCACTACGTGACACAAGATGCGGCGGCAGTTGAAGAGCTGCGCAGCCATGCCAGCCAAGCCACAGAAGAAGTCCGGCTGCACGAAGGTGCGCGCTTGCGCGGCTGGATCACCCTGGTTTGCTTCGCCATGCTGATGTTGCTGGGCCTGGGTCTGCTGATGTGGCCGCTACTGTTCCCGGAGGCTGTAGGGAGCAAGAAGGGCGTGATACTGGTGACGGGCGGCATGCTCGCTTGCCTGATGGCGTGCGTGCTGCCGTTCTCGCTGCGCATGCTCATGCGAGCGGACAAGACCGCGTTACTGCTGACCCCCGATCAATTCGTTTTCGCCAACCTCAAGAAACCGCTGCCGATCCAGCACATCGCCGATTTCGGCCTGCGAGTGGGGCAGGGGCTGCATTTGAACCTATTGCTCGAAGACGACGCGCCCATGCCAGAACTGGCCTCGCGCTCGTTCTTTGCCCCTGATGTGAAGCTCGACAAGAAAAAACGCTGGGTCCAGTTGCAACTGATGCAGTTCTGTCGCGACGACAAAAAACTCAAGGAGAAGGAGCTGGCGGAACTGATTGGCACGTACCTGAACGCAGGGACGGCGCGGCATTTGTTGCAGCAGCGGTTTGAGCAAGTGGATTAATGACTACCGACGCATACGTCATAGAGTTCTGCTAGCAGCGCATGCAGTTTGTTGTTCTCGTCCAACAAGGGTTTTGCCTGCTCGTACAGAACGAGGTCATTGATCGAGCCTGATCCACCGTAAAGCGATACGATTTGAGATAGCGCGTCATGGGGCAGGGCAAGTCTGCATTTTTCGAGTTTGTCCGCCCATTCAGGGCTGCCGAACTTGCGCAGTAAGTCGGTCGTCTGGACGATGATTGAAGAGATTTTGCTAATGCTTTTCATATCACAACACTATGTGCGAGGAAGATTAGTCTGTTTACAGCCAGCCCAGTAATATCGTATCGGCTGCTGTAGGCGTCGGTTCCGGGTACGCTTTGGCAGGCGCCGCTGCTCTGTTTGCGGTTCCAGCAGCGCCATTAGTTGTGGTAGTAGCCGTTGGATTCGTTGCAGGTTTGGTGGTGCAGTGGGCGATGGTTGAGTTCGGGGTGGATAATGTGATTGGCAACGCGATGAAGATTGAGAATCCATAATGATTGACTCAGATAAGCTAAAAAAATTTACATGGTTTTTATTCGGTCTTTTTGTTTTGTTGTTCGCCTTTGGTCCTTCCGGGTTTAAGTATTTTTGGCCTGCATATTTCGTCGTGTCTTTATCTGCATTTATATGGACCTTGTATCTTGTCTATGCGTGTGAAAAATTTACTCTGTACATGACTTCGATACTCATTACGGTCGTTAGCCTCTTCTGTTTATTAGCCTCCACCTCGGCTGATTTGGTCGCTGCGAGGTTCTGGGGTAAGACAAGTATTGCTGCCCTCATGATGTGGCCTGTTCCAATAGGGATCGTGTCGTTGACGTATTTGGTCCTGGCAAATGGCAAATCGTCATTTCACCCATTCGAATATGATGGAATCAAGGTGCAGCCCCGTCCGCAAGAAAAGCAAAAAACATCGACCGCGTATAGCCCTCTCTTGGTGGCTGGCGCAACCACTTTGGCAGCAAGTATTTTTACCAAAGCAGCCGGCACCCTCACTGCTGGGATGGTTGCGATGTTTGGGCTGCTGGCTTTCTCGGTCGCGTTATTGTTCCACGCACGCCACATAATCAGAGGCCTGCGCACCCTCCGCATCCAAGAAAAAACCATGCCCACCCCCTACACCTTCATGCAAATCGACGACATTCGCGAAGCGCGCAGTCGTTGGTGGTTGAGCAGATTGTTCAAGTGGGTCGCTTCCTGGCGCAAGTCGCCGGATGCCTGATTTTTTCAGCTCAGCAGGAAGGCAATCGATGAAGACGGTCAGCGACGCGTTGAAGATTGAGGATGATGAATGATCGATTCCCAGAATATTAAGAGAATTAGTTGGGGTTTTTTTTGGTTCTTGGTTTTTTTTATGGTATTTGGGCCTTCAAATTTAAAGTATTTTTGGCCGGCATTTTTTATTATGTCGCTGCTTGCATTCATGTGTACTATATATCTTGTCTATGTATGTGAGAGAATTACTTTTTATTTGACTTGGATACTTGTTGCGGTCGTAGGCACATTTTCCTATATGGCCTGTACGGCAGCCTATATGATTGGTGCAAGTTTCTGGGGAAAGGCAAGTATTGCTGCCCTCATGGTAGGGCTTTTTCCAATGAGCGTTACATTGCTAACATATTTGGTCTTGGCAAATGGCAAATCGTCATTTCACCCATTCGAATATGATGGGATCAAGGTCCAGCCACGTCCGCAAAACAAGCAAAAAACATCGGCCGCATATAGCCCTCTTTTGGTGGCTGGCGCAACCACCTTGGCGGCAAGTATTTTTACTAAAACAGCCGGCTTCCTCACTACCGGTATGGTTGTCCTGTTTGGGATGCTAGCTGTTTCCGTCACAATATTATTCTACGCACGCCACATAATCAGAGGCCTGCGCACCCTCCGCATCCAAGAAAAAACCATGCCCACCCCGTACACCTTCATGCAAATCGACGACATTCGCGAAGCGCGCAGTCGTTGGTGGTTGAGCAGATTGTTCAAGTGGGTCGCTTCCTGGCGCAAGTCGCCGGGTGCCTGATTTTCGATGATCACTACTTGCAGGCCGTTCAAGCCTGATGACGTATTACCGGTTAAGGAGTAGTTGAAGCGATGGATCTTTCCTCACTGTTTTTGGCGTAGAACAGGCGCATGTTCAAGCTGACCATGGCCCTCAAGGGCGGCCAGGAGTTGTTGCTTGAATCCTTTGCCGGGAGTGAAGGTTTATCGACTGATTTCGGATTTCAGCTGGATCTGATTTCCGAAGACACGAGCGTAAAACTCAAGTCTGCCATCGGCCAGGCCGCGACGATTGAAATCGAACTTGCTACTGGCGGTAGCCGTTATATCAACGGCCATGTGCTGAGCTTCGGGAACAACGGCAGTGATGGCGGCATGTCGCGCTATTCAGCCTATATGGGTTCATGGTTGAGCTTGATTGCGCAGCGGTATGACTCTCAAATCTATCAGGATCAAACCGTAGAGCAGGTGATCAGGAAGGTATTTGGTCGTTATGAAGGTCTCGCGAAATACGAGCTCCGCGTCAGCCGTACACTCAAGCCGCACAGCTATATCACTCAGTACCGCGAAAGCGACAGTCACTTCGTCATGCGGCTGCTTGAGCAAGAAGGGTTGTTCTTCTACTTCGAGCACACGGCCGACAGCCGCTGAGGTTGTCAGCCATTGAGTGAGCGGCGTCCTATTTTTCAAAAGCAGCAACGCTGACGGTGCCATTGTGCAAGTCGACCCAGTAGCTGACGCCATTCCAGTTACCGGCAATCACCGCATTTTTGTCGCAGAAGAGGTTCATGTAGGGCTTGTCGACTTCCGTGCCATGGGGGCTTTCTTCGATTTGCCAGAGCAATTCACCGTGCATTGACAGTGCGAAGACGTTTCTATTGAAAATCACATCGGGCGCGGGCTCTACCAGAATCAAAAGCCTGTTGTTGTGTTGAAGGGCCTCTTTGACGGGGTGAGGCAGGGAAATGGGTTGACCGGCTATCCATAGGGTTCCGTTTTCAACACGAAGCCACGTTTCGGTCATCTCTTTACCTCTAGCGATAATCCAGGGCAGTTATTGGAGTCTTAAGGAGGTGGTCCCTCCGAGCTCCAGCGTTTTGAGCGTGACGCGACGTAATCATCAAACATTTGAACCTGCTCTCTGGTCAAGTCATCGTCCCAATAATAATCAACGTGTTTTCTATCGCTAAGGAATTGTTCCGATTGTGCTCCATGAGTCAGTAGCGAAACGATGGCAGCACATTGCAAGAGCCAATAGATTTCAAACGAGGATTCAGTGCCTCGACAATAGCCAAGCTTTTCCCCTTGCTTGTACAAGTCAGCGGCCAGTTGGCTGGCTGTATCGCGGTTTATCGTCGTCTCTGATGTCAAACCGGCCGAGTCATTCGCTATGACGAATACCCGATAGCGCTGCAATAGGAGAGCATCCACAAGCGTCAGGTCCGGACAGGCGGGGGGCATTAGCGGGACAAATACCTCCGCTTCACGATTGATCGGTAGCCAGGACAGATTCCTCTCCACTAGGGAAGGTGCCTTGGCCAACTCGGTCAAGGGGGCTTCATCAACAACCTTCTCGGTGGGGGGCGAGAAGAAAACCAGTCTTTTGCCTGAAAAGAGCTTTCAAATGATGCAGTAGTTTTGACATGGGGAAGCCTTCTGCGGTCCAACCAACGTTATTAATCCATATCCGCTTCTATCTGTATATTAAATAGCCGAGCCTCTGTTAGTTCCAGGCTTCTCAATGAGCAACTCGTCCAGTTCTCGGCGACGGCATTTCATAGCGAAATCCACTGCGGCATCAATGTCTTCTTGAAAAAGTTCGAAGCTTGCGCGATCTATTTCGTAATATTCCTCGTAGCCAACCATGCCGTTGCTCACTGGAATCGACACGTAAAAGCGGCCTGTAGTCTCTTCGACTCCTAAAGAGAACATGTGTTTACGGCTTGTGAAAGCGTCACTGAATTTCATCGTATCCTTGATTCCGATTTCCTAGGCGGCTTTTCTCGCGACAGCAGAGCTGCTGTTCTCAGGACGAACGTGTCCACCTTATATTCTGATTTTCAGTGTCGCTTCATCGATTCCCATAAATCACTTCGTCCATGTCGTCATGGAGTGGGGCGCTTTCGAATAACTGTTGCGCCAGGTGTTGTATATGTTCTGACCAAGCAATCGTTTTGACCCATTCTTCGGGCATTCCCGTCACCCCGTACAGCGCCCCGGCTATCTGGCCGGCCGTAGCTGCCACGCTGTCGGCATCATCCGCCAGATTGGCAGCCAGCAGGATCGCATCCTTGAAACTGTCTGTGTTCCAGACTGCCCACAGAGCTGCTTCCAGCGTATCGATGACGTAACCAGAGGAACGTATTTGATCGCGGTTTTTTTGTTTGTATTCGCCAGCGTTGATGATCAAGGTGCGGGGATACAAAGCACGAACCATTGGCGACAAGGTTTCTTCTTTGTCCGCCCCATTGAGGGCCAGGTGCAATTGAGCGCCAAGCAGTTCGCAGCAATTTACCGCCTCTACAGCCCGGTGAGTGCAACGGCTTTGCGCCGAGCTTTCTCGCCAAGTGCCGGACAAAGAGTGGCGGCGGAAGATGGCGGTGGGTGCCAGTCTGATGATTGTTCCATTGCCAGCTGTGGAGGGGTGATCGTTGCCGTACCAGTCAACACCATGGGCCAGTAGTCCTTCCAGTGCGGTGCGAGTGGTATTGCCAATGTCAAAACATTTTCCGTTATGGCTGTTTTCGCCATTTTTATACCAGCGACAAAGCCGTTGTGTGTAATCGAGGAAATCGAAATTATTGTTTGCTACGTAAGTGTCTGCGAGGGCCAGCGCCATGCTCGTATCGTCAGTCCACTCTCCCGGTTTTAGCTTGAAGGGACCACCTCCGACCATGTCATTAACATGCTCTCGATCACGGGGCAGAAACTCCAGCGTTGTACCCACTGCGTCGCCGATCGCTAGCCCAAGCAGGCAACCCTTTGCTCTGTCCAGCGCCTGTTCTTCAGTTAGGGTGCAAGGTCTGGAAGACAGCCAGCCAGGCTTCTTGTTTGCCAACTTGGGGGCGTCCGGCTGCAACATGAAATCCATGCGCTGACGCAGCTCAGGAGATGGAGGTGGAAGGAGATGGTCGTAACGCTCAGTGTATTTGGAGAGTGTTTCGTTTGAGCTTCTTAAATCGATCATGGGCTCTCTCCCGTTTGGTGTGCTCTCAAAGATACTTTCATTCTGGGCAACTTGGGCGTCGTCGTGAAGATTTCAGCTCCGATCAGACGTATCCCATAACACCTTTCGAATTGCGTCCAGTCGTGCGTTATCTACGACTCGTTGCTCAACGGTATCCCTATCAATATAGACGTCAGAGAATCCTGATTTGGTTCCTGTCATTGTTCTATACATGGATGTTGCTTCGCGCCACTCGTTACTGTCAGAAAGAGGGTTTTCAGACAGAATTCGAATTATTGCATTTATACCTGGATCAAAGTTTCTACAATGTTCGTTGTGTGGAGTTTCTTTGAACTCAATCAGCAAGTCTATGTACTTTGAATTTGTCATGATTTCCCTAGTCAATTCGAGAGCACTCGATTCGCTTCACGTTTTACTCAATTTTTCTTTGAAAAGTTAATGGGCGTCCCAATCTCGGCTACCTATTATTTAAATATGGAAGTTGGTGTAAGCGCTTTAAAGTTCGTGATAGTCCACCTTAAGCCAGCGCCGGGTTGGCGATTCGCCTCCAATCATTTCGGTAATACTATTTTTAGCCCATTTGCCGATTGCTCAGCTATGTAGTAGACATCCATCAGCACCCTTGCCAGTTCGGCATCGGTGTCTTCAAACTCTTTTGCACCAATAGCTCCCAGTGTCAGATCGTGCAGTCTGGACTTGTCCTGTTCGGTTCCATCAAATACCGACCTAACGTACATAAGCTGGTTTATGATCGATGTATAAACAGGAAACTGTGGGCAGCCATCACGTCGATCGATGGTAATGGCAAGGGCTTTGTCGACGTATTCGAGTGGGGTCAAAGGTTTCATCATTCACCTGAGCTGATTAGCTTAAAGCCTTCCTTTTACCCGCCCTTCAGGCCAGAAGGTTTGATTCCTTCCTCCGAGTGCCGGGCTGTGGCCAATGTCTTCCTGAAATGTTCTTCCATCTGCGACTTGAGTCGACACAGCGTCCCGTAGCGTAAGCGTCTTTTCTATCAGTAGTTCGCTGCTCACACTGACGCCTTTCATCTGCCGTCTGCCTGAATACGCACTTCCTGATTGCCGATCATTTTGCAAGGCCAGCTATTTTACTGTCTGACTTTTTTCATGATTTCTTCTATCATTTTAAGCGTGTCCGAGCCACGGCCATCGATAAGTTCAACATAAAAATTGCTGTAAGCATCCGAAAGCTCCCGATACTTCCGAAGGTTTGACTCATCCATGATGCGATGGCCTGGTATATCCCTTGCTTCAACTTGGGTGTTGATTTCACCACGCTCAGCTGCGGCTATCAAATATTCCATCTGTTCATACAAGGTCAGCGCTGCCGGTTCTTTTTCTTTATACAATTCAAGTTGTTTTCGCAATTCGATCGCGGTCTGTTTTAACGCTAGAATATCCATCGCTAATTCCTAGTTTGCGATTTCGCCAATAAGCTTTGCTGCAGACCACTCTTGCCGATTAGGCACTAGATACTGAGCCGCCTCTCCCGTTCTCGTGATTCTACCCCCAAATTCTACCGTTGGCGCGACCTTGCTAACGAAAACCTCAGTAGGCGCAAGTGGCTTAATTTCAAAAATAGAATATCTGGAATTTTCGCTGATGACCGGCAAACCGAGAGCATCTGCTAGCGTTTTATCTGACTTAGCTGCCGCCTGCAATTCTTCCATGGTAGTGAAAAATGGTGAGTAGTCGGAAATGCCTTTTTCACCCACCGGTACGATTTTCACAAGCGGCGTTGTTATGCTAGTGGTTACGGGTACCGTACTTACTGACGCCACTTGGCTAAAGGCTCTCTCTAAGAGACTTGCAGAGGATGCATTAGGGTCTGCCAGTGCGAGTTTGGCGATGTATTTTTGCCCGTCTGCGCTCTGGAGATAATTATGGATTTCCTGGTTACTTAAGCCCTTTGGCTCAAATGTCTTCACCAACTTTCGTTTATTTTCGACGGAAACGAATTCAGTATCTTGCTTCGCGTAAAACTCGCGCATCTGATTTTCCCGCGCAAGCTTCTCAACTGACGTGACCCCTCTGATCTGTAGCTCCGGATGCTCCAAAAGTAGTTTTTCGTTTTTCGTGAGCTATACAGCTAACGGCTTGTTCGAAATCTCTGATCGAAGCTTGGCACTTCTCGTCGCGATGCTTTCCATGCCGCCAACAACACCCGCTTTCGCCTGGCCGCGTGTCAGGTAGGTGACAATGGCAGTCAGTAGCAGCAACACCAGTTGCTCCTGGCCACGGGCCAGTTGTCGCGCTGCGCGTTCGGTGCGTTCCTGGACCAGCGATGCAGAGCCGCCGCTAGGGTCCAGGCCCGCGGGCTTCACACCTTCTTCGGCGTGCCATGCAGTGGCAAAGCCTTCCTGCAACGTGGAGAGGCAGGCGGGGAGGCCGTCGTAAAAATACTCAGCGATGGCCGACAAGCCCAGTCCCATAAGAATCAAGTTGCCGACTTGCAGGCCGATACCGGCCCCGGCGGCAGCTCCCGGTGCTGCGCCAATCCCGAACGCAAAGGCCCCTGCCGCACCACCGGCGATAGTGCCAACCGCAACGCTGCCACCCAGAATCATCGACACTTCTTTGACCAGTTGCAGCAGCACAGGAAGGATCTGCTCGATTTCGATCGAGGCCCATTTGCGCTTGAGGTCCATCTGGATGATCGGGTATGAGAGGGCGAACGCTCGGTTCACCGCATCGATGCGGTAGCCGCCTATGTAGCCATAGGCTTGGCTCGCCCCATTGCCGACGCGACGGGTAAAGCCGTTCCAGTTGTCGTGAGCGCTCTGCAAGCCCTCGTGGACGCCCTGGTTCAGTTCGCTGAATTTCTGATCGAGGTTGCGTTCGACGTCGGCCCAGATGGGCACATTCGCTAAAAGATCCATTTACACATCACTGTCCTTGGGGGAAGAAGCGTCCCAACCTAATCGTCTTGTAAAACACGGACGCTTGCGACGGCTTGATTCCTCCGACTGGCCGATGGTGGCGTTGGTGCCGCTAGCGCATGATTCTCCCCAAGTTTCACCCCGGTCCTTTGGGTGTCAAAATTCCAGATTTGCGTCTACGCATGCTAAAGCTGATCGTCCGATAGGTTGACACCATCGGCTCGGCGGTGTCTCCTCTTTACGATTGGGTGTACGTCCAAGCAACTGTGACCGGTTTCTCTTTTTTGAAACACTGATGGCACTTTCCCATTTGTCCGTTGTCTCAGCGGTTCAGTCTGGTGAGCCGCACGGCTGCCGCCACCAGCATAATGATTGGCGGAAGGCTATAGCCTATGCCCTACAGAATTCTAGGGGTGTAGTGCGGCTCGATGCGATGCAAGCGTTAGGAACGTCTCGCTGGAAGCGTTAATTTTGGCGTCCCGATTGTAGTTCACCAATACCTCGACTGGTCACTCCAGCGCGGTGGTATTCCGGTCGAATCCAAGGATATATGCAGAAATATGGACATCACTAGGCTGCTGACACCGTCAAATTGCCATCTATTGCAAGATACCGATCTGCGTCGTAGGTGCGAATTATGGAGCACGACTGGGTCGATTGATGCCGCGGTTCAGAGTCTGAGCGGGCAGACAGTGAAGGAGCACGCATGAGTAACTTTCTGACACCTCCCACTTCGGCCAGCATGCGATGTGAGCGCAGGCAGCCGGGCCTACTAGGGCGTGGGCAGCAGGGGTTTGCAGGCGAGTCCGCAATGGATTTCTACATGCAGCCTGGGCAATTCGCCGGAGAATACGCGACCGATGATTACACGGCTGCGGTGTATTTGGTGCATCAGTTGTCGTCACGCGACGAGCAAATGAGTCCTGACGAGTTCAAAAGCGCTGCTTTGTTGCTACGTGAATTGCTGCAAAAACTCAAGTACGCAGCGAATGTGTCAGTCGAAGCGCTGCAATCTCTGCAACAGGCCGCCGAAAAAATCCCAGAGATTGGGCCACTCATGTTTTCGGCGGGCAATTTGCCCGGGACCATTGCCAGTGCTGCGGGTGCTGCAATGGCCGTCGCTAAGGCCAGAAAGGTAACTGATCTTCTAGATCTAACTGCTGAGCAGAAATCAAAGCTAAATGCTTGGGCCAATAGTCGAGGAGCTCCCGGCGCTCAGTCAGCTAGTAAAACGTTCAAAGGCAGTATTAAAATAATCTCCAAGAAAGGTCAGTTGTTTTTCGAGATTCCTGTAACTGCTGTAGCGCGACACTATAAGATAATTGGTGAAGTTGGGCAGTCAGTCGCTCATATCCCGCTAGGTGATACTCGTGCGTCACTAGCGAGCCGTGCGCATTTACATGCCGGTGGCGCGACAGGAAAACTGAAAGTTATGACTGGCAACCCTGTCGGGGTGCTTTTGGCAGTGGGCCCGCAGATGGCTATTGATTTATCAGACGCTACATCACCTAAAGATTTTTACAATAGATCTGTCGCTAGTCAACCAACGAACCTGGCCTCGTTAGCCGGGGGCATGTTAGGTGGCGCTGGTGCTACGCTCTTCTATGGCGCGGCTTTTGCGGCCGCTGCACCATTAACTGTAGTTTTGGTTGTCGGCTTCGCTGCCGGTCTCCTTGCGCAATATATAATGGTTAGCAATGGCTATGATAAAGATGTCGAAAATTACCTGAAGAGATGATAGTCAAATGATTTTAGACTTCAAGAGTCTTAAGCAGGGTGCATGGGTATCACTGAGTTTATTGACTTTCGCCATGATTCTAGGCTTAGCCAAGACCCCATTTTTTTGGCAGGTCTATATTTTCATTTTTATTTTTAAACTTGGCTGGTTTGCTTACTTGATTTGCGCATGTGAGAGATTTACTTTTTATATGGCGTCGGCTTTTGTTTCGGTTTTAGGTTCGTTCGTTCTAATGGCCGGTAGTGCGGCTTATCTTTTGGCCGTCAACAGTTTGGGCCTCGGAAGCGTTGAAGCAGTAGTTTTAGGCGTGCTACCAGCCTTCTGTGTGTTGTTAGTATATTTTTCCATAGCGTACACTAAGGCGTCATTTGATCCTTTTGAATATAATGGAATTAAAGTTCAGCCTCGGCCGCAAAAAATTAAAAATTCTGTCGCTACTTATCCTTTATTATTGCTAGCTGGCGCGACGACGCTAGCGGCTAGTGTCTTTGTTAAATCGGCAGGTATACCCGCTGGCGGTGTCGCCGGTACGTTAATACTCACATTAATCTCTATATGGATTTTAATTAAAGTGCGCCATTCCATTAGAGGCCTCCGAACCCTCCGCATCCAAGAAAAAACCATGCCCATCCCCTACACCTTCATGCAAATCGACGAAATTCGCGAAGCGCGCAGTCGTTGGTGGTTGAGCAGATTGTTCAAGTGTGTCGCTTCCTGGCGCAAGTCGCCGGGTGCCTGATTTTCGATGATCACTACGTGCAGGCCGTTCAAGCCTGATGACGTGTTACCGGTTAAGGAGTAGTTGAAGCGATGGATCTTTCCTCACTGTTTATGGCGCAGAACAGGCGCATGTTCAAGCTGACCATGGCCCTCAAGGGCGGCCAGGAGTTGTTGCTTGAATCCTTTGCCGGGAGTGAAGGTTTATCGACTGATTTCGGATTTCAGCTGGATCTGATTTCCGCTGACGCGAGCGTAAAACTCAAGTCTGCCATCGGCCAGGCCGCGACGATTGAAATCGAGCTTGCTACTGGCGGTAGCCGTTATATCAACGGCCATGTGCTGAGCTTCGGGAACAACGGCAGTGATGGCGGCATGTCGCGCTATTCAGCCTATGTGGGTTCATGGTTGAGCTTGATTGCGCAGCGGTATGACTCTCAAATCTATCAGGATCAAACCGTAGAGCAGGTGATCAGGAAGGTATTTGGTCGTTATGAAGGTCTCGCGAAATACGAGTTCCGCGTCAGCCGTACACTCAAGCCGCACAGCTATATCACTCAGTACCGCGAAAGCGACAGTCACTTCGTCATGCGACTGCTTGAGCAAGAGGGGTTGTTCTTCTACTTCGAGCACACGGCCGACAGCCACACGCTCATCATCATGGACGACTCCAGCGTTCTGACGCCGCTGCCCGAGCAGCCGCAAGTGCGCTTCCACACAGCATCAGTGACCGAAAACTCTGACTCCATCACTCACTGGAGTTCCGCTCGGGAGTTCCAGGCCGGAAAGATCTCGGTGCAAACCTTCGATTATCGACAGCCGGGAAATCGGATTCCCGTCACGATGAACAGCCTCAATCAACAAGGTGATGTTCCGTCGTATGAAATCTTCGATTACATGGGGCAGTACACCCACGGCACGTATGAAGATGGCGAACTTCTGGTACGTAACCGCATTGAGGCGCTTGAGCTCAAAGGCAAGACATTTGTCGGGTCAAGCAACTGTCGCGCTATGCGCCCAGGCAATACGTTTGAGCTGACGCAGCATTACGAGCATGACGCTGGCTCTGCCGATGACAGGCAGTTCCTGGTGATGAACATCGAGCACCGCGGCAGTAACAATTACACCTCGGGAAGTCAGGCTGGCTACGGTAATAAATTTTATTGCGTGCGGAAAAAGATCAAATTCCGTCCACAGATGGACCTGGTCAAGCCTGCGATTTCCGGCCCACAAACCGCCATCATCGTCGGCCCGCCCGGCGAAGAAATATACACCGACGAAATGGGCCGCGTGAAAGTGCAGTTCCACTGGGACCGCTACGGCGAGTTCAACGACAAAAGCTCCTGCTGGGTCCGCGTCGCCCAGTCCGGAGCCAGCGGTGGTTTCGGCAGCATTCAGATTCCTCGTGTAGGCGATGAAGTCGTGGTGGTCTTCCTCGACGGCAACCCTGATCGTCCGTTGATCATGGGCAGCCTCTACAACAGCCAAAACATGCCACCGTGGTCGTTGCCGGCGAACAAGACGCAGAGCGGGTTTTTGACGCGGTCGATGAAGGGCGATGGTGGTACGGCGAACTTTTTCCGCTTTGAAGACAAGGCGGGGGCCGAGCAGGTCATCGTGCATGCCGAGCGCAACATGGACACCGAGATCGAGGTCGACGAGATCCACAGCGTTGGCAGCAATCGCACGATCACGGTCGGTGGCACGCACACCGAAACGATCAAGAAAGACACGGTGATGAATGTCCAGGAAGGTTCGTTGACGATTCAGGTCGACAACCAGTTCATTCAGGTCAACGCCAAGCAGCACATCATTCTTCAGGTGGGGGACAGCAGCATTACCCTCACGCCGGATGGCATCGAGATCAAAGGCAAGACGATCGTCACGACCAGCACTGGCACTACCCAGATCACGGGCTCCGAGGTTCGGGTCAATGACTAGGGAATTGTGCCCATGACCAGAACCAGTATTTACGATCGTATTTCCGCCAAGCGTATTGCGCTGGAGGAAGCCGCGCGCCTTGAACAGCAAAACGCGCCGGTCGTTGAGCGAGAACTCGAGCCGGAACCCGTGCCCGTCGTTGCCCTGCAAAGCACGCCTAGCAGCTTCAATTTCGGTGGTTTCAATCTGGCTTTCCCTGCGGGTTTCAACTTCCGCGATATCCAGACGACTATCGAGCACGAAGGCGAGCCAATCATCTTGACGATCAAGCGTCGTGATATGGCGCAGGGCCAGAACCTGGAAAAGCTGTTCGACGCCTCCGTGCAGATGTTTCGCACGATTTATCCGGAGTTACGCATCATCCGTCAGCGCGAATACAGCGTGGCAGGCAATGCCGCCAAGTGCCTGGATTTCCACTTCAAGATCGGTCACGCCGAACGCCACGGGCGCCTGGTGGGCGCCATTGTTCCTGTTGCCGGGAGTGACGAAGTGCAATGGCTCAATATTTCGTGCGTGATTGATCCGACCAAGCCGGCGCTGAGTCTTTGGCTGGTGGATTTCGACAGCATGCTTGAAGGCCTCGCGGCCCGCTGATACCTCACTTTTCGATTTCAGGAATTTACATCACATGGATTATGAATTGCAGGAAGGCAGCATCGCGTTGCCGCAGGGTTTTCAGGACCGAACGGTAAACATGTTTGTGCTGGGGGCGAGCGTTCCTGCACCGTTGAGCATCACCATCTCCAGGGACATGCTGCTGCCCGCCGAGGCGCTCAAGGCCTACGTCGACCGCCAGGTAAAAATGCTCGCATCGAAACTGCGTGGCTATACCTTGCTAGGCAAAAAGGCGGTCGAGCTTTCCAGCACTGCGCCGATTGAAGGCATCCAGATCGATGCGTATTACATGACGGACGGACGCCCGTTCTATCAGCGTCAGGCGGCATTCCTGGTCGAGTCGGGCCGCGCAATCATCTTCTCCACTACCGCACAGGCTGACTTCAGCAGTGAGCAGAACCAGAACTGGGCAGACCTGCTGGCCAGCTTCCAGCCTCGCCAGCCAAGCGCCACGAAGACCGACTCCAGCGAACAGGAGTAACGGTCATGTTCGAAGCCGCAAGGTTTGGCGATGAAATCGGCCACACCAGTGCCCTGGATGGGTTTCTGATTGGGGCCGCGCTCGGGATTGCATTGATTGCGACGGTCGCTATCGCGACGTTCACCTGTGGGTTTGGGGTGGCTCTTTTGGCGGGGCTTTTGGCAGGCGTCGGAGGTAGCCTGCTGACTGCCGCAGGGGAGGCGATAGGCAGTATGTTTTCATCGCCCTCCGGAACCATCGTCTCCGCGTCGGACAACGTATTCATCAATAGCCGCAAGGCCGCCCATGTCGAAAAAAGCATTGGCGCCTGCGACAAGCATCCCGGTCCGGTGCAAGTCGCGGAGGGCTCGACCAACGTCTTCATCAATGGCACGGCGGCGGCGCGCAAGGGCGACAAGATCACCTGCGGTGCGAAGATTTCCAGCGGCTCGGGCGATGTTTACATTGGCGGTGGCACACACCGCTATCTGCCGGTAGACGACGAGATCCCCGGGTGGTTACGAACCACGGTCGATATCCTCATGGCAGTCGCTGGTGCGGCGGGCGGTATCGCTCAATTGATCAAGGCAGGAACACAGGCGGGCATGAAGGCCATCATGCCCTGCGTGTTGAAATTCACCGCCGGCTTCGTCGCGGGTGAGGTTGCCAGTCGCTACGTCGTAGGACCGGCTATCGAGCGTGCAGTCGGCGGTCTGGTCGGCAACCCTGTCGATGCCACCAGCGGCCGCAAGGTCATCCCTGACGAAACTGATTTCAGTCTCCCAGGCCTGATGCCCATCGACTGGTCACGCTTCTACGCCAGCGACCTGACCGTCGACAGTGTGCTCGGCAAGGGCTGGGTGTTGCTTTGGGAACAAAGTTTGCGCCGCAGTGGCAGCTTCGTTTACCTGACCGACAATCAAGGTCGCACGGTGCCCTTCGTAGACATCCAGCCCGGCGAGCGCATCTACAATCCGCACGAACAGGTCTATCTGGTCTGCACCGAAGGCGGTCACTACCTGCTGCAAACCCTCGACAACATCTTCTTCTACTTCGGCGAAGTACCGGACGATAACGTCCCCGTACCGCTGCAACGCATCGAAAACGCCCTCGGCCATTTCCTGCATTTCACCCACACGGTCGAAGGCACGCTCACCGACATCAGCGCCACCGGCGGCGTACGTGTTCATCTGCATTACGACAACCCACTGGGTCGCCTGACCGATGTCAAACGTATCGTCGATAACCAGGCCGTCGAGACACTGGTGCAGTATCGCTACGACGACAACGGCCAGCTCATCGAGGTGATCAATCGCAACAGCGATTCGGTCCGGCGCTTCAGCTACGTCGACGGCGTCATGGCCAGCCACAGCAACGCTCTGGGTCTGACGTGTAATTACCGCTGGGAAACCATCGGTGAGCAGCCCCGCGTGGTGGAACACTGGACCAGCGATGGCGAACATTTTCATTTCCGCTACGACGTGACGGCCCGCACCACTTGGGTCACCGATGTGCTCGGGCGCGAAGCTGAAATTCACTACAACGACGATCATCGCGTCACCGCCAGTCGCGACTTCGGTGGCGAGCACTACGTCATCGACATCGACGACAGCGGCAACATGACCGGTCTGACGCTGCCAGACGGCAATACGGTCAAGCTCAAGTACGACGAGTACGCGCGACTGGTCGAAGAAACCGATCCGCTCGGACGCAAGATCAAGTACCAGTATCACCACCTGACCACGCTGGTCACACAGGTCGATTATCCCGACGGCAGCACCTGGAAAGCCCGCTACGACGCCAAAGGCAACCTCATCGCCGAAGTCGATGCATTGGGCAACAAAACCGAATACCTCAACAGCGATGACGGCTTGCCGCACACCGTCATCGACGCCACCCAAAAGTCCAAATACCTGTGGTGGAACACCCTGGCCCAGGTCGAGCGCTTCCAGGATTGCTCGGGCAAAAACACTCATTACCGCTTCGACGAACGCCATCACCTAATTGCCGTCACGGATGCCCTGAACCAAACCACCACCCTGGAACGCAAACCCGACGGCGAAGTGCTGCGTATTCAGCACCCGGACGGCAGCGCCGAGTCGTTTACCTACAACGCCCTCGGCCAGGTGCTGACGCACACCAACGGCAAAGGCCAGACCACGCGCCTGCTGCGCACCGCTCGCGGCCTGCCGAGCAGCCGCCAGGACGCCAAAGGCCAGCGCATCCGCTACGAATACGACCAGGCCATCCGCCTGACCGCGCTGGTCAACGAAAACAACGCGGCGTACCAGTTTGCCTACGACGCATCCGACCGCTTGGTCGAAGAAAAACGCATCGACAACCTGACCCGTCGATTCAGCTACAACCTCGGCGGGCACCTGACGCGGGTCGACGAAATCGGCTACGGCGAACGCGCCGAACGGCCACAGCGCCACACCGAATTCGAGCGCGACACCATCGGCCGATTGCTGGCCAAACTCAACGCCGATGCGCGGCAGGATTACACCTACGACGACGGCGATCGCTTGCGGTCCATCGAACGCCTGCCCACTGCCCACGGCAAAAAACTCGGCGTCAGCGAAGAGACACTCGACTTCACCTACGACCTGCTGGGCCGCCTGATCAAAGAGACCACGCCGCAAGGTGCCTTGTCCTACGACTACGATCCGCTGAGCAACCTGAGCACGCTGACCCTGCCCACCGGCCAACACCTGAATCACCTGTATTACGGCAGTGGCCACCTGCACCAACTCAACCTCGACGGCCAGCTCATCAGCGATATGGAACGCGACGACCTGCATCGCGAAGTCCTGCGCACCCAAGGGCAGCTCACCAGTTGTTTCGGCTACGACGCCATGGGCCGCAAGGCCTGGCAATTCGCCTCGACCCTGCCGGCGGAAAAACTCTCGCAACTGCACAACCCCGGCATCCAGCCCGAACTGCTGGTGGAGCACGCCTACAACCCGATCCACCGCCGTCACCACTACGACCCGGCCGGCGAACTGACCCGCACCCTCGACAAGTTGCGCGGCGAGATCAAGTACGACTACGAAGCCAACGGCCAACTGCACAGCCGTGACACCGGCAAGTTGGTGGACAGTGAAGAGTTCCGCTACGACGCGGCGGCGAACCGGCTGAACTTCAACACCAGCCAGTTCGATCACGTCAAAGACAACCGGCTCAAGCAGTGGCGGGATCAGGAATACACCTACGATGCGTGGGGCAACCTGATTGAAAAGCGCAGCGGCATGAACAAGCTGCAGACGTTCAGTTATGACGGTGAGAATCGGCTGGTTAAGGCTGAAACGCTGGTCAACGGCAAGCTGGAAAGTACCGGCGCTTATCGTTACGACAGCCTGGGACGTCGTGTGGCCAAGGTGTCAGAAGTCAACGGCGTCACCGAACAGAAGATTTTCCTGTGGCAAGGTCTGCGCATGCTGCGCGAGGAAACGCCGGGGCAGAGCAGCCTGTACGTTTACGAGCCGGGTAGTTATGCGCCGTTGGCGCGGGTGGATCAGGCCGAGGGCGGGGAGCAGAAGCTTTACTATTTCCACACCGATCAGATTGGTACGCCGTTGGAGATGACTGACCGGGAAGGGCAGATCGTCTGGCAGGCGACGTATAAGGCGTGGGGGTCGGTAGAAAAGCTAGAAGTGAATGAGGTCGAGCAGAATCTGCGCTTTCAGGGGCAGTATTTCGACGACGAGACGGGGCTGCACTACAACACGTTTCGGTATTACGATCCGGAGGTGGGGCGGTTCGTTACGCAGGATCCGATTGGCTTGGATGGGGGAATTAATCTCTACCGATATGCACCTAATGCTAATACATGGGTTGACCCTTTGGGCTGGGCATACAAGGGGGTAGATTTCACTGGGTCTCCCGATTTATTCCCCGTTTCGGGTAGTCAAAAAAACATTGTGACAATCACGATGCAAGGAGCAAGGGGGCGGGATTTCACTCAGGCCTATAAAGAGGCAGGCATTAAGGCTTCCGCAGCTGACGACTATACGTGGCACCATGTTGATGATTTTGACCCAAAAACAGGTAAGACCACCATGCAGTTAGTGAAAACAACAGCACACGAAGCTACCTTCCCACATGGTGGTTCAGTTTCTCAGTTCGAAAAACACTTCGGTTTGCCTTCCGGGGCATATGGTACCGCTGATGCTGTAGGCGTATCTCAATCTAAGGGATGGCTCAACGGGCGCGCACCTAAGACTGCTTCATCGACTTGTTAAATAGGAATTAAAAATGACTTTAATTAAACTGTCTAAATCCGAGCCGACTGTTTGTATGTCTGATTTGGAGTTGTTGGAAAGTGATATTGGACACCCATTGCCAGAATTTTTTAAAGATTTTTATCTGGAGCAAAATGGCGGAGTATCCGATAAAGATTGGTGGGACAGCGGTGACGAATACGAACCTATAAGAGTGAAAAAATTCAAATCAGTTGCAGTGTCGGGTGTGGACGACGCTGCAGACACAAGATTTTTAGGCGGGTGCTATGTTGCCATGACTTCAAAAGCCGTTATCCCGCAGACCTTGCTGCCCTTTGCCATCGACGATGGAGGTAACTTTTTTTGCCTGGATTTGACTGAAGGTAATGTATGTTTTTATGCGACTGATTCATTTGATCCGGCAAGTAGTTTTACCGCCAATCATGCTAAGGCATATCGATGGCTTGCAAGTTCGTTTGAGATATTTGTTAAAGGATTAAAAGATGAGTCGGAAATCGATATTTAAAGTTTAATCTGCCTGCAAGGGTTTGAAGATTATTGTTTTTTATTACTGTCGCTTCCGAGATAGCCAAAAAGTTGGATCATAAAAAACAAGGCGTGCCGATTAGTAAATGGTTTCGGCGCTCCCGAAGAACCGGTAGCTAAGCAAAGCCTGAAACTCTTTCAAAAAGAGGCGCGAATAATGTTTAGAAAGGACGTGCTTGCTAAAGATGTCACATTAGGTGATACGCTGAATAAGTCTATCGGTAAAGCCTTCAACTTTAAAAATTACGGAAGGGTGTGGGTAAGAAGTATAGCAAAAATTAAAATAATTGAGCCTGGGATTGTTGTTTTTGACCCGGCTGTATTAAATAATTTTGTTGAAAGTAATGGCATAGAATCTAATGATTTGTTCGATTATTTTCTTAATAATGAAGAGATTGGAATAAGCGCAATAGAAAATGGGGTGCTTTTCCCTCTATATCAAATCCCTGAAATGGAATACAGCATTTTTCTAAAAGGGGAAGGCCTGAAGTCGAGTTTTAATGGTGCAGAGAGAGCATTTTGTTATTCGGGTATCCCGCTAAGAGTTGTGTCTGGTTTGGTTGTTGTTGCTGATTTAAATGCCTTGATGGATTGGGATAGTGCTTTTTTTATAGGTTATAGAAATACGTATACTGAAAGTCTTGGGAACAATGATTATTTGGATGTACTAAGTGGCTTATATGCGTTGAGCATTAGCGGATTTAAGGGGCTGAGTGGACCATTTGTTTCGCTAGGTTACGAGTTGGAGTTTAAACTTGTTGAAAGTCTTCCAGTGCTTTCAAGTGATGCTACAACAGATGATTGGGACTTTTGTATTGATTGAACGCTTTCGAAGCAGAGGACGCCAAAGATGGCACTGAAGCCCACATGCTGAGGTAGGATATGCCAATAGTATATCAGCCAGGTCTGAAGTCAGCTGATGTCGATTATATTGAGATGGAGCTTAATAGGGTTTTTTCAGTTGAATATAGGAATTTCTTGTCTAGAATGAACGGCTTTTACTTGACAGCTCCTGAATACGTGCAGATACCATTAAGCGCTGTTGATGAAGGTGCTATAAGTTTTGATCGTTTTTTTGGGTTCCTGCCTGAAGAAGACTGCAATGATGTGGTTTGTTTTAATAAGGAATTTATTGATGAGCTCGATTTCCTCAAGGAGGCTGTAGCTATTGGGGAGGATGGAGGAGGAAATCCCTACGTGATGATTGGCAAGCGGGGGGAACAAGGGGTTTATTATTGGGATAGAACTCACCTTCATGAATCCGACTCAAATAATAATTTTGACATTCCATTGCGGAGTGATTGTGGGAATTTGTTTCTTGTCTCTGGAAGCTTTAGTGAGTTTTATGATTTAGTTATTGGGTACGTATCCGGTAATCCAGATTTTATTAAGGATATAAATAATGGTTTTTTTAGTTCTTCATCAGCTGGGTTAGACTTTGTTTAATGGTTTTTGATCGAGATGGCTTATGATTCAAGAATTTTCTTTTAATACAGATACTGCAACCATCGCAGTATTTGATCTCGCAGCTATAAAACACAGGATCTCTGATACGCCAGACTGGTGGAGTATTATCAAGGACGAAGTCCAAGAGGTAAATGATGGAAACATAGCTTTTTTGGGGGTGGGACAAGACGGTAGTTATAGGATAATTATCGTCGAAGACATTGCTGAGGGCTTTGGGGCTCTACATCTTGTATTTCCATCGGGCCAGGTATTTATTGGCGCAGGAGAAGATACGACCGGTGGTGATCTGGAGCCTGACGGGTCAGACGCTATTCAAGGATCTGTCGTGAGTTTCAATCCGGGGAATTATTTGCTGAAGTATAAAAAAACGGGAACTGTTTTGGAGCTGGCTTTCTCTCCGTCAGAGGAGAGAAATAATCAACTTGAAGATTCGATAAGATTGTAAATGATGTTGCTTGTTTGTTTTGCCTGAGATATAGGGTGTTGCGTTTTGTTAGTGTGGTGGAGTGTTTTTATGTGACTATTTTAGTTTGAAATAGTTCTTTAAAATCTCATTGTTGGAGTGGCTGAAATAGCTCGTCAGCCACTCATTCTATGCTTTTTCGAATGCAGTTTTTTTATTGATCTTAGATAACTAATCAGGAATCATGAGAGCGCCTATTGTTACTGGTCCGAAGACGGTCATTACCTCCCGCGCTTCCAGGATTGCTCGGGCAAAAACACCCATTACCGTTTCGACGAACGCCATCACCTGATCGCCGTCACCGATGCCCTGAACCAGACCACCACCCTGGAACGCAAACCCGACGGCGAAGTGCTGCGCATCCAGCACCCGGACGGCAGCGCCGAGTCGTTTACCTACAACGCCCTCGGCCAGGTGCTGACGCACACCGACGGCAAAGGCCAGACCACGCGCCTGCTGCGCACCGCTCGCGGCCTGCCAAGCAGCCGCCAGGACGCCAAAGGCCAGCGCATCCGCTACGAATACGACCAGGCCATCCGCCTGACCGCGCTGGTCAACGAAAACAACGCCGCCTACCAGTTTGCCTACGACGCATCCGACCGCTTGGTCGAAGAAAAACGCATCGACAACCTGACCCGTCGATTCAGCTACAACACCGGCGGGCACCTGACGCGGGTCGACGAAATCGGCTACGGTGAACGCGCCGAACGGCCACAGCGCCACACCGAATTCGAGCGCGACACCATCGGCCGGCTGTTGGCCAAACTCAACGCCGATGCGCGGCAGGATTACACCTACGACGACGGCGATCGCTTGCGGTCCATCGAACGCCTGCCCACCGCCCACGGCAAAAAACTCGGCGTCAGCGAAGAGACACTCGACTTCACCTACGACCTGCTGGGCCGTCTGATCAAAGAGACCACGCCGCAAGGCGCCTTGTCCTACGACTACGATCCGCTGAGCAACCTGAGCACGCTGACCCTGCCCACCGGCCAGCACCTGAATCACCTGTATTACGGCAGTGGCCACCTGCACCAGCTCAACCTCGACGGCCAGCTCATCAGCGATATGGAGCGCGATGACCTGCACCGCGAAGTCCTGCGCACCCAGGGCCAGCTCACCAGCTGCTTCGGCTACGACGCCATTGGCCGCAAGGCCTGGCAGTTCGCCTCGACCCTGCCGGCGGAAAAACTCTCGCAACTGCACAACCCCGGCATCCAGCCCGAGCTGCTGGTGGAGCACGCCTACAACCCGATCCACCGCCGTCACCAGTACGACCCAGCCGGCGAACTGACCCGCACCCTCGACAAGTTGCGCGGCGAAATCAAGTACGACTACGAAGCCAACGGCCAGCTGCACAGCCGTGACACCGGCAAGTTGGTGGACAGTGAAGAGTTCCGCTACGACGCGGCGGCGAACCGATTGAACTTCAACACCAGCCAGTTCGATCACGTCAAAGACAACCGGCTCAAGCAGTGGCGGGATCAGGAATATACCTACGATGCGTGGGGCAACCTGATTGAAAAGCGCAGCGGTATGAACAAGCTGCAGACGTTCAGTTATGACGGTGAGAATCGGCTGGTTAAGGCCGAGACGTTGGTCAACGGCAAGCTGGAAAGTACCGGCGCTTATCGTTACGACAGCCTGGGGCGTCGCGTGGCCAAGGTGTCAGCGGTCAACGGCGTCACCGAACAGAAGAATTTCCTGTGGCAAGGCTTGCGCATGTTGCGCGAGGAAAGTCCGGGGCAGAGCAGCCTGTACGTTTACGAGCCGGGTAGTTATGCGCCGTTGGCGCGGGTGGATCAGGCCGAGGGCGGGGAGCAGAAGCTTTACTATTTCCACACCGATCAGATTGGTACGCCGTTGGAGATGACTGACGCGGACGGGAGCATTGTCTGGCAGGCGACGTACAAGGCGTGGGGGTCGGTAGAAAAGCTTGAAGTGAATGAGGTCGAACAGAACCTGCGCTTTCAGGGGCAGTATTTCGACGACGAGACGGGGCTGCACTACAACACGTTTCGGTATTACGATCCGGAGGTGGGGCGGTTTGTTACGCAGGATCCGATTGGCCTTGGTGGTGGCATAAACCTTTATAAATATGCCCGAAATCCTATCGATTGGATTGATCCTCCAGGGTTAAGCTGCGAAAACCTTAAAGGCAACTATACTGAGACGGACAAAGCAAAACTTCCAGCTGGGTAGCTGAATCGTTTAGTAATGGTGAATACAAGACAATAGTAACGACTAAAGATATTTACGCTTACCGGGTTTTTGGTGGGAATGCTAAGGCGGGCGGTGGTTTTGTCTCTACCACGCCAGCATCTAGCAGGATACAAGCGAAATTAGATGCTGCACTTTTACCGGAGTGGAAAAACACAAGGCAGTTTGAAGCGAAGATACTTGTTCCTAAAGGTACTACACTCAACGTGGGCTCGGTAGCACCACAAACGACCAAGTCAGGTACAGTTTTCAAAGGCGGCGCAGATCAAATTTTAATGCCGCAAAATTGGCCTGAGAGCTGGATTGTTGGTGTCAGAAACTTAAGTTCTATATAAAGGCAAATTTATGAGTAAAGATAGCCTGCTGGATTTGCTGCGAGATATATTGGGTGAGCTAAAAAAACTACAAGACGAGCGTGCAGAAGATTATCTTCACTCGATTATAATTAGTTATGAGAAGGTGATAGATATGTTGGTGATGGATGAGTTTCCTGAAAATTTAATTAAAAGTTCGCCAAGAGAGTATTTAGAAATTTATAGTGATTATGAAAACCCACTACTTGATAAGATGGATTTTGCACAAAAACAACTCAGCTTGTTTATTGGTGGGCAGCCTTGACCGTCAAGATGCTGCACGGGTCGTTAAAAATGGAGAAGCGGGATTTATTCGAATGCCGGGGCAAATGAACTAAAGGCTAACTAGTTGATATATTTAAACAGTGCTTGAAAAGTTTTCGTTGGGCTGTCGACACCTGAGATCAAGGGGGATTATTATGTTGAATGGTTGCCTAAGCCCACAATACGGTTCACTCCATTTTGTAATGTGCTCAAGCCACCTCTCTATTTTCTAAAATTCAGGTGCTTAATTATCCGGATAGAGAGAAAATGAAGTCGGTGGGGAGCCGAGACCATATTCAAGTGGTTGTGGAGTTTAAATGAGTTGTATCCAGGATTTTACAGTGATCGACAATCTCGGGTCGTATGATCGCGACGCTAATCCTCAGGGGTTAAGCGTCTGGGAATTGCTTCCAACGGGGGTTTCATGGTCGTTTTTTGGGCGCCCGTATAAAGTTGAAAGTTTAGATAAGCTCATCCCAAAGCTATTGCTGGGGAGTACTGGTATCGCTGTGGCTATTTCTCCATTTAATCTTAAAGAAAACAAGGCGCTAATTATTAAACCTGACGGAAATGTAATGTGGGATGTCGGGGCTATCGCTAAATCCATCGTTGGTGGAGGAATTTATTCTGATGTTTATTATGTGTCAGGGCAGCTGTGTTTCTTTGTTAATATAAATAATCAGGACTTTAGATTTTCGTTTGATGTGGTATCGGGAGAGATTGGAAAGTTAATTCCTTTCTATTAGATGTAAACTATATTTATATTATTGGTGATGTTTGAAGGTCGTATACGCAATATGCTCCTGCTGATATTGGTCGCGATATGCCAGTAGTTACAAGTTAGGTCTGTAATCTAAGTGCACCAATTATATTGGGGGTGGAGACTAATAGAGAGCTCTCAGCGGCTGAGACGTTGGTCAACGGCAAGCTGGAAAGTACCGGCGCTTATCGTTACGACAGCCTGGGGCGTCGTGTGGCCAAGGTTTCAGCGGTCAATGGCGTCATCGAACAGAAGAATTTCCTGTCGGTTTCAGGGGCAGTATTTCGACGACGAGACGGGGCTGCACTACAACACGTTTCGGTATTACGATCCGGGGTGGGCGGTTTGTTACGCAGGATCCGATAGGCTTGAAAGGAGGTTTCAATCTTTACGCATATGGACCAAATTTTCTTGCTTATATTGATCCTCTAGGCTTAAGTACTTGCTCTGCCGTAAGTCAAGCGCGCTCTGGTCAGTACGCAGGTGTTAGGAGTGCGTCTGCATACTTGAAAAGTAAAGGTGTTCCCCGAGCTTTTAGAAAGCAAGTTTTAGAATCTTTTGAGGTGGAAACCATTAAGGTTAGGCCTGCATCTGCTAATGAATATGGATTGAGGTATTTCGATGGCGTTAATGCTAAGGCAAAAGGGCGCTATTTGTTTGAGGCTTTTCCTGCAACTAGAGAAAGTCTGGCTGTTAAGACAGAGTCGAATCAAATGACTAACATTGCTCAGTTCAAAGTTTCACCAGGGGCAACGATTATAGAAGGGCGTGCTTCAGCTCAAGGCGTAGGGTTGCCGGGCGGACAAATGCAGAAATATATAACGGATCTATCGGATTTATTAGTGCCATGAAAAATCATAACAGTACGGTTAAAAAAATCACGCGGGCTGTCGAAAGTATTGATGAAGCAATAGCTCAAGGAAAGCAGGAGGTTTTTGCTGTGACTACTGTTGAGCAACTTGAAAAGTTTAAGATGTGTTTGCTGCAGGCTTTGAATTTAATTTCTATGGATGATGTTCCAGAGAAAAATAAACGCGAACTGGGTATGGCAAGAGTAGTTGTGGATCAATGGCCGTTTGATCTTGAGCTTGGCCTGTTGATTGTCGAGGCGGAGCAGGCATATAAAAGCTTATAAGTTACGTGGTCCGTAACGCGAACTGACCTGAATTTTTCGGTAGAGTTTGGCCGTCGGGTGAAACTCCTCATCACATCATGCCTTTAGAAGGTGGTGGAGCGAACAAGTGGTGGAACCTGGTGGCGACACACGGTGCGCTACCTAATCATTCTTTGCCAAGAATCCAGATCCACACGCGGCCGGCGGCGTTCTTCGGAGTACAGTTCAACAAGAAAGAAAGGCTCTGCCACCTTGAACAATAACTGATATAAGATTTTAGTATGATTGATATTGATGAGGAGCTCATAAAAATTGAAAGAGGTGATTTTTTCTCGAATATGGGAGCTGACGGGTTAAAGGATAGCGCGTTAATATATAAAGGAGACATCCGAAAGGTTTTCGTGGAGCCGTCGGTGTTTGAGTTCGGGCGGTACTATGATGATGTCGAATGGCTGCCTACCTCTCCAACCCAGCCAGATCCTTTTTATAATTTACCAAAGCCGCCTTCCGATCTTGTCGCTATGCGAATAAAGGTAAATAAGGCGGTAATGGCTGCTACCAAAAATCTTGATAAAAATAAATTTACATGTGTTCCGTATGATTTTAGCCTTGCGGCAAGAAATGGCGTGTGTTTTGCCTTTAGGCAATATGTGTCTGAAGAGTATTATGGTTTAGGCGATAGGTGGGCGAAGATAGTGGATGTGTATTATAAAGGCCATTGGCCCGTTGGCTTTTGTAAAAATAAGTTTGTCGTTATTTGAGTCTGGGAAGTGTAGGGTGTTCTGATCTTTGCCAGCAGTAAATATTTTTTGATTTTATAGTGGTGTCTAATGTGCTCTTTAATAATGTGAACAATTAAATAATACCTGTGGTGGAACACCTTGGCCCAGGTCGAGCGCTTCCAGGATTGCTCGGGCAAAAACACCCATTACCGTTTCGACGAACGCCATCACCTGATCGCCGTCACCGATGCCCTGAACCAGACCACCACCCTGGAACGCAAACCCGACGGCGAAGTGCTGCGCATCCAGCATCCGGACGGCAGCGCCGAGTCGTTTACCTACAACGCCCTCGGCCAGGTCCTGACGCACACCGACGGCAAAGGCCAGACCACGCGCCTGCTGCGCACCGCTCGCGGCCTGCCGAGCAGCCGCCAGGACGCCAAAGGCCAACGCATCCGCTACGAATACGACCAGGCTATCCGCCTGACCGCGCTGGTCAACTAAAACAACGCGGCGTACCAGTTTGCCTACGACGCGTCCGACCGCTTGGTCGAAGAAAAACGCATCGACAACCTGACCCGTCGATTCAGCTACAACCTCGGCGGGCACCTGACGCGTGTCGACGAAATCGGCTACGGCGAACGCGCCGAACGGCCACAGCGCCACACCGAATTCGAGCGCGACACCATCGGCCGGCTGTTGGCCAAACTCAACGCCGATGCGCGTCAGGATTACACCTACGACGACGGCGATCGCTTGCTGTCCATCGAACGCCTGCCCACTGCCCACGGCAAAAAACTCGGCGTCAGTGAAGAGACACTCGACTTCACCTACGACCTGCTGGGCCGTCTGATCAAAGAGACCACGCCGCAAGGCGCCTTGTCCTACGACTACGATCCGCTGAGCAACCTGACCACGCTGACCCTGCCCACCGGCCAGCACCTGAATCACCTGTATTACGGCAGTGGCCACCTGCACCAGCTCAACCTCGACGGCCAGCTCATCAGCGATATGGAGCGCGATGACCTGCACCGCGAAGTCCTGCGCACCCAGGGCCAGCTCACCAGCTGCTTCGGCTACGACGCCATTGGCCGCAAGGCCTGGCAGTTCGCCTCGACCCTGCCGGCGGAAAAACTCTCGCAACTGCACAACCCCGGCATCCAGCCCGAGCTGCTGGTGGAGCACGCCTACAACCCGATCCACCGCCGTCACCACTACGACCCGGCCGGCGAACTGACCCGCACCCTCGACAAGTTGCGCGGCGAGATCAAGTACGACTACGAAGCCAACGGCCAGCTGCACAGCCGTGACACCGGCAAGTGCATGGTGGTCTTACCTGTTTTTGGGTCAAAATCATCAACATGGTGCCGGAGGTGGGGGCGTTTGTTAGTAAAGTACTAGAAGGGATATTGGGAGTTGATTATGACTGATATAGATTCTTTGCAAGCATTACAGTGTATTAATGAGTTTTTCATTGAAATGAACTTGTGGGAGGTGGAGTTTTTTGCTGAGCGAAAAAACAATATAGCGAACGGAGGCGACGATCCTGAGATAAAAAAACGCTATAGGGATAAATTGGAGGAGATCCTAAATCGCTATGCGCTGAAGGATAAAAGTAATTTTGGTCGGTTAATAGATTTGGGTTGTCTTAGCCCTCCCACATATGATCCTCAGAGCGACGTTATAGAGATTGCATCCACTGGAAGTGATGAGGTTATTGTGGGGCTTCAGCAAACCGTAGGTGTGGAGGTTACATCAAGGATTACGATTATACATAAAGCGGGGAACTGGAAGATAAAGAAAAAAGAAAGCCTCGGCTATGATGATAAGTGGAAGCGGTCCCCCTTATAATCCGTATGGGATAGTGTGAAAAGTAACAGTGTGTTCGATTGGTTCAGGTTGTAGTGCTTTAAAATTAATCGTTGAGGCAGTTGCGGACGATACCTGTGACTCGTTTTTTTTCACAGTCGCGTTATTAGTTTTCTCAAGTTCGTGGCAATACTCGAAATGTTCTAGCTAGCAATGTGCCATTTAATGCAGGTTTTTAAGATAAGCCGTAGCTCACAAAAAAAAGGCAGTGAAGTATTTGGATGTTTGTAATGTACAAGTCTCTCTAAGTTAACGTTATTCTTTTCTACTTGTAACTGTGCCGACGAAAATAAAATCGGTTTGTATTAAGGGGTCAAGATGTGTCGGCTCCAAGCGCGCTATGCAGAGCAGTTTCTCAACATTCACTCTATATCTTTTTGGATGTGAATTAAAAGTTCAAGTTTACTGCGATGATGAAGAAAGCATTTCCATAGATTTGCTGACGACGCTGTACTCTATCCACAAGGCGGGTAAATCGATTTCACACGATACGGCTTTGCGAAACTTCCGCTATACAAATGCAGGTAAGGGGCGCTTAAATTGATCTTGCCAAAAGTGCCCACAAGGTCAGGATCCTGTGGTTGACAATATAAGTTTAGGGAGTAGATATGAACGACATAGATGACGCAATGTTGGAATTGATTAGGGTTCACAATAAATATAGTCTGCCCGGCAGTTTTCGGCGACGTAGTCAAGTTGACGCAAGGTGGCCGTCGAATTTAAATCGTTCCGTTCAATTAGATTATTTTTTTAATAACTACGAGCCAGTCGATGTCAAACTTGAATCGGGGTTCACGCCAATAAAATTTGTAAATTTGGACTCGCTGGAAAAGGCGCAGATAGGCTATAAGTGGACAAATATTGATACGAATACTAAATTAAACGAAGGCGGGGATCATGCTTCTGTTGTAGTTTTGGATGATTCAGGCGGTGGGAAACCTCTGGTTGCAAAAACCAATATTGAAAACACACCGGTTTTCGCTAGCTATGGTGTGGTTGCTCCTTTTAGAATTTCAGATTCGTTAGCTGATTTTCTTAATGCGCTGGCAAAGCTTATCGAAATTGTCTACGGTGAATTTAATATTTTTGATGTCTCAGATGATGATGGCTTAAGCTCATTGTTTGTTGCGCGGGTGGAAGCAGATATTTCTCCACTGTTAGGCAATAAAAACTTTCGAGGGTTTTTCGATTATTTTTATGGGTGAATTGATTTTTTAGCTTGCTCTGGAAGGTTTATGAATATTAAAGATTTGCTTGAAAATAAGTATGGTGGTGTGGTAAGGAAAAGTCATGATATGTTTTTTTTTTCAGCATGAAACCAAAACATATGTAATTAACTACTGGCTAAAAGCGCGAGAAGATAATTCTAAATTACTCGTTATCTCTCAAGACTTTATCGATGACGCATTGGCGGAAATTATTGTTGACTCAGTTCCTTTCCTTTCCTTAATAGATAAGCCGTTAATATTCCCGATCGCCGCTGGTGAACACTCTTCTGGTTTGTTTACTCATATAATTGTTTTTCCACAAAATTACCATGGGTCTATGAAGGATGCAGGTATAGATCGAGGGGATCTCTTTTGGTGTGTTCCTATTTTCCGTTGTGAGTTTTCTGGCGAGGAAAGCGTTGAAGAATTCATGAGTATGCGTGTACATTTTGTGCCTGTTCTCGATTGGAAGCGCACGATCCGTCCTAAAGTTAAAGTTTATTTTGACAATCCTAAAACTGGCGCAGGCGCCGACGAAACCCGTGCTCTGGTCAAATATTTGACTCTGCTTCAAGAGATTGACAATCTTGAAGGTGTTTCTAACGGCTTTATTGAGTTAGAGAACTATAAGGGTGAGGTCGTAGAGGTTTTGTCTCCTGCAAAAAGCGAATTTATTCTTATCCTGAACAGGGAAGATGAGATTGCTATGTCCAAGGAGGTATTAACAACCCGTTTGGACGAGTTTGTGATGAGTTGAGTAGATATGCGACGCTGGTGACTTGACGACGCTGGCTTCCACACCGCTTCGGACGCAAACAGCCAGAACACGCACCTGCTGCGCACACTTCGCGGCCTGCCGAACAGTCGTCAGGATGCCAAAGACCACGCCGCTAGGCGCCTTGTTCTACGTCTACGATCCGCTGAGCAACCTGACCACGCTGAGCCTGCCGACCGGCCAGCAACTGAACCACCTATATTACGGCAGCGACCACCTGCACCAACTCAACTTCGACGGCCGGCTCATCAGCGACCTGGAACGAAAGGGGTCGGCGAACACATTCCGAGCCAAGCCTGTAAGAGGGATTGTGTCCGCGTATTTTTAGGATCGAGGGATGCCAGGGAGTGGGATCACGGTTTCGGGTAGGCGTAGGGCGAATAGCGCACAATGTTATCCGCCGGATGGGGTGGCGGATAACGCGTTCCGCTTTAGATGGAAAAGTTAGGGACTAGGCCAGTTCCAGCCGCCCGGACTCCATGGTTTCCACAAGGCTGTGCAACCAATCTTCTAGCGTTGGGGCAACCACTTCGCGTCGTGGGTCGTCGTGCCAGAAGTCGATAATCTCACCTGGTTTTTCAGACACTATATCGATACAGAGATGATCGCCGCCAAAACTCAGCGTAAAGGGTACCCACTGCCGTTTCCACCATTCTGGGTCTTCGAAGTCATACCCAATCATTCCGTCGAGCTCCAGCTTGCTGCTCAGGCTGTCTTCGACAGAGATGAACATGTGATTGGTAAATAGCGCTTCCTCGGTACTCCCATTCTTCCATAACCAGAGCGCCCGGAGGTCTGTTGGGAGCGTGATGCCAGTTCGGCGCTCGTAGTCGTCCAATGCAGCAACTGACACACCAGTAGCAAGTGTTGCGTAATAGGCTGGCCGGTGCTTTTGCAACCAACCGTCCATGCGGGTGATGAGATCTTGCATGTAAAAGATTCCTGTGATTGTTCGGTAGGAGGACTCGAGGTCGGAGATTGCAAGATCGCTATGCGTACGTAAGCACACTATGGTTCGTAAGCGAAACACAATGAGCCCCTCCGCTTAAACGCCTTACGAGCTTTCCGCTTTGTTCAAATACCAAGTCGTGCAACAGGCTGTAGCCTTCAGCAGAGTTCGTCTTGGTACGGATTTAATCTATGAGGAAAAGCACAACCACGCTATCAGACGTTTCGGAAGAAAGGGGGGTAAATCCGGACGCGAGTCGTGCCGCCGTTTGATACTGTCAGAACGGTGTTGCAGTTGAATATGTCGAAAGAAATGACTGTCAGCGATGCCAGCTCGAAATACGGCAGTATCAAGTCATCAGTCTCCTGGTAGCCTGTGCGAAACTATGTATTGCGCACCGAAAACGGTACCCCTCAAAGCTTCGCCAACAACTGCACCAACTGCCGCTTCGCCGCCTCCCCACTGTGCGCCCGCCTAAGCAAGCCCTCCGTCATGTTCTTATACATCTCCACCGCCTCAGGCGAGGAGGTGACGCTGGCGATTCCCGTATGGATATTAGGTAACTCACCCAATCGATACGGACTCACCGCAACATAACTGGTGTGCGGCTGCTGGAAGATCTGGAACGTAGCGCTTGGCAATGTTTCGTCGATCAGGAAGATGTTGAAGCGCGAGCCTTCGCTGCCGATTTTGTCGATCAGGTTTTCGACTTCACGACGGGCGAGCAGGGCGCGTTCCATTCTTACGCTGGGGGGCAAGTCGAGACGGCCGACCAGGCCGATGTGCAGGTAGCGTTCGATCTGTCGCAGGCTGATGATGGATTGGACTTCGAATTTCTGCTTTGAAAAGGTCGCTTTACGTTCGTTGAGAATGTCGAGTATTTGCGCCTGCATGGCGTCTTGGCTGGCATCGAAATCGTTCGGCCGGGCTTCATCGAGCATGGTCTTGAACAGCTCGGGGTATTCCGGTGAGGTCAGCAGGTAGGAAAACGGATCGAAATAGGACTGGATGCTGACGGAGCGCGCTTCGAGTTGGCGCATGCGTTCGAAGTATCCCAGGGCGTTATCGAAATACTCGGTATCCGAACCCAACAAGCTGTTGAGGGGCACCTTGAGCAGTTGTGCCAGGCGATCCAGGGTTTCCAGTTTGACGATTTTACCCAGCTCAAGGCGATACACCGCCGCTCGGGAGATATCGAGTTTTTCCGCCACCTGGTCGGCATTCAGTTGGCGCCCGATACGGTAAGCCCTGAGGCGCTCACCGATGGCTTGGTAGTCGATTTGGCTCACGGTATCTCCGAGTGGGCAAAGAAAATTTCTTGACCTCGTTGGGGCTTGGTTGTATCAATATTTAGACGGAAACAGTCCCGTTGTCTAAAAAATACAAAAAAGGTGACGCCATGTCCATGAATATCCCCATTCCCGTCGGCTGAACCCGAACGCTTCACCCCCAGTTTGCGCTGACCGCATTTGCCAGCCGAGCCCATTCAACGTCATGGGAGGGTCGCGCGTTGCCTGGAGAAACCCGAGGAGACGTTCAACCCACTCACATGTGCTTAAAGAAAACGCCCGCAAACCAATAAAAATACGGAGCTCACCCATGCGTCATTCCATTGCTTTGACTTCGTTCGTTTCGATTTCGCTGGTCACGTTGGCGTCGTGTGCGCTGGCTGCGCCGGGCTTCAGCGACACGCTGATCGGTTACCGCTACAGCGAGAATTACACCGATCCCGGCAAGACCAGGGACGTGGCCAAGAACATCCTGCAAGTCACCCATGTCAGCAGTTACCGACTGGGGCAGAACTTCATCAACCTGGATGTGTTCAAGTCCGACAGCACGGACCCGGCCAAGGGCGGGGGCACCGGCGCCACCGAGTTTTATCTCACCTACCGCAACCAATTGCAGTACGGCAAATTCTTCGACAAACCGCTGGCGTTCGGCCCGGTCAAGGACGTCGCGCTGACCGCTGGCTTCGACTACAACACCAAGAACAATGAGTTCGCCTCCAACAAGCGCTTGCTGCTGCTTGGCCCGACGCTCAAGTTCGCGCTGCCGGCGGGCTTTCTTGACGCCAGCGTGCTCTACGCCCGGGAGTGGAACCACTGTGGCCTGGACGTGTGCAGCAAACCGGGCAATCACACTGACCTGCTGTTCGACCCGTTCTTCCAGTTCAACCTGACCTGGGGCGTGCCGTTCACGGCGGGCCCGCTGCCGCTCAAGTTCCAGGGTTATTACACCTATAGCAGCAAGAAGGGCGATGACTATCAAAACCGTCCCACAGGCGCGGAGCAACTGATGCGTACCTCGTTGATGCTGGATGTCGGGCAGCTGGGCTGGGGCGAAAAAAACGTATTGTGGATCGGCCCGGGTTACGAGTACTGGCGCAACAAATTCGGCAATGAAAGCGGTCCGGGCACGGACGTCGATGCGTTGTCGATCAACCTGGAGTGGCACCTGTAGACACGCAATCTTAAAATTTCGCCTGGTCAGTATCAAAAATTAGACAATCCGTCTCATTTGTTCGTAGACTCAGCGCTCGCTCCGGTGAAAGCAGGAGGCGTTGTTTCCTTCAAGGGATGAGTCAGCGGTGATCCCCGATCACGGGCAGGCCGCTTCAATCAGTGATAACAACAAGAGGTAATGACTGTGAAGACGCACAACGACTCAAGTGCCGCCAAGGCGGACGCGTCACCGCGCAAGGCGTTGATCGCCAGCGTGACCGGCTACGCCATGGACGGCTTCGACTTGCTGATCCTCGGTTTCATGTTGCCGGCGATCACCATCGGGTTGGGGCTGACCACCTCCGAGGCCGGCTCGCTGGTGACCTGGACCTTGCTCGGCGCTGTGGCTGGGGGCCTGATCTTCGGTCAGCTCAGCGACCGTTACGGCCGGGTGAAGATGCTCAGCGTGTGCATTCTGGTGTTTTCGATATTCACCGGGTTGTGTTCGCTGGCCCAGGGTTACTGGGATTTGCTCACCTACCGCACCCTCGCCGGGTTCGGTCTCGGTGGCGAGTTCGGCATCGGCATGGCGTTGATCGCCGAGACCTGGCCGGCCAACAAGCGCAACCGTGCCTCGTCCTATGTCGGCATGGGATGGCAGGCCGGGGTGTTGGCGGCGGCGCTGTTGACGCCGTTGCTGTTGCCGCATATCGGTTGGCGCGGAATGTTCCTGGTCGGGCTGGTGCCCGCGCTGCTGTCCTTCGTGATTCGCCACACCATGGGCGAGCCGGAGGAGTTCGTGAAGGCCACGGCCAATCCGATTTCCTTCTCCCGGCGCTTTGGCGAACTGTTCAAGGACGTGCCCACCAGCAAGGCCAGCATTGGCGTGATGGTGCTGACCTCGGTGCAGAACTTCGGTTACTACGGAATCATGATCTGGATGCCCAGTTACTTGTCCCGGCAGTTCGGCTTTTCGTTGACCGCGTCCGGCACCTGGACCGCCGCGACGGTGGTGGGCATGGCGTTCGGCATCTGGTTGTTCGGGCAACTGGCGGACCGCTTCGGACGGCGCAAAATCTTCCTGCTGTATCAGGCCAGTGCGGCGGTCATGGTGCTGATTTATGCCAACCTGACCGACCCGATCAGCATGCTGTTTACCGGTGTGATCATGGGGATTTTCGTCAACGGGATGATCGGTGGTTACGGCGCGTTGATCTCCGATCTGTACCCGGCTCAAGTACGGGCCACGGCGCAGAACGTGCTGTTCAACGTCGGGCGCGGGGTCGGTGGTTTTGGCCCGCTGGTGGTGGGTGCGATAGCCCTGGCGTACTCGTTCTCGGCGGCGATCATGCTGCTCGCCAGCATCTACCTGCTGGCCATGGCCGCGACCTTGTTTTTACTGCCGCGCAGCCAGGGTGATGCGGGCCAATCCACCGCCGCACCAGCACGACAAGAACCGGCGATTCAGGCGGATTCGCAACGCCCATAAAAAAAATCGTCCGCGCCGTATCAATAATTAGACAAATGATTTTCTCAGGCGTAGAGTTGGTCTCGTAAAGACACAAAACAACTCGCGGTGCTGCCATTCCTAGGGCGGCACCGCTTATCTTTGATTTGCCTGTATCAAAAATTAGACAAAAACAGAGGGCTTTCAAAATGACCGTGATTTCCAGCTGCTGCCGGGCCATCGCCGTCACGCCACCGAACGATACGTTGGCGGTGGTGCTTTCCAACGAATGGGTCAACGACGAATACAAGCGTCTGGTCCTGCAAGCCGATGGCGCGGCGTGCCACTCGCAGCCCGGGCAGTTTTTCAATTTGCTTTGCCCCAGCGAGGGCGAGCACAAGCCGTTCTTTCGTCGGCCGATGAGCACTTACAAAGCCGATCCGCTGAGCGGCCAAGTGGAGTTCCTCTACAAGGTCACCGGCAAGGGCACCTTCGGCCTGGAAACCCTGGGCGAGCAGCAGACCCTGGAGATCCTCGGGCCGTTGGGCAAGGGATTCGATCTGGATGCGAACTGGCAGCACATGACCATCGTCGCACGCGGTGTAGGCCTGGCGACGCTTGCGCCGCTGGCTGAAGCGGCGCATGCCCTCGGCATCAAACTCACTGCGGTACTCAGCGCTCGCAGCGAAAAGAGCCTGCTGTCACGGGAACGCTTCGCCTCCCTGGGCGCGGAAGTCGTCAGCGTGCTCGATGAAGACGGCAGCAGCTCACTGGAAAACATCGAACAGGTCCTGCGCGACATCATTGCTCGCGAAGGCAGCAATGCGCTGTTCACCTGTGGCTCGAAACGTCTGACCCGTTTGCTCAAACGGCTGTCGGGCGAGCTTGGGCTGGCCGGGCAGGTCGCGCTGGAGCAGCAGATGGTGTGCGGGCTGGGGATGTGCCAGTGCTGTGTCGATGTGTTTGAAGTCGACGGTTTGAAAATTGGCAAACGAGTGTGTCTGGAAGGCCCGGTGTTCGACCTGGCGGAGGTGCTGGAATGATTGATTTAAGCGTAAACATCGGCGGCCTGCGCCTGAAAAATCCGGTGATGCCGGCCTCTGGCACCTTCGCCGAAGAACTCACTCACTTGCTGGATTTCAACAACCTGGGTGCGTTGGTGACCAAGACCATTACTAGCGAAAAACGCACCGGCAACCCCATGCCACGGGTCTGTGAATTGGCCGACGGCATGATGAACGCCATCGGTATTCCGAGCAAAGGCGCGGACCTGTTCATCGAAAAGGTGGTGCCGTTCTACCGCGATTTTGATTCGCCGCTGATCGTCAGCATTTCCGCGCCCACCGCCCAGGGGTTTGCCGAGTTGGCAGCACGGCTGAGCGATGTGCCGGGCGTTGCCGGAATCGAAGCGAACATTTCCTGCCCGAACCTGGAAGCACACGGGGAATCGTTCGGCATGCGTGCCGACAGCACCCGCGACGTGGTCAGGTTGATGCGTGCCTCCACGGCGTTGCCGCTGTGGGTCAAGCTCACGCCGAACAGCGGCGAGATCGTCGACATTGCGCTGTCCGCCCAGGAGGAGGGCGCCGATGCGGTGGTGGTCGGCAATACTTTGTTGGGGCTGTCTATCGACATCGAAAAAGGTCGCGCGCGGCTGGGCAATTTCATGGGCGGGATTTCCGGCGCCACGATCAAACCGCTGATGGTCCGCCTGACCTATCAATGCGCCCAGGCGTTGCAGATTCCGGTCATCGGTTGTGGCGGCATTTCCACCGCCGACGACGCGTTGGAATTCATCTATGCCGGGGCCAGTGCGGTGCAAGTCGGGACGGCCACGTTTATCCATCCGAAAACCATGAACCTGATGGTCAATGAGCTGGAAGTGTTCTGCCGGCGCAAAGGCATCAGTCGCTTGAGTTCACTGATCGGCAGCCTCGACGACTCTCCCGCCGCTGCCTTTGGAGCATTGCCATGAGCACTCTCTGGAAACAACAGGCGCGACAGATTTTCAGTGAGATCGCCGAGCTGTCCCAAGACCTGGAAATCGGCATCACCCGCGAGAGCTATGGCGCGGGTGAAAACGCCGCGATTGCCTACCTGTCGCAATTTGCCCGGGCCAATGGGTTGCACGTCCACACCGACCGCGCCGGCAACGTGATTTATCAACGCGCCAATGACAACGGGCAGCCCGCGATCTGGATCGGTTCGCACCTTGACTCTGTTCCCCAGGGCGGCAACTACGATGGGCTCGCCGGTGTGGTGGCGGGGCTGTTGTGCCTGATTCGGCTCGATCGTGAACAGGTGCAAACCCTGCAGCCTTTGCGGGTGCTGGGTTTGCGCGGTGAAGAAAGTGCCTGGTTCGGCAAGTCGTACATGGGCTCGCGGGCCTTGATCGGGGGGCTGACCGGCCATGATCTGGCGCTGGTCAACCGCTTCAGTAAAAAGACCCTCGGTGAGGCGATGCGCGCGGTCGGCGCCGATCTGGAGGCCATCGTCAGCCAGCAATGGTTGATCGAGCGCGAACAATTCGCCGGTTACCTGGAAGTGCATATCGAGCAGGCCGAGTCCCTTGAGCGAATGGGCCAGGCGATCGGCATCGTGCCCGGTATTCGGGGCAACCTGCGGCATAACCTGGTGCGTTGCCTGGGCGAGGATGGCCATTCCGGTGCGGTGTCCCGTGAGGACCGGCACGACTCGGTGTTTGCGGTCAGCGAACTGGTGGCGCACATCGATCAACGCTGGGGCGAGTGGCTGAGCGACGGCAAGGACCTGGTCGTCACCGTCGGCACATTCGGGACCAACGCCTCACATCACGCCGTCTCGCGCATTCCCGGGGAGGTCTCCTTCAGCCTGGAAATCCGCAGCCTGCATCAACCTACGCTGGAAGCCTTCTATCGCTTGATCCATGCCGAAATCCGCCACATCGAAGAACACCGTCAGGTGCGTTTCGAGTTCGACGAACGAATCGACACCCAACCGGCCGCCATGCATGGCCCGTGGGTCGATGCGCTCGTCCGGGTGACCCGCGAGCATGGCTGGAAAGGCGTCCTGACACCGAGTGGTGCGGGGCATGACGCTGCGGTTTTCGCCAACGCCGGAATCCCCAGCGCCATGCTCTTCATCCGCAATCAGCACGGCTCGCACAACCCTCATGAGGCCATGGAGCTGGACGATTTTATCGAGGCAACGGAGGTGCTTTATCACACCACGCAGGAGTTGACCGTATGACACTCGCACGTAATTCTTGGCTGATCCGTAACGCCACATTGGTCAATGAGGGCCGGCGCTTTCGCAGTGACTTGCGGGTGCGCGACGGCCTTATCGAACGGATCGCGCCGCGCCTCGAACCGAAGCCCAATGAGGAAGTGATCGACGCCACGGGCCTCTGGCTGTTACCGGGCATGATCGACGATCAGGTGCATTTTCGCGAACCGGGGATGACGCACAAGGCCGATATCGCCAGCGAATCGCGGGCCTGTGCCGCCGGTGGCATTACCAGCTTCATGGAAATGCCCAACACCCGTCCGCCGGCCCTGGATCGCGCTTCACTGGAGGCCAAGTACGCCATAGCGGCGCAATCGTCAGTGGTCAATTACGCCTTTTATATGGGCGCGAGCAACGACAATCTTGAGGCGATTCGCGGGATTGATCCCAAGAGTACGCCTGGGGTCAAAGTGTTCATGGGCGCCTCCACCGGCAATATGCTGGTGGACGATCCGGAAGTACTGAACGGGATCTTTCGCGACACGCCGGTGATGATCATCACCCACTGCGAAGACTCGCCGATGATCGAGGACAACCTGCAGCATGCCCTGCGCGAATTCGGCGAAGAGATTCCGGCGCGGATGCACCCGCTGATCCGCTCCCGCGAGGCCTGCATCAAATCCACGCGACTGGCCATCGACCTGGCCCGCAAGCACGGAACCCGCTTGCATGTGCTGCACATTTCCACCGCCGAGGAGCTTGAACTGTTCGAGCCCGGGTCGCTGATGGACAAGCAGATCACGGCGGAAACCTGCGTGCATTTCCTGCACTTCAATGACAGTGATTACGAGCACCTGGGCATGCGCCTCAAATGCAATCCGGCGGTGAAGACCGAGGCGGATCGGCAAGCGATTGTCCGTGCGCTGGCTCAGGGCCGTATCGATGTGCTGGCGACTGATCATGCCCCGCACTTGCTGGAGGAAAAGCAAGGCTCCTATCAGAAAGCGCCTTCCGGTTTGCCGTTGGTGCAGTTCGCCCTGCAAGCGGCGCTGGAGCGCACGTTCGCCGGTGAGTTGAGCCTGGAACGGGTTGTCGAAGCGGTCAGCCATGCCCCGGCCATGCTGTTCGACGTGGCCCGGCGCGGGTTTCTCCGGGAAGGTTATGCGGCGGATCTTGTGTTGGTTGATCCGCACAAGTCCCAGACCGTGGAGCGGTCGCAGGTGCTGTCCAAATGCGGCTGGAGTCCGTTCGAAGGCGTGACGTTTTCATCACGCATCGTCAGCACTTTTGTTAATGGGCAATGGGTCTGGGACGGTACGCGGGTCGCCACGGGTGTTCACGGCCAACGACTGTCGTTCGATCGTTGATGGCTGTTCATTTCACTGACGTTGTAAGGAGTCTGCCATGAACTTTTCAACCGCTGTCCAGGAGTTTCGCAATGCCTTGCCCGGCACCGATGCGTTCAAACGCGTGCGCATGCACTGCGAGCAACTGATTCGCACCGTACCGGAGCAGGCTGCGCTGTGTTTTTTCGTCGGCGAGTTTTGCCGCGCGTATGTGTTGTTCTATGAAGACCAGGAAGTCAGCCCGGAATTTGCCCAGCAGATTCAGATGCAATTGCTGGGCTACATGGACAGCCTCGAAACCGCGTTGCAGGCCAATGATAGCCATGTGCTGATTGCCGCTCTGAATCAGGTGGTGGTGGCTTATGCCGGTAGCCGCGGACTGGTCTGAGAGCAGCACCACCATAGATGTAGCAGCTGGCGAAGCCTGCGTTCGGCTGCGAAGCAGTCGTGAAATCAGACAATGCGGTGCCTCAGGGATACCGCGTGCGCAGGTTTTACGACTGCTGCGCAGCCGAACGCAGGCTTCGCCAGCTGCTACACGTGCGTTGTGGGCTACCGCGAAATGATCCCGTGATCGATCGCGTATTTGACCAGCGCCGCGGGTTTGTCGATGTTGAGTTTGCGGCGGATGCTCAGGCGATGGGTTTCGACTGTGCGCACGCTGATGTCCAGCTCCCGGGCCATTTCCTTGTTGTTCAGCCCCTGGGCCATTTTGTACAGCACCTGACTTTCGCGCGGAGTCAGCTCATTGTCGGTGCTTTTATCCGCGATCAGTCTCTGGGCAATTTCGGCGCTGTAGAACGTGCCGCCGCTGGCGATGGCTTCGATCGCCGCAATGATTTCCCGCGACGGTGAGTTCTTCAGGACGTAGCCGCTCGCACCCGCGCGCACCGACTCACTGACGTATTCATTGTTGTCGTACATGCTCAGCATCAGCACCTTGAGCGACGGGTATTGGCTGCGTAGTACCCGGGTCAGTTCCAGGCCGTTCATGTCTTTGAGGCTGATGTCGACCAGCAACAGATCCGGCTTGCAGCGCCCGACCATCTCGATCGCGTCCGCGCCGTTCTCGGCTTCGCCCACCACTTCCAGGGGCGCCATGACCGCGAGCAAGGCTTTGATGCCGTCGCGGACCAGGGAGTGATCGTCGACCAGGGCGACGCGGATCGGGTAGGGCAGGTTCATCGCAGGCATTCACTCTTGTTGTTGGTGGGCACGTCAGCGTTTGGTGCCGGGCATTTTCATCGGCAGCCAAACGTCGAGTTCACTTCTACCCGGCATCGAGATCAGGTCGAAGCGGCCACCAAAATGCTCGACCCGTTCACGGATATTTCGCAGGCCAATGCCGGCGTGACGACGTTCGACCTGGGCAACGTTGAAACCGATGCCGTCGTCGACCACGGTCAATCGCACGGATTCTTCGCTCCCGTGCAGGGTAATGGAGACGTTTTTTGCCTGTGCGTGGCGTTCGATGTTGGTCAGGCCTTCTTGCACGATGCGAAACAGCGAGACGGCGGCGCCATCGACCAAATCACAGGCGAATTCGTTGTCGTCATAGGTCACCACCAGCCCGCTGCGTTGTTCGAATTCAGCGGCGAGTTGGCCGATCGCCGCTGGCAGGCCAAGGGTGTCGAGCAGCGACGAGCGCAAGTCGTGGGAGAGGCTGCGAACTTCGCCAATTGCATCGCCCAGGCGCCCCGTGGCCTCTTTTAGAATGTTCAAGCCCTTGTCTTGTCCACTCTCCAGCACAAGGCTCGCCAGTTCGAACTGAAACTTGATCGAGACCAGCACCTGGCTGATGCCGTCGTGCAGTTCGCGGGAAACCCGTGATCGTTCTTCCTCTTGCAAACTGACGATGCGCTGGGTCAGCCGCTGGAGTTTTTTGTCGGCCAGGCGATGCTCGCTGACGTTTAGCGTCATGCCGCTGGCGAAGACGAACAGCACCGCCACCAGGGCGACGACGGCAATCGCCATCATGGTTTTGCGGATGCCCTGCGCGACCTCGGCCCGCGCCTGTTGCGTGGCGCGCTCGACGTCTTCAAGGTAGATGCCGGTCCCGAGCATCCAGCCCCAGCGATCCAGCATCACCACGTAGGCGAGCTTGTCGGTGACCTGGCCGGAAGAGGGTTTGTTCCAGGCGTAGCGTTGAAAGCCTTCGCCGGATTGCGCACTTTTCAGCAGCGCCTGGATTACGGGGAGGCCGTGCGGGTCTTTCATGTCCCACAGGTATTGCCCCACCAGATCCGACTGCCGCGCGTGCATCAGGCTGCGGCCCTCGCGGTCGTAGACGAAGAAGTAGCCGTTGATGCCAAAGCTGAGTTTGCGCAATTCTTCCAGCACTTGTTGCTGGGCTTGCGCGTCACCGTGGCCGTCGTCGTACAGCGGGGCGATCAGGCTTTGCGCCATTTCGACGTAGTTTTTCAATTCGGCGCGCTTGCTGGCCAGAATGCTGTCTTCGATCAGCTGCGCCTGTTGATCACCCAATTGGCGGTTCAGGGAAATCACCAGCGCGCAGATGACGGCGATCGCCAACACCAACGGCAGAATCCCGAGCGCGACGATTTTGTGTTTGAGCTGCATCGGTGCTCCTGACCGGACCGAGGGAAGGCGGGGCTCGGCATCATATGCCAAAGATACGCCCGCCCTGTAGCGCTGCTGGACGGAATGACCGGTGGCCAGGATGCCCGTCACTTGAAACGCCAATCCTTGTGGGAGCGGGCTTGCTCGCGAAGGCGGTAGATCAGTCACCATTGATGTTGAATGACAGATTGCATTCGCGAGCAAGCCCGCTCCCACAAGGGATTGGGTTTATCTACGTAGAACTACGTAGGTGGCGCGTACGTAGTAACGCGGATTTATTTGTAGACGGCATGCGGGGATATTGGGCCAGCTCCGCACAGCGGACACAATTATAAAAATTACCGCCGCAGTCCACTGGCTGTCGGCAGGAGACACGCTATGCCCCGTCTGGCTAAACACCTCGCCTGGTTTGCCGTGGCTGTCCTTGGAGCGTTTGCGCTAAGTGTCGTGGCCCTGCGCCGCGGCGAAGCGATCAACGCCCTCTGGATCGTAGTCGCAGCCGTCGCTATCTACCTCGTCGCCTACCGCTATTACAGTCTGTTCATCGCCACCAAGGTGATGCAACTCGACCCCAATCGCGCGACCCCCGCCGTACTCAACAACGATGGTCTGGACTACGTGCCGACCAACAAACACGTGCTCTTCGGTCACCACTTCGCCGCCATTGCGGGCGCGGGTCCGCTGGTCGGTCCGGTGTTGGCCGCGCAGATGGGCTATTTGCCCGGCACGCTGTGGCTGATCGCCGGCGTGGTGCTGGCCGGTGCGGTTCAGGACTTCATGGTCCTGTTCATGTCCACCCGCCGCAATGGCCGCTCCCTGGGCGACATGGTCCGTGAAGAAATGGGCCGCATCCCCGGGACCATCGCGCTGTTTGGCTGCTTCCTGATCATGATCATCATCCTCGCGGTGCTGGCGCTGATCGTGGTCAAGGCCCTGGCCGAAAGCCCGTGGGGGATTTTCACGGTGATGGCGACCATCCCGATCGCGATGTTCATGGGCATTTACATGCGCTACATCCGCCCGGGCCGCATCGGTGAAATCTCCGTGGTCGGCGTGCTGTTGCTGCTCGGTTCGATCTGGCTGGGTGGGCAGATTGCCGCTGATCCGGTGTGGGCCAAAGCCTTTACCTTTACCGGAATCCAGATCACCTGGATGCTGATCGGCTACGGTTTCGTGGCTGCCGTGCTGCCGGTGTGGCTGATTCTGGCACCGCGCGACTACCTGTCGACCTTCCTCAAAATCGGCACCATCGTCGCCTTGGCGATCGGCATCCTGATCACCATGCCCGAGCTGAAAATGCCGGCGCTGACCCAATTCATCGACGGCACCGGGCCGGTGTGGAAGGGCGGGATGTTCCCGTTCCTGTTCATCACCATTGCCTGTGGCGCGGTCTCCGGTTTCCACGCGCTGATCGCATCCGGCACCACGCCGAAGTTGCTGGCCAGCGAAGGGCATGCCCGTTACATCGGTTACGGCGGCATGCTGATGGAATCGTTCGTCGCCATCATGGCGATGGTCGCGGCGTCGGTGATTGATCCGGGCGTGTACTTCGCCATGAACAGCCCGGCCGCCATTGTCGGCGCCGACGCTGTTTCGGTTGCGCAAACCGTCAGCAGTTGGGGTTTTGCAATCACTCCGGAAGCGCTGCAAGCGGTGGCCAAGGACATTGGTGAAACCACCATCCTGGCCCGTGCTGGCGGCGCGCCGACCCTGGCGGTCGGTATCGCGCAGATCCTGCACCACGTCCTGCCGGGTGAAAACACCATGGCGTTCTGGTACCACTTCGCGATTCTGTTTGAAGCGTTGTTCATTTTGACCGCCGTTGACGCCGGTACCCGTGCCGGGCGTTTCATGCTGCAGGACTTGCTCGGTTCCTTCGTGCCGGCCCTGAAGCGTACTGATTCCTGGACCGCCAACCTGATCGCGACCGCCGGTTGCGTGGCGATGTGGGGTTACCTGCTGTACCAAGGCGTGATCGATCCACTGGGCGGCATCAACACCTTGTGGCCGCTGTTCGGTATCTCCAACCAGATGCTGGCCGGTATCGCGCTGATGTTGGCGACTGTCGTACTGATCAAAATGAAACGCCAGCGCTACGTTTGGGTGACCATGCTGCCAGCGGTATGGCTGCTGATCTGCACCGTGACCGCAGGCTTCATCAAGCTGTTCGACGCCAACCCGGCGATCGGTTTCCTGGCCCTGGCCAAGAAATACAGCGATGCCCTGGCCAACGGTCAGGTGCTGGCCCCGGCCAAAAGCATCGAGCAGATGCAGCACGTGATCTACAACGCGTACACCAACGCGACCCTGACGGCGCTGTTCCTGTTCGTGGTCTTCAGCATCCTGTTTTTTGCACTCAAAGTCGGTGTCGCCGCTTGGGGTACCAAGGAACGTACGGATAAAGAAGCGCCATTCCAGGCCATTCCGGACGCGTGATCGAGGATTGCAACCATGTTCAATGACCTGAGTCGCCTCGGTAAATACCTCGGTCAGGCCGCGCGCCTGATGGTCGGCATGCCCGACTACGACAACTACGTCGAGCATATGCAAACCAAACACCCGGACAAACCGGTGATGGACTACGAGATGTTCTTCCGCGAACGGCAGGAAGCCCGTTACGGAAGCAAGGCCGGGCCGAAGTGCTGTTGATCGTCGACAGCGCTGAACCCGCTTAAAACGCAAACGCCGCTCAATGAGCGGCGTTTTCGTTTGTACGAGTTTTATGCCCACGACCTGTAGCAGCTGTCGAGCTTGCGAGGCTGCGTTCGGCTGCGAAGCAGTCGTAAACCCTGAACACACGGTCTCCCTGATACACCGCATTGCCTGATTTCACGACTGCTGCGCAGCCGAACGCAGGCTGCGCCAGCTGCTACAAGGTTTTTACGGCAATTCTTCCCATCTAACCTGCGTCAAACCGGACCTTTCAGCGTGTTCGCGTAGCTGCGCGTCATGATGTTCAGAGTGGATTTCTCCATACAAAAGATCCACGCCCGCATGCAGGCACGCGTAGTACCAGGCGTCTTCATCGGTCATGTGCGAGTCAGGCTGGACAAAAATGTGCCGCTGCTTGTTGAAGCAATAGGTGATTTGAAAATGCCGAGGGCGGTTCATCCGATTCTCCTGGTATGCCGCTACGACACTAGTGGCTCAATGCCAGTTCAGTTTATTTCGAACGTCCCCCTGTTTTTTTCCTGCAACGCAGTCCGCGAGGACATGGCTGTTTGCCCTGCGTGCGGTTATGCTCCGGCTACTTTCCGTTTTCCTTTAATAAATAACAGTGACGGCATGAACCCATCAGAGACACGAACTAATGCTCTAGCGTTATATCCCGAGGATTCCCGCGAAGCGGCTGCGTTGCTCAAGCAGGCGGTGCCGCTGATGGTGCGTCACAACATTCCGCCCAATCCGGTGCACTACGCCCTCTGGTATACCTACAGCAAAGGTGTCGAGCCCGAACTTAATCGCCACCTGGATCGTGTGGTGAAGGACTTCGACAGTTTCCCGCCGGAGTCCGCGTCGAAGCTGTTCCGCGAATACATCATTCGCGACGAGCTGGAAGACGCCCGGGCCGGGCAGCAGCAAGCGATCAATCTGGTCGACGGCATGGAGCGGGACGTCTCGCGCAGCGTCAGCGGCAGTCGCGATTATCAGGACAGTTTGGGCCATTGCCTGGAAATGCTTGAGGCGCCGCTGGACACAAACCTGCCGAACATCCTCAACGAGCTGCAACAAAGCACCCAGTTGATGCAGGATCAGCAAGCGCTGTTTCTCTTCCAGCTGCGCGCCGCGCAAAACGAGATCAAGGCCCTGCGTGACAAGCTCGAAAGTACCAGCCGGGCTGCCACGCTGGATGGCCTGACCCAGGTGTTGAACCGAAATGCCTTCAACCGCGTGCTGGAAAAGGCCATGCGCAAGGCACCCGAGACAGTCGCGCTGGTCATGCTGGATATCGACCACTTCAAGCAATTCAACGACCAGTACGGTCATCCGCTGGGTGACCGGGTACTCGAACATGTCGGCCAGGTGCTGCGCAACGCGTTGCCGGCCGAAGCCGTGGCGGCACGTTATGGCGGCGAAGAGTTCTGCGTGATCCTGCAAGGCTGCACCGATCTCGACAGTGCGCGCGCATTTGCTGAACAGCTGCGCCTGAAAATTCAGTCATTGCGGATCAAGGCCCGCGTCACCGACACGGTGCTCGACACCATCACGGCGTCCTTTGGTGTGGCGCTGTCCAAGGCCGGCGATACCCTGGAAACGCTCGTGACTCGTGCCGACGATGCGCTCTACCGGGCCAAACGCAACGGGCGCAATCGCGTGCAGTGATGAGATTCGGCCCGCATAAAACAAAGCGCTGACGCAAGGTCAGCGCTGAGGTAAGAGGCCAGGCCGGCGTCCTCGAAGTGCGCGCAATGGCGGGGTGTCGCGGTGTTAAAGCAGCGGAATGCTGTAGCTGACGATCAAGCGATTCTGGTCCTGATCACGGCTCGCTTCACTGTTGGACTTGCCGTTACGCCAGCCAAACCCGACCCCTTTAAGCGCTCCGGATTGAATCGTGTAATCCAGGGCGATATCCCGCTCCCATTCCTTTTGGGTGTCGCCCGTGGTGGTCTTGATGTTGTCGCCGCTGAGGTAGATGACCGACGCCTTCAACCCAGGCACACCCAAACCCGCAAAGTCGTACGCATACTGTCCGAAAGACGTGCGTTCGCCCGCGCGGGTGAAGGTTTGAATCAGGCGGTCGGTGTACAGGTAAAGGCTGGCGCCGCCGGCACCTTTGTCTGGCAGGTTGCCCTGGCTCAGTTGAGTGAAGTTACTGCCGCTCGAAACGCTTTGGTAACCCGCCGTCAGTGCATGGGCGCCCACGGTGTAAACCAGCGCGGCACTCCAGGTGCGGTTGTCGATCTCGCCATCACCGTTTTTGGTGAAACCACTGATTCTGTAGCCTGTGGTGCCCGAGCTGTTTGCACCGGACGAGTCTGTGTTGAAGTAGCGCAGGTCGGTTTTCAGGGATTGATTGTCCGAGATAGCCAGGGTGTGGATCAGGCCGAAAAACTGCTGGGTGTAGTAGTTGTCGAGGTTGGCGAAGTAATACTGGGCGGTCAGGTCTTTGGTGACCTTCCAGTCGGCGCCGGCGAAGTCGAATTCGTTGCTTTCACGGGTACCGCCTGTGGCGGCCAGTCCGGTCTGATCGCTTGAACCCCGCCCTGTCGCATGTTCGATGCGTCCGCCTGTCAAGGTCAGGTCCTTGAATTCGCCCGAGGTGATTTGCCCGCCTTCGAAGGTTTGTGGCAGCAGGCGACCGTCGTTGGACACCAGGATCGGCAGCTTCGGTATCAGCGTGCCCAGGCGAAGTTCGGTCTTCGAGACTTTGACCTTAGCGGTCAACCCCAGCCGGCTCCACTCGTCGACAGCGCTGTTATCGCTGTCCGACGGAATCATGCTGCTGCCGACGTGCCGTCCCTTGCCGCTGTCCAGGGTAATCCCCATCAAGCCCAGTGCATCGACGCCAAAACCCACCGTGCCGTCGGTGTAGCCGGACTTGAAGTCCAGCATGAAACCCTGCGCCCACTCTTCGGTTTTCGAAGGCGTGGCGGTGCCGTCGCGGTTGTCATTATTGAAGTAGAAATTCCTCATCCCCAACGTGGCTTTGCTGTCACTCAGAAAGTCCGCCTGTGCCTGGGTGCTGAGTGCAAAGGCACCCAGTGCAAAAGTTACCGCCGTCTTCTTACCGCTCATGTGTATCGCCCCTTTTATTTTTGTAATTTGAAGGTGGGAGCGGACTGGTCCGCGAATGCTGTGAATGGGTGGCTCCCGCCAGCGCGGAACTCGGTAACGTTCCATGCCTGCGGGAGCGATGCTTTTGGGTGAGTGGGGCTTGGGTTAAATCCCCAGGACATTGGCCCCGATGCACGGATCGATGCCGCGTTCCAGGCGACGCTGGTGGACGATGACAGTGATTTCCATCGAACCGGTGGTGACTTCAAAGTCGAGGATGTGGCCGCCATAGGCCTGGAACGTGGCGTCACCGGCAACGCCGTGCATATGGATCGAAGGCTGGTCGTTCTTCCACGCCACGGAGCCGGTAATGCTGGCCATCTCGACGCTGTTCAAGGTCTTGGCGTCGAAGTCCTTTTTATCCTTGTTCCAGAAGCCGAACTTAACGTTGCCAAAGCCGATACCGCTGATAGAGGCGCTCGGGATCTTTTCGGCGATGGCCAGTTTGGTCAGCTCTTTAAAGGCGTTGTCGCCCATACGCAGCACCATGAGGTAACCGGTCGGGGTTTTGGTGTAACGCGGTGTCGCTTCAGTTGCACATTGCATAGGCGCTGGCGTCGCGGTTGGTGCGGTTTCTGCAACCGCTAGTTGGGAAATACTTGAATTGAGCAGAACGGCAGCGGTGACCGCCAACATCATTTTGGATAAACGCAGTGTCGGGTGACGTTGAACTTGCATGAGACTTCCTCTGTTTTTGTTGTTGTGTGGATGCAGCGTTTTTTGAGACGAGCGTGTCCGGCGCCTGTTTTTCAACAGGCGCGGGAGTTGTTGTTAGCCGTGGGTGTTAGTTACGGCGTTACTTGGGTGGATTACAGCGCATCGCGGCCGCCCATACCGTCGACCAATCGGTTAATGCCCAGCGGATTGGCGTTCTGCAGCGCTTCGGGAAGCAAGCTGTCGGGGCAATTCTGGAAACACACCGGCCGTAGAAAACGATCGATCGCCAACGTCCCGACCGACGTGCCGCGCGCATCCGACGTCGCCGGATACGGGCCACCGTGAACCATCGCATCGCTGACTTCGACGCCGGTGGGGTAACCGTTGAACAGCACGCGCCCGACTTTCTGTTCCAGCAGCGCCAACACCTCGTTCAAGGTGCTGAGCTCCGAGGTCTCGACGATCAGGGTGGCGGTCAACTGACCACGCAAGCCGTGCAATGCCTGGAGCAACTCGGCCTGGTCGGCGACTTCCACCACGATGGTGGTAGGCCCGAACACTTCTTCCTGCAAAAGCTCATCACCGTTGATCAACAGGCTGACATCGGCCTTGAACAATTGTGGTCGCGCCTGGTTGCCTTGTTGCTCGGCACCGGCCAAATGCGTCATGCCGCTGTGAGCACGGAGGTTATCCAGGCCGTGACAATAGCTTTTCAGCGCGCCGGCGTTGAGCATGGTTTGCGCGGGTTGCTCGCCCATCAATGCCGCGAAACGTTCAAGGAATGCGCTGAACTCTGGCGAGCGAATGCCCAGCACCAGACCGGGGTTGGTGCAGAACTGACCGGCGCCGAGCACCACGGAGGCCGCCAGTTCGCTGGCGATTTTGTCGCCGCGTGCCTTCAGGGCTTCGGGCATCAGCAGCACCGGGTTGATGCTGCTCATCTCGGCAAACACCGGGATCGGTTGCGGCCGCGCCGCCGCCATATCGCACAACGCCCGACCGCCGCGCAACGAGCCGGTGAAACCGACCGCCTGAATAGCCGGATGTTTGACCAGTGCCTCACCGACGCTGCCGTAGAGCATGCTGAACACGCCATCAGGCATGCCGGTTTTTTTCGCCGCGCGAGTGATCGCATCGGCGACGTAATCGGCGGTCGCCATGTGCCCGCTGTGGGCCTTGAACACCACCGGGCAACCGGCCGCGAGTGCCGCTGAGGTATCGCCGCCAGCGGTGGAGAAGGCCAGGGGAAAGTTGCTGGCACCGAACACGGCGACCGGGCCCAACCCGGTACGGTATTGACGCAGGTCGGCGCGAGGCAGCGGTTGGCGATCCGGCAGCGCACGGTCTATGCGCGCACCATAGAAATCACCGCGTCGCAGCGTCGTGGCAAACAGGCGCATCTGGCCGCTGGTGCGCGCTCGTTCACCTTGAATGCGCCCGGCGGGCAGGGCGGTTTCCCGGCACACCAGGGCGATGAACGAGTCGTCTAGCGCATCGAGTTCCGTGGCGATGGCATCGAGAAATTGGGCACGGCGCGCGGCCGACAGGTTACGGAACGTCGGAAACGCGCTGGCCGCGGCTTGCGCCGCTGCATTCACTTCATCGACGGTCGCCTGATGAAAGCGGTAGGGCAGGGCTTCGCCGGTGCTGGCGTCGTGGCTTTGCAGGGTGGTCGAACCGTTTGCCGAGCGAGTGCCAGCGATGTAGTTGTGGCCTGAAACTTCAAACATGGGAACTCCTGATGAGCTGTTCAAATGAGGGTCAAGTCAGCCGGTAAATACGCCGGGCGTTGTCATGAAACCGGGCCAGCCGATCGGCGCGGGAGCGGTCCCGGACGATGGTTTTGAAACCGTCGAGAATTTCGCTCATGCCATTCACCACGCCATCGACCGGGTAATTGGTGGCAAACGCACAGCGGCTGACACCGACAATCGAAATCGCATCGTTCACCACCACGCGGTTCGACTCGACGGGCCATGCCTGGCCGGGGATGCAAATGCCGGAAATCTTCAAGGCCACATTCGGCTCGCGGGCCAACAGGGCCAGGTTCTTGCGCCAACCCGCCAGGCCTTCGTCGGAACGATCGGACGGCAGCGCGGTGTGATTGACCACGATGGTTACGTCGGGAAAATCTCTGGCCAGCTCGGCGGCCTCCGACAAATGCCACCACGGCGCCTGCAACTCGAAATGCAGGCCGTTATCAGCCAGTTGTGCGTAACCCTGGCGCCAACGGGGATCGCGCATCGAGCCTGGCGCGGCAAAATCTTCACGCCATGCCTCGCGGCTAGTCACCGCCGGTTTGTGCCGCACACCGCGAACCAGCGGGTGCTCGCCGTACTGACGCAACAGCTGCGAGGCATCTTCACGATCCAGCCAAGCCTGACCGACCATGGCGCCCAGTGTCGGCTCGGTGTTCGCCAGCGACGCGACAAAATCCACCTCATCGGCCGGCGTCGCCGGGTCCCATTCGCCTTCGATCACTACCGTCTGCACGATGCGATGGCTGCCGGTGAGTGGGCGATAGTCCTCGGGCAGAAAGTTGCGACAGATCGACGAGTAATCGCCATAACGAAACGGCCGCAACGGGCGATCGTTTAGCCACGGGTAGTAATGCGCTTCGATGTCGAAGTAGTGTTGGTGAGCATCGACGATGGGCAAGTCGGCGTCCTCGCCACTGGCGAGAAACCGCGTGCGCCAGTCGATGGCCGATACGTTATCCATGCTGCTCCTCCAGTCGGTAAAAGCGTCGGGCATTGCCGGCGAACACCGCTTTCTGCACCGCGCGGCCCATGGGCGCGAGCATCGCAGCCATGCCATCGGCAATCGTGTCGTAGGACGCCCGCAATCCGGCGACCGGGAAGTTGCTGGCGAACATGCAACGCTCGGGGCCGAAAATTTCCAGTGCGGTCAACACCACCACGCGGTTGTCGTCGTAGTTCCACGGCGAATCTTTCAGGCCGAATTCCGAGAGCTTGATGTGCACGTTCGATTGCAAGGCCAGGGCTTCCAGGCCTTTGCGCCAGCGCGCCATGCCTTCCGGGCTGCGATCCCAGGCGAAACCGGTGTGGTTCAGGGCAATCCGGATCTGCGGGAACATTGCCGCCACTTCAGCGGCCTCGGCCAGGTGCCACGGCGGCACCCGCAGATCCCATGACAGCCCGTGATGAGCCAGTCGTGAAAACCCTTCCAGCCATTTTGGGTCCTGCATGGTGCCGCTGGCGCCGGCAATCGAGACATCCGGTGATGCCGAGGTCACCGGTTTGGAGCGGATGCCCCGCACCAGCGGCCGCGCGGCCTGGGCGGCGAGAATCTCGGCGCTGTCTTCGCGATCGAACCAGGCGTGGGCAACGATGGCGTTCGGGAAGCCGTAGCGTTCATTCACCTGTTCCAGCCAGCGGGTCTCGGCGACTTGCTCATCGCGGGCACGCTCGGCCTCGACATGCACGGTGCCGACCAACCGTTGCTTTTCGGTCAGGGCGAGAAACTGTTCCGGCAGGAAATCACGGCACAGGCTGCGATAGTCACCGAGAAAAAACTCCTCGTGATACTCGTCCTGCAGCCACGGATAACGCCCGTTGCCGAGGTCCCACAAATGATGGTGAGCGTCGACAATCGGTAGCGCATCCTCGGCGGCGAGGTTCGGTAAGCCGTTGCGTTCGTGGAGGGTGATCATGGCGTCGTCCCTTGACTCAGCGCGATGCGAATTGGGAAGGGCTGAGCACGCCGTCTTCGACTTCTCCGGCGGCGGCCGCTTCGGCCTTGGCCTGGACGCGGCTGCGCAGTTTGGCGACGTTGACCATCACCCGGGTATGCGCCGCCGTGGCGACCAGTTCGACGTCATCGCGCACCTCGATATTGAAGGTGACGCTGCGCCCCTCGATGCGGGTGACTGTGGCGACGATGCTCACCGACATGCCCAGCAGCGTGGCACCGACATGGCGAATATCGACCGCCGCGCCGACGGTGTTCTCGCCTTCACCGACGAAGCCGAGCAGGTAGTCGAGGCAGGTCTGTTCGATGTCGTCCACCAGCCGGGGCGTGGCGTAGATGCGCAAGTCCTCGCCGAGAAACGAGATGGTGCGTTCGCGGTCGACGATCAGTCGGCGCTCGGTGGCGGTACCTGCTTGCAGTGTGGAGAAATTCATAAGCGACCTCGAGTTTGAGTGCCGACAGTCGGGGCTGCGACCATCGGCGGGATGTCAAAGGGTGATCATTTGGTCGGCAGGAAACCGATAGAGATCCACGGCACGGCGATCAACACGCCCAGCGCCACCACGAGCGCGCCGAGGTACGGCCAGACCCGGCGCATGGCGCCACTCGGATCAACCTTGGCGATGGCGCACGCGGCATAGAAACCGACACCAAAGGGTGGTGCGAACAGGCCCAGGCCCATGGCGAAAATCGCAACCATGGCGTAGTGCACGTCGTTGATGCCCATGGCTTTGGCAATCGGAAACAGCAGCGGCCCGAACAGCACGATGGCCGGGATGCCTTCCAGAAAACTGCCGAGGAGGATGAACGCCACCGCGGAGATGATCAGGAAGCCCATCGCGCCACCCGGCACGGTCGACATCACCTGCGCCAACTGGTGCGAGAAGCCCGACTGGGTCAACGCCCAGGCCATGGCGGTCGCGCTGCCGATGATGATCAGGATCGCGCCGGACAACGACGCGGTGCTGACCAGAATCGGGTACAGGCGGCGCCAGTCAAAGCAGCGGTAACACAGCAAACCGACGATGAAGGTGTAAGCCACGCCGATGGCGGCAACTTCGGTGGCGGTGGCGACCCCTTCAACCACTGCGGTGCGGATCACGAAGGGCAGGGCCAGTGCCGGTAGCGCGACCAGCAGCGAGTGCACGATCTCCTTGCCGGTGGCGCGTTTGCCGGTGGAGGCCTCGCCTTTGCGGTTCTTCCACCAGATCACGGCGGCCATGGCAATCGCGCCGACGATGGCCGGCATGAAACCGCCGGTGAACAGCGCGGAAATCGACACGCCCGTCACCGAGCCGATGGTGATCAGCACCAGGCTTGGCGGAATGGTTTCCGACATCGCACCGGAGGCATTGAGCATCGCCACCAGTTCGTTTTCATCCTCACCGCGTTTCTTCATTTCCGGAAACAGCGCCGGCGCGATGGCGGCCATGTCGGCAGCCTTGGAACCGGAGATGCCGGAGATCAGGTAGATCGCGCCGATCAGCACATACGACAGGCCGCCCCGCACATGGCCGATCAACGAGCAGAGAAAGCGGATCATCGCCCGCGCCATGCCCATGGCTTCGATCAGCGCACCCAGGAACACAAACAACGGAATGGCCAGCAGAATCAGACTCGCCATGCCTTCGTCCATGCGACCCACGACCAGCGTCAGCGGTGTGCTGGTCATGGTCGACAGGTACGCCACGGTGGCCAGGCCGAACGCGACCATGATCGGCACGCCGATGACGATCATCGCCATCACCCCGATCATGAAAAACAGCACCAGGTTCCAGTTGCCCATCAGCAGCAACGTGCCTTCCGCCGCCCACAGCAACCCGGCCAGGGAGGCCAGCATCGCCACCGATACGGAGAAGTCGATCAGCCGTGCGCTGGTCAACAGCCGCGCGACACAGGTCATCAACATCAGGCTCAGGCCGACCGCGATGGCGGACACGCGAAAGGCGTTGGGGATTTCCAGCGCGGCGGTGGTGATGATCCACTCGTCGCTGACGTACTCCCAGGCCGGTGTGAACAGCAGCGCAATGAAGGTGATGACGATCACCGCGCCCAAGGTGTCGACAAAGGCGCGCTTTTCCGCAGGCAAGCGCCCGATGAACGAGGTGAGCCGCATGTGCTCGCCCCGACGCATTGCCACCACCGAACCGAGCATCGCCAGCCACAGAAACAGCAGCGAGGCCAGTTCGTCGCCCCAGACGATGGGCTGGTTGAGCACGTACCGGGAGAACACATTGCAGAACAGCAGCGTGACTTCAACGACCACCAGCAACGCCGCGCTGCCCTCGGTCAGCCAACGCAGGCCAGTGTCGAGTCCGCGGCCAAGACGAAAGGTGGTGTGGTGCGGGCTGAGTCGTTCAGCGGGAGAAACATCCGTCATTGGTAGTTCGTTTTTCATGACCTTGTCTCCGGCTTAGGACAGTTGACCCGCGTACTGCTCGAGCAAGCTCCAGGCTTCCGGGCCGTACTTGTCTTTCCATTGGGTGTAGAAGCCTTTGGACTGCAGATCCGTCCTGAACAATGCACGGTCGACTTTGTTGAACGTGATGCCGTGGGCGGTCAGGGACGGCTCCAGGCTGGCGTTGAGATCGATCACTTGCTGACGCTGGACCAGCGCGGCGGCGTTGATCTGCCGGGAAACGATTTCCTGCACGTCGGCGGGCAGTTTTGGGAAGGTCTTGCCCGAGGCAACGATCCAGAAACCGCCCCAGATGTGGTCGGTCATCGAGCAGTATTTCTGCACTTCGTAGAAGCGCGCGGACTCGACCACCACCAGCGGGTTTTCCTGGCCGTCGACGACTTTGGTTTGCAGCGCCGAATAGGTTTCGTTGATGCTGATACCGGTCGGGGAGGCGCCCAGGGCGCTGAACATGGAGGTCCACAGCGGGCTGACCAGCACGCGCAGTTTGAAACCGGCGAGGTCTTGCGGCGTGTAGATCGGGCGCGTCGAGCTGGTGATCTGGCGGAAGCCGTTGTTCCAGACTTTTTCCATCGGAATCAGGCCGACCTTCTCGGTCTTGGCGCGCACGTGTTCGCCCAGCTTGCCGTCGAGCGCGGCCCAGACACTCTCGTAATCCTTGAACGCGAACGGCATGCTTTCGATCGACATGGCCGGCACCAGCGTGGAGAGAATCGCGCCTGGCAATGGAATGAAATCGATCGCCCCGGCGCGTACCTGGGACAGCATGTCGGTGTCGCCGCCCATGGCGCCGTTGGCGTACACCTGAAGGTCCACGGCACCGTTGGTTTCGGCCTTGATCGCTTCCGAAGCGGCCTTCATCTGTTTGTTCAACGGATGGGTGTCGGGCAGGCTGCTGGTGTAGCGCAACACAATCGGTTTGGTGGCGGCGAAGACACTGGAAGGCAGCAGGTTAGCGGCAAATGCACCGCCGACGGTGACGCCGGCAGATACCAGGAATGATCGGCGGCTGACGGCCTCGGTCAAGATACGGCTCATGATGTTCACCTTATTGTTTTTGTAGTTGTTCTGAAAAATCTGCGGATCAAATGTGCGAACCCTGTCTCCTGTGGGAGCGGGCTTGCTCGCGAAGGCGTCGTGCCAGTCAGCATGTATGTCAACTGACCCACCGTATTCGCGAGCAAGCCCGCTCCCACAGGGGATTGGCGTTATGCCAGGGCCACCACGGCTTTGGTATTGATCAGCTCATCGATTTCGCTTTCCGAGTAGCCGCTTTCTTTCAGCACTTCGCGGGTGTGTTCGCCGAGCAGCGGGGCGTGTCGGCTGGTCGGCGGTGCCGCGTTGTCCATGTCGGAAAAGTGAATCGGCAGGCCCATGCCGCGCACCCGGCCTTCGGTCGGGTGTTCGGTTTCAACCACCATGCCTCGGGCTTTGGTTTGTGGGTGGGCCAGCGCCGCAGCGATGTCGAGGACCGGTCCGGCAGGCAGGCCGAGACCGTCGAACAACACCATCCACTCATCGGTAGTGCGCGCGACCAGCACTTCGTTAAGGATGTCCACCAGCGCCAGACGGTGCTCCATGCGCAGCGCGTTGCTGGCGAAACGTGGATCGGCTTTCAGTTGCGGCAGCGCCAGGGCCTCGACCAGTCGCTCGTAGTTGGCCTGGTTGGCGGCGCCAATGTTGATCCAGCCGTCCGCGGTGCGGAACACTTGATACGGTGCGCTGGTGGAGTTGGCCGAACCCATTTTCGGCAGGATGGTGCCGTCGGCGAAGTACGCCGCCGCCGGCCAGTACATCTGTTGCAGACCGGCTTCGAACAACGACGTGTCGACCATCTGCCCGAGGCCGGTTTTCTGTTTGGCGGCGTACGCGGCGCAGATGCCAAGGGCGGCGAGGATGCCGGAGTTGATGTCGGCCACCGGCGAACCGGCCTTGACGGGTTCACGTCCGGCTTCACCGGTCATGCTCATCATGCCGCTCATGCCTTGGGCAATCAGGTCGAAACCGCCTTTCTCGCCGAACGGCCCGCTGCGCCCGTAACCGGAGATCGCGCAGTAGATCAGCCCTGGGTTAAGGGTTTTCAGGGTGTCATAGCCCAGGCCGAATTTTTCCATGGTGCCGGCACGGTAGTTTTCCGTGACCACGTCGGCGTCCATCAACAGGCGGCGCAACACGTCGCGACCGCCCTCGGTTTTCAGGTTCAGGCCGATGCCGCGCTTGTTGCGGTTGACCACCATGAACGAGGCGGATTCGCCGCTGGCCATGATCGGCGAGAAGCGGCGGGAATCATCACCGTCCGGGACTTTCTCGACCTTCACCACGTCGGCGCCCATGTCGGCCAACATCATTCCGCACACCGGGCCGGACATGATGTGAGCCAGTTCTACCACGCGCATTCCTGTCAGCGGTCCCATGTTATTTCCCCTTGAATTGTGGTTTGGCTTTCGCGATGAAAGCGTTCAGACCGATCTGAAAATCTTCGGTGTCGTAGCAGGAGTAACTGGCATCGATTTGCGGGGCAGTGGGTGCAACGCCGGCTTCGAGTTGAAGGGCGGCCTGGCGATGCCAGCGGGCGACGAGGGGCGCGCCGTTGACGATGCGCTGGGCGGTGGCGAGGGTTTCCGATTCGACTTCGGCATCGGCGACGACGCGGGTCACGAGGTTTTTCACGTAGGCGTCCTGGGCGTCGAGGATGCGACCTTCGAGGAGAATCTCCAGGGTTGTCGAGCGTCCGGCCAATGCCACCAGACCGGCCATTTCGTCATAGGACATGACCAGGCCGAGTTTGCCGACCGGTGCACCGAAGCGGCTGGAGGTGCCGCAGATGCGCAGGTCGCACAGTGCGGCGATTTCCAGGCCACCGCCGACGCACACGCCGTGGATCATGGCGATGACCGGGTGCGGGCATTCCACCACCGCGCGCATGGCAGCTGACGTGACCTCGGCATACACGCGGGCTTGCGCCTGGTTGGCGCGCACGCTGGGGAACTCACTGACATCGGCGCCGGCGGCGAAGGCTTGTTCGCCGGCACCGCGCAATACCACGCAGCGCACGCTGGCGTCGGCGGACAGTTCAGTCATGACATCCCCCAGGTCCTGCCACATGGACAGGGTCAGGGCGTTCATTTTCCCGGGGTGACTGAGGGTGACGATGGCAATGGATTCTTGCCGTTCGATAAGGACGGTGGGCTTCATGATTGTTCCGCTGGCGTCGAATCACGTTCGACGCTGCGGCTGCCTCCTGATTTATTGTTGTTGGATAGCGGCTGTTTACAACGACTGTTCAAGCATCGACAGGTAGTCCGCGGACGATGCTTCGCGGGGGTTGGTCTTGTGGCTGTGATCGTGCAGCGCGCCTTCGATGATCCCGGCAAACAGACTCTCATCGACACCGATGTCGCGCAGGCGGGTCGGCAGGCCCAGGCGGCGGGTCATGTCTTCGATGGCCGTGCCGATGTTCGCGCCGGCCTCAAGGCCCATGGCGTGACGCAGGCGCTCAAGCTTGCGTTCGTCTCTGACGGTGGGGGCGTTGGCGTTAAAGTCGACGACCGCCGGCAGGAAAATGGCGTTCAACGTGCCGTGGTGCAGTCTCGGATTAATCCCGCCCAGGGCGTGGGACAAGCTGTGCACGCAGCCGAGTCCTTTCTGGAAGGCCAGCGCGCCCTGCATCGACGCGCTCATCATGTTCATCCGGGCTTCGCGATCACCGGGTTCGGCGGTCGCACGCTCGATGTGTTCCCAGGCGCGCCACAGGCCATCAAGGGCAATGCCATCGGCGGCGGGGTTGAAGGCCGGGGCCAGGAACGTTTCGATGCAATGGGCGATCGCGTCCATGCCGGTGGCCGCAGTGAGCATCGGTGGCAGACCCAGGGTCAGTTCCGGATCGCAGATGGCCACGCGAGGCACCACATACGGTGAGATTACGCCCACCTTGCGACCATCGTCGAGGATCAGGACGGCGCCGCGACCGACTTCGCTGCCGGTGCCGGCCGTGGTCGGAATCGCAATCAGCGGCGCGGTGGCCGAAGTGATGCGGTCCAGTCCGCCTTCGATCACCGCAAAGCTTTGCAGCGGGCCGTCATGGGTGGCGCAGACCGCCACGCCTTTGGCCAAATCGATCGAAGAACCACCGCCGACGGCGATGATGCCGTCGCACTCGCCGCTGCGGTATTGCGCGACGGCTTCACGGACGGCGTGTTCGTTGGGGTTGGACGGGGTAGCGTCGAAAATCGCTGGCGTGCGGCTACCACCGAGGGCGGCGATGACTTTGTCGACGATACCGGCATTGCGCACGCCGACGTCGGTGACGATCAGCGGCCGGGTAATGCCCGCGCGCTCGGCCTCGGCGGCCAGATGCTGGAGGCTGTCGTAGCCGAACTGGATCTTGGTGACGTAATTGATGATGGACATGATTCACCACAAGTTATACAGGATTGTTATTGTTGCAATCGGTCTGCGGCAGGAGGGCAGTCGCTCTCTGGTCAAACCCGTTGCATTGCCTGGTCGTGGGGTGGACTATAGGGCCGTCGTGGCGAGCCTCGATACTGACAACTTTCGATACCTCTATAACTTTTAGTTAACCCTGATGACGCCCTCACTCAATTCGATCATGTCCCGCCTGCACATCAAGCAACTGCGTTTGCTGATAGCCCTTGATGAGCACGGCTCCTTGCTGGGCGCGGCCAAACAGGTGGCGCTGACACAGCCGGGCGCCAGTAAAGCCCTGCAAGAAATTGAAACCACCTTCGGCACCTCGCTGTTCACCCGTACTAACCGCGGGCTTGAGCCAAACGATGCCGGACGCTCGGTCATTCGCTACGCCAGATTGATCCAGACCGACCTTGCGCACCTGCGCGAAGAGATCATCGGCATCATGAGCGGCGAGGGCGGGCGCGTGTCGGTCGGCACCATCATGGGTGCGGTGCCGCTGTTGACCACCGCCATCAGCCGGGTGATTGCCGACCACCCGAAGCTGTCCATCGAGATCGTCGAAGACACCAGTGCCGCGCTGCTCAGCCAGCTCGACGCCGGGCGCCTGGACCTGGCGATCTGCCGGACCACCATCAGCACCACGCCTTACCTGTACGAAAGCTCGACCTTCGTCGAAGAAACCCTGGCGGTGATCGCCAGCACCCAACACCCGTTCGCCTATGCCAGGCAACTGTCGCTGAAAGACCTGGTGGATTACCGCTGGGTCGTCTATCGCGCCAACATGCCCATGCGTCTGCTGTTGGAGCGCGAGTTTCATGAGGCTGACTTGCGGTTCCCGGTGCACCTGCTGGAAACCACGTCGGCCTTCGCCACCCTCTCGTTGCTTCAGGAAAACCCGACCCTCGTCGCGCTGGTGTCGACCGACGTGGCGAAGTTCTGCTCCGGCTACGGCTTCACCACTACGCTGCCGCTGCCCATCACCTCGCGCAGCGAACCGTACGAACTGGTGTCGCGCAAAGGCGTGCCGGACTCGCCGGCGGCGAGGCTGTTACGCGAGGCATTGCTCAACCCGCTTTGAACTCAGGGCCGGTCAACAGGGTCGTTGGGGATAGTGCCCGGCTTTGCATGCGCGCATTCGTGCGATTCAGGCAAATTTGATTTGTGCCGGACGCGGTGTTTGAACGGAATCGACGCCGCGATACTTCGCAGTGATTTTGCCTGCCCAATAACTGGCCCACGGATGGCCATCGCGAGGTTAAACAATGACTGTATCCAACCGACTTATGCTCTTGATGACGACTGCCGCGCTGCTCACGGCGTGTGGTGAGTCCTCCAAACTGCCGCCCCAGGCCAGCGTCGGCCCGAGCCCTCAGTTGCCTGAACCCACCACATCGCTGATCCCCACGTTGAAAGTGTCCAAGGCCGTCGGCTGGTCGGGCAGTGACATGCCCAAGGCTCCCGCCGGTTTCACGGTGACCGCCCTGGCCGAGAACCTCGACCACCCGCGTTGGGTGTACACGCTGCCCAATGGCGATGTACTCGTCGCCGAGAGCAACCACCCGCCGATGCCGGAAGGCGCGACTGACGGCGGCACCGGCCCGATGGCCTGGGCAAAACGTACTGCCATGGGTTTTGTGATGGGCCGAGTCGGCGCGGACGCACCCAGCGCCAATCGCATTACCTTGTTGCGCGACGTTGACGGTGACGGCCGCGCCGAAGTGCAGAAGGTCTTCATGACCGGCCTGGCTTCGCCGTTTGGCATGGCATTGGTGGGCAATGAGCTGTTTATCGGCAATGCTGACGCCGTGGTCAAAGTGCCTTACGTCGAGGGGCAAACCGAGATCAGCGCGACACCGGTGAAAGTCACCGATCTGCCCGCCGGCATCAATCACCACTGGACCAAGAACGTTATCGCCAACCAGGAAGGGAGCAAGCTGTACGTCACGGTGGGCTCCAACAGCAACGTCGGCGAAAACGGCCTGGAGGCGGAAGAGGGGCGTGCGGCGATTTGGGAGGTCGACGTCAAAAGCGGCGACAAGCGCCTGTTTGCCAGCGGCTTGCGCAACCCCAACGGCCTGGCCTGGAAACCGGGTTCGACGCAGTTGTGGACCGTGGTCAATGAACGCGACGAAATCGGCAGCGACCTGGTGCCGGATTACCTGACATCGGTGAAGGACGGCGCATTCTACGGCTGGCCGTGGAGCTATTACGGCGCCCACGTCGACACCCGTGTTGAGCCGCCGCGCCCGGACATGGTGGCCAAAGCCATCTCGCCGGACTACGCACTGGGCACCCACGTTGCACCGTTGGGCCTGACGTTCTCCGATGCCCGCGCCATGCCGGTCAACTTCGCCAATGGCGTGTTCGTCGGTGAGCACGGCTCCTGGAACCGTAACCCGCAGGCGGGCTACAAGGTGGTGTTCATTCCTTTCAACGACGGCAAGCCTTCAGGTTTGCCGGTGGATTTCCTCACCGGTTTCCTCAATGCCGACGGCGAAGCGCAAGGTCGCCCGGTGGGGGTAACGCTGGATCAGCGCGGCGCGTTGCTGGTGGCCGATGATGTCGGGAACAAGGTTTGGCGCATCACACCCGCCAAACCTGCCCAATGAAGATGAAGCTTACCGGTTGACCATTTTGGCCGGTACGAACAGCACGATAATCATCGCCGAGACAAAAACGCAGATCGACACGATGACCAGCCCGCTGGTCATCGATTGCGTCAGGTCTTTCAACCAGCCGAGCAGGGCCGGGCCGGCGAAGCTGGCCAGGTTGCCAGTGGAGTTGATCAGGGCAATGCCCGCCGCCGCCCCTGCACCGCCGAGAAATGAGGTCGGCAAGGCCCAGAACATCGGCAATGACGTGATGATCCCGGCCGTGGCGATGATCAAACCGATAATTGCCAGCCACGGTGTCGAAGGGAAAAACGCACAGATCAGAAAACCCGGCACGGCCACCAACAACGGAATCACCGCGTGCCAGCGGCGTTCACGGCGACGGTCCGAACTACGGCCGGCCAGGTACATGCCAAGCAATGCGGCTACGTAAGGCACTGCCGAAATCAACCCGATCATGCGCGGGTCGGTGATCCCCGAATTACTGATGATGCTCGGTTGCCAGAAGCCGATGGTGCTGGTGCCCATGACCAGTAAAAACAGAATCCCGCACATCAGCCACACCCGGCCACCGAGCAAACCCTGGCGCACCGAACTGTGGGTTTTGTTGCTGTTGTCCTGTTTGATCTCCTCAGCCACCAAGGTCTTTTCAGCGGTGTTCAGCCACTGCGCGTCGTCGACCTTGTCGGTCAGAAAGTAAAGCACCACCACGCCCAGTATCAGCGCCGGCGCCGCTTCGATAATGAACAGCCATTGCCAGCCCGCCAGCCCGTGGACGGCGTTCATGGTGTGCAGGATGTAGCCCGAGACCAGGCCGCTGAGAATCCCCGAGACCGGGTTGCCCGCCATCAACAGGGCGACCATTTTGCCCCGACGATGGGCCGGGAACCACAAGGTGAGGTACAGCACGATGCCCGGAAAGAAACCCGCCTCGGCGATACCCAGCAAAAAGCGCAGCACATAGAACTGCAGGGGCGTTTGCACCAGCGCGGTGGCGGCTGAAATCAACGACCAGGTGATCATGATGCGGGCGATCCAGCGCCGAGCGCCGACCCGGTGCAGGATCATGTTGCTCGGCACTTCGGCGAAGAAGTAGCCGATGAAGAAGATGCCGGCGCCGAGGCCATACACGGCATTGCTGAAAGACAAATCGTTGAGCATGGTCAGCTTGGCGAAGCCGACGTTGATGCGGTCCAGGTAACTGACGACGTAGCAGAGAAACAGCAGCGGCATGAACCGCCACATGATTTTCTTGAACGTCGATTCAGCCAGGTCCAGGTGGCGGGCGCTGGCCGTTTGTTCCACGGTGTTGAGACTAGTCATCGCTGACTCCTTGTTATTTTTATTGAGTACTCGAGGTATCAGTACGGCCTCATCGCCAGCGGACGTTGATTGCAGGTTCCACTGGCGATTGTCGCAGTTCGGCCGGCGCTTGTGAGGCTCAGCGGCCGCTGAAGCGTGCCGGTCGTCGTTCGATGAAGTGCGCGACCCCTTCCTTGAAGTCCTCGCTTTGAATGCTCAGGAACATCTCGCGGTTGGCCATCGCGATAGACTCGGTCAGGGTCTGGAACGGTGACTCGCCTAATTGATGCTTGATCACCTTGACCGAACGTGGCGAGACGTTGAGGGCGATGTCTTCGGCATAGGCCAGCGTTTGTTCCAGCAGTTGATCGGCCGGGTACAGCCGTTGCACCAGGTTCATGCTCAAGGCTTCTGGCGCCGTCACTTTGCGCGATGACAGCAGCAGGTCCGCTGCATGGCCCGGACCGACGATGCGTGGCAACAAATAGGCGATGCCGTGTTCGGCGATCAACCCGCGCTTGGCGAACGCAGTGGAAAACACCGCCGATTCGCTGGCAAAGCGCATGTCGCTGTAGAGCGCCAGGACCAGGCCCAGGCCGGCAGCGGCGCCGTTGATCGCGCTGATGATCGGTTTACGCACCGCCGGAAAGTACGAGTAGCGGCTCTGGTAATCGGCCCGGCGGTTCATGTCATAGGCACGCATCCAGGCCATTTCGCTGATGTCGTCGGGTGGCAGGACTTCGAGTTCATCAATGTCCATGCCGGCGCAAAACGCCCGACCGCTACCGGTCAGCACGATCACGCGCACGCTGTCGTCGCGGTCAAGGCGGGCAAAGGCTTCGCGCAGTTCCTGCTCCATGACTTTGGTCAGGGCGTTCATTTTTTCGGGGCGCATCAGCGTGACCACAGCAACGTGCTGCTGGGCACCGGCGCGGGTGATTTCGATCTGCTTGAACATCATGCTTGCTCCTGCGTACGGGCGACGGGCAACTGAATCGCGCGCAGCTCAACGAATTCTTCAATGCCGAAGGTGCCGCCTTCGCGACCCAACCCTGAGTCACCGAAACCGCCGAACGGGGCTGCGGCGTTGTACGGCGCGCCGTTGACATCCACTTGGCCAGCGCGCAGCTGTCGGGCGATGTGAAGGGCGTGTTCAGTGCTGCCCGCCCAAACTGCGGCGGCCAGGCCGTAGGCGGTGCCATTGGCGATATCGATGGCCTGCTGCTCATCGTCATAGGTGATGACGCTGAGGACCGGGCCGAACACTTCCTGTTGTGCCAGCGTCGACTGCGCCGGCACGCGTCCGAAAATCGTCGGCGCGATGAAGTAGCCACGCTCGGGCAGGGCGGCGTGGCTGCCGCCGGCAATCAGGTCGTAGCCCTGGGCTTCGCTGTCGACGATGAACGACTGCACGCGGTCCCGATGTGCCGCCGACACCAGCGGCCCCATGCGCGTGGCGGCCTCGCGCGGATCGCCGAGGGTCAGGCGCGTGACCGCCTGCGCCAGCAAATCGCGGTACTGTTCATACAGCGCGGCGGGCACCAGCAGCCGGGTCAACGAGTTGCATGACTGGCCCGAGTTGAGGAAGCACGAGCCGATGACCTGACGCACCACGTTTTCGATGGGGGCATCCGCCGTGGCAATGCACGCCGATTTACCGCCCAGCTCCAGCGCCACGCGCTTTAACGCCTGACCCGCTGAGGCGGCGATACGCCGGCCCACGGCGGTGGAGCCGGTGAACGACAGCATGTCGACCTCCGCGTGGTCGACCAAGGCCTGACCGGTGGCGGCGTCGCCCAGCACGATGTTCAGCACGCCGTTGGGCAGACCGGCCGCCAGGGCCGCTTCGCCCAGGGCTTGGGCGGTGCAGGGCGCCAGTTCCGACGGCTTGAGCACCACCGTGCAACCGGCGACCAGCGCCGCCGCGACCTTGCCGGTGATCTGGTGCAGTGGATAGTTCCACGGCGTGATGGCGCCGACCACGCCCACCGCAACGTGAGTGATGGTCGAGTGGCCGACGCTGGTATCCGCCAAACACTGCGCGGCGAGATCGGCGGTTGCGCGCCATGCCAGCAGCGGCGCTTGAACCTGTATCCGTTGCGACAGTTTCAGCGGCATGCCGACTTCAGCGGCAATGCCCGCCGCCAGATGTTCGACGTGTTCTTCAAGCTGATCGGCGATGCCGCGAACGTAGTCGGCGCGGACGTTCACTGGCAGCGTCGACCATGCCGCGAAGGCGTTTTTTGCGGCGCGAACGGCGAGATGGATTTCCTCGTTCGTGCCATGAACAACGTTTGCCAGTTGCGCTACGGTAGCCGAGTCATAAACGGTCGTGTGCTGCGCTGAATGCGCGGCCATCCAGGCGCCGTCGATCAAGTGATGTCGGTAGTCAGTCATTGGGTGTTTCCTTTGCGTGCACGGGCGTCGAGAAACGCGCGCATCGTGGTCTGGGGTTCGCCGCTGGCGTAACACTCGAGTTGGGCGCGGATGCCTGCGGTGCAGGCGTCGTCAAAGCCCGGTTGCGTGAGCGCCCGGAAGCGTTGTTTGGATTGGCGGATGGCCGTCGCCGGATGCTGTGCCAGGGAACGGGCGCGGGTGAGGGCGGTGCCCAGCACGTCGACGTGCGCCAGCTCGGTGATCAGCCCGATTTCGTGGGCGCGCTGGCCACTGATCAACTCCCCGGACAACGACAACTGGGTGTTGTGCGTCAGGCTGGTGTGCAGTGACATCAGGTAGGAGCCGACGATGCTGGCCAGCCCGGCCTTGACCTCCGGTTGACCGATCCGTGCTTCGGGCGATGCAATCCGCCAGTCGGCACACAGCGCCAGTTGCATGCCAGCCCCGGCCGCCACGCCGTTAATGGCTGCCACGCAGGGCTTGGCCAGATCGCGCACGGCCTGATACATGGCGCGCTGCGCGGTCAGCCAAGACGCGATTTGTTTCCACTCGATGACGCTGGCTTCTTCCAGGTCCTGCCCGGCGCAAAACGCCCGGTCGCCGGCGCCGGTCAGGACGATGGCGCGCACTTCGGGGTTGTGATTGAGCTGCTGCAGCGCCGCGATCAATGCGCTGCGCAGGGTCTGATTGACTGCGTTGAGACTGGCGGGGCGATTGAGGGTGACCAGTGCCACGCCACCCTCCTGGATCTCCACCAATACGCTCCGAGTCATACTCATGGGGCCTCCCGGTATTCAATAACGGCATCCACCGCCACCACGCCGTCGGCCATGACCATGACCGGGTTGATGTCGATGCTCAGCAGGTGCGCGCGCTGCTGCACTGCGAAGTTGCCGAGGGCGACGGCGGCATGGGCCAGCGCCAGGGCGTCGAGTGGTGGCTGGCCGCGCACGCCTTTGAGCACGGGAGCAATGCGCAGTGTGCCGATCGCGGCCAGCGCTTCGGTCACACTGAACGGTGCCAACAGCGACACGGTGTCGTTGCGAACTTCCACCAGCGTGCCGCCTTCACCGATGGCCACCAGCGGGCCGAACAGCGGGTCGACGACCACGCCGAGCATGAATTCATGCAGCCCTTTCACCGAGCGGGCGACGATCAGCCGGCCGTGGGGCACGCCGAGCCGATCCAGCGTTCCCAGGCACCGCCGCGCAGCGTCCGCGACCGCCTGCGGATCGGCGAGGTTGAGGTGCACCAGGGCGTGTTCACTTTTATGCGGGATCTGCGCGGCGCAGCCCTTGAGCACCACCCGCGCACCGAATTCGGCGGCGATTTTCGCGGCGGTTTCCGGGTCGTGGCACACCGCGTGTTCAACCACGGGCACGCCGGCGCTGGCCAGCAGGGCAAGGCTTTCGGCTTCATCCAGAAGCCCGGTATACGTGCGAGGGGCGGCGGCAGGTTGCGCGGTTGGCGGTGCTCCGCGCCATTGGCAGCTACTGGCGTATTGCTGGAGCGCCGCCACGGCATCGCTTTCATGGCGAAAAACCGGCACGCCTGCTTTCTCGAATTGAGCCCTGACCTCGGCTTGCGGTGCGCTCATGACCAGTGTTTTGCCGGTGCGCCGCATAAAGCGTCCGGTGGTCTGCGCCAATCCCGGCACGTCGTAACCGGGGCCGGCGACCGGGATGCCGATCAGGAACATGTCGGCTTGCGGATCGTCACCGAGTGCTTCGAGCACCCGAGGGAACATCTCGCCGTTGCCCAGCAGGGCGGCGGTCAGGTCCAGCGGGTTGGCGGCGGTGGCGAAGTCAGGAATAAGCGATTTCAGGCGCTCGCGGGTTTGCGCCGACAGTTCGCTCAGGGGCAACCCGACGCGCTCGGCGGCGTCGGCGCAGAGCACGCCGACGGCACCGCTGTGACTCATGATCACGGTGCGCCCGGCACCCGGCGCGTAGCCGTTCAGGTAGAGCGGGGCGGCGTTGACCAACTCATGCACGTCGTGGGCGCGGCAGATGCCGTGGCGTGCCAGAAAGGCATCGAGCGCGCCGTCCGCGCCGATCATCGCGCCCGTGTGGGACGCCGCGGCGGCTGCGCCCTTGTGGCTGACGCCGCCCTTGAGCAGGACGATGTGGCTGCCGTTTTGCCGCGCCAGGTACGCCGCTTCCGCGAGCATTTGCGGGTTGGAAACACTCTCCACGTACACCAGGATCAGGCGGATCTGCGGGTCTTCGACGCAATGACGAACCAGTTCGGAAACGCCCAGGTCGGCGTCATTGCCGGTGGCCGCCAGATAGCGCACGCCATAACCTTGCTCACGCAGCATGGCGTAGGGCATGACGCTGGCCGCGCCGCTCTGGCTGACGATGGCAATCGGACCGTCCTGCGGCAGCACTTCCATGAACATGGTGCTGAAATTCAACACCGCGCCCGTGGCGAAGTTGGCGAAGCCCTGGGCGTTCGGGCCGATCAGGCGCATGCCGTGCAAGCGGGCGTAATCGACCACCTCTTGCTGCAACTGGCGACCGCTTTCGCCGGTCTCGGCGAACCCGGAGGCCATTACCACTGCCGTGGCCACGCCGGCCCGGGCGCAGTCCTTGATGGCTTCGACCGCGTTCGCGCCGGACACCGCGATGATGGCGGCCTGCGGGACGACGTCCAGCGCACTCAGGCTGGGGTAGCACGCCAGCCCTTGCACCGTGTCGCGCTTGGGATTGATCGGGAGGATGCGGCCCTGGTAGCCGAACTTGAGCATGTAGTGAATGGGGCGTCCGCCCACTTTATTGGGATCGTCCGATGCGCCGATGACGGCGACACTGGATGGATTGAGCAGCAGTGACGCTGCCGGGCGGGTTTTATTGTTATGGGCCATGGGGCGCTCGTTTCAGGAGGTTTGGCTTCAGGTCTGATTCGAGTCTAGGGAGGGTGGGAGTCATGCGGAAGTGTCATAGAGGCGATATCAGGTAGACGAAAAAGTGATGGCTTGGGCTTGCTGGATGGCTTATGTTTCAGGCTCATTCCGCCCCAGGTACCGGCCACTCCATGAACCTCAAACAACTGCAAAGCGTGGTGTTGATGGACGAACTGGGCTCGATTTCCCGCACGGCCATTGCCTTGGGCACCGCGCAGTCGCTGGTCAGCCGGCAACTGGCTCAACTGGAGCTGGAATGGGGGGATCAATTGTTCGTGCGCACCGGGCGCGGGTTGGTGCTGTCGGACTTCGGTCGGCTGGTGCTGCCGGAAATCCGCTTGCTGCTCGAACAGTCCGAACGTTTGGAGACGTTGGTCAAGGAGTCGTCGGGAATACCGGCAGGCGTCGTCCACATCGGCGTGTTGCCATCGATGTCACGTCGGCTGCTGCCGTTGCTGTTCACCGAGCTGCAAACCCATGCGCCGGCCGTGCGCCTGCATGTGGTGGAAGGGTTCAGTGGCGATCTGGATGAGCAACTGGCGGCTGGGCGCCTGGACCTGATCGTGGTCAATCGCTATGGCGTTTCCAATAGTCGGGACGAGGAAACCCTGGGTCTGGTCGACACCTACCTGGTGGGCAAGGCCGGCAGTCTGCGGGCGTATGGCGACGGTATCGACTTTGCGGCGTTGTCAGGTTTCCCGCTGATTTTGCCGTCGCGCCCCAATGGCCTGAGGACCACCCTTGATCAACTCGCCCGCAAGCATCAGATCGAGCTGACCGTGGCGATTGAAGTCGACACGCTCAATGCGATGAAGGATGTGGCCACTTCGGGCGGGGCGTTTACGATACTGCCGCTGCTGGCGGTGCAGGACGATCAGGCACGTGGCTGGCTGGACGCCGTGCGCATCATCAACCCGGACATCAAGCGCACCATCGCCATGGCGTTTACCCGCCAGCATCCGCTGTCGAAAGCGGCCCGAGTGGTGGGCAATCATGTACGGGAACTGGCGAAATCCCTGCTGGTTTAAAGGACGCACCTCGAAAGCTACAAGTCGCCTGAGTGCCGAAATTTACGTCTCATCACTCATCCCCTGTGGGAGCGGGCTTGCTCGCGAAGGCGATTTCACTTTCAACATCAATGTTGACTGACCCACCGCCTTCGCGAGCAAGCCCGCTCCCACAGGATCTTCGGTGTTTTGCTGATCGGATTTCAGGCATAAAAATCATCCTGAACCACCCCTGTGTTTTCAACTGCCCGGTTGGCGAGCTCGGCGTTGTGAACGAGCCGACACAGCACGACGACGATCATGATCGACAGCAGTGGCCAATAGAGGAAAATGGCTTTCAGGAGCATGGCGTCACCTCGTGCTTGATCTCATCGCGCATAACCTGCTGGATCAGAGTGGCCCTTATTCATGACGGAATCGCTGTCATCGCCGACGCTGATTATCCGTTGTTGACGAAACCTCCACCCGCCACCCTGACTTCACTGATCGGCTCAATCAGCTCGGCCCCCTGGTTACGCACGTTGCCCACCGCCCGGTCGACCTTGAACCACTCGAACGCTTCGCTCGGCTCACCCTGGAACAGCACCAGCTGTTCGGCGCGCTGCGCAGGTGTCGCCGGGTCCATCCATTCGCGGCCTAGTTCCGAGGAGAGCGCCACCGGGCGACGGTCATGGACGTCCACCATACCGCCCGCACTGTCGGCGGTAATGATGACGAAACCGTCATGCTCGCCCGGCTCATGCCCGGCGGTGGGGTACTGGCCAATCGCGGCACACAGGATTGGCGCCTGATCGCGTCGGCGGATCAGGTAAGGCTGTTTCTTCGGTCCGCCTTCATCGACCCATTCAAACCAGTTGTCGATTGCGACGATCGCCCGGTTCGGCCAGATCGCCTTGAAGAAGGGGCCGTGGGCGACTTTCTCGACCCTGGCATTGATGGGCGCGGCTCGGTCCTTGGCCCAGTGCGGCCGCCATCCCCAGCGCACATTGTCGGCGTGCAGCACGTTGCCTTCCTGGTGGAAGAGGGCGAGCTGCGTCGTCGGCGCGGCGTTGTAGCGCTCGAATGGCTGGTCACCGACGTGATTGACCAGCGCGTCGGGGATGCTCAGCACGGCTACGAAGTCGTGAATGCCCCGGTACTGTGAAAGTCTCCCGCACATGGCCAGATCCTCACCTTGAATGTTCAGCGTAGATCATCAGGCGGCTGTTTGAACGGCTGGAAGGCTTGGCGCTGCTGGCCATTGAACTGTGGGGAGCGAAATACGTCCAAGCACTACGCGCAGTTTTGCGCGAAGTGTTCAATTTTCTGTAAACGTGCCAAAGGCCGGGAGAATGTGATGGGGAGGCGCAGGATGATCAAATTTCTGGCGGCTTACCTGTCCGTCTGCTGCCTTCTTGGATGGGGCGTGGCCCAGGCATCGCCCTGGATTGCCTCTCATCTTCTGCTGAAGTGGATGATGTAGTGGCGCATGTCCGCAGCGACACTTCGCCAATCACCCCTTTCAAAAACGCCAGAGTCGACTGCCTGTGTGCGAATCAACTCTGACGATTCCGACCGTTGCCTGAAGGGTGACGCATGGGCACTCAAATCAAACGCAATCAGATCAAGTAGCCAACAGCCTGACTCAGGTGGTTATCCTGCGCGCTGGCGATGAGGTGCAGTGGCATGTGTTGCGCATCAATGGAGGGGACTTCCAGACTGCCTACAACGTGCAGGTGTCGCTCCCTCAGTGCGGCCGACTCTTCTGCCTTTGCCATAACCATTCTCGCGTGATTCGCTGCGATTTCATTGAGCGTTGACACGTTACATCTCCCGGTGACTGACCAAGCGTATCGCTGGAGTCCTTAAGCGTTAATTGAGTGCCGCCGCGTCAGAATTACGTCGTTCCGGGGCTGGCAAGAGCGTCCCGTGCAATCCTTAAGCCAGACATACGCGGGTATTGGGCGCCAGGTTTTCGTAGGCGACGAATGGTGAATCGGGGGCACTTCCTGAACAATAAAACACTTTCGTGTCCGTCTGGTGACAGGCCTGTCGGGCCCAATGTTAGTTTTGTTCAGCCTTGTGTTCAGGACACTTGGCGCGGCTGTGGGTAAAGTCAGTATCGTTCGCCCGGCCAGGTGTGTTTCAGATGGATTCTGAATGGCCAGCAACTGGTCAGGGTGGGCACCCGGTTTCTATTAAGGGTGGTGTAATCTTTCCGGCTGAAAGCATTCTGCTTTCTGCCCCCGCGTTGCCTTGGCCTCCACGCCATCCGGCGCATCGCACTCAACCTGGCAGCCACGCAAGGCGTAGACTCGGCAAACTGTGCGTTCTGCTCTTTCGATATGGAGCAAGTGAAGGCACAATGCGCATCCTTTTTTGGCTGGCCTTGCCGGAGGCGCCTCGAAATGATCAAAACGCCGTACTACCTCATCGATAAACAGAAGCTGCTGGTCAACCTGAAAAAGATTGCCTATGTGCGCGAACAGTCCGGGGCCAAGGCCCTGCTGGCACTCAAGTGCTTCGCCACCTGGTCGGTGTTCGACCTGATGCAGCAATACATGGACGGCACCACGTCGTCGTCGCTCTATGAGCTCAAGCTCGGTCGTCAGAAGTTCGCGGGCGAGACTCACGCCTACAGCGTGGCCTGGGCCGACGACGAAATCGAAGAGATGCTCGCCAACTGCGACAAGATCATCTTCAACTCCATCGGTCAGTTGCAGCGCTACACCGAGGCTTCAGCAGGCAAAGTGCGCGGTCTGCGGGTGAATCCGCAAGTCAGCAGCTCGGATTACCTGCTGGCCGACCCGGCGCGCCCGTTCAGCCGTCTGGGCGAGTGGGACCCGGAGAAAATCGAGCATGTCATCGAGCAGATCTCGGGCTTCATGTTCCACAACAACTGCGAGAACGACGACTTCGGCCTGTTCGACCAGATGCTGTGCACCATCGAAGAGCGTTTCGGTCATCTGCTGCACAAGGTCGAGTGGGTCAGCCTCGGCGGCGGCATTCACTTCACCGGTGAAGGCTACGCGCTCGACGCCTTCTGCGCGCGGCTCAAGGCGTTCTCGCAGAAGTACGGCGTGCAGGTCTACCTGGAACCGGGCGAAGCGGCCATCACTCAGAGTGCCTCGCTGGAAGTCACCGTCCTCGACACCCTCTACAACGGCAAGCACCTGGCCGTCGTCGACAGCTCCATCGAAGCGCACATGCTCGATCTGCTGATCTATCGCCTGAACGCCAAGCTGGCGCCTAGCGAGGGCGAGCACACCTACATGGTCTGCGGCAAATCCTGCCTGGCCGGTGACATTTTCGGTGAGTATCAATTCAGCCGTCCGCTGGCTATCGGCGACCGGTTGTCGTTCGTCGACGCGGCGGGTTACACCATGGTCAAGAAGAATTGGTTCAATGGCCTGAAGATGCCGTCCATCGTAGTGAAACAACTCGATGGTAGTGTCGAGGTGGTTCGCGAGTTCGGTTACAACGACTACATGACCAGCCTTTCGTAAGCTGGCTAAGAAGGAGAGAGAGAAAAATTGAAGAAGAACGTACTTATCATTGGTGCAGGAGGTGTCGCCAAGGTGGTGGCCCACAAGTGCGCGCAGCACAACGACGAACTCGGTCGTATTGCTATCGCGTCGCGCAACATCTCCAAATGCCAGGCCATCATCGACAGCGTCAAGGCCAAGGGCAGCCTCAAGCAGCCCGCTGAGATCAAAGCCTTCTCGCTGAATGCTCTGGACGTCGAGGCGACCAAAGCCCTGATCCGCGAAACCGAATCGCAGATCGTCATCAACGTCGGCTCTGCCTTCCTCAACATGTCGGTGCTGCGTGCCTGCATCGATACCGGCGCGGCCTACCTGGACACTGCTATTCACGAAGAGCCGGGCAAAATCTGCGAGACGCCGCCCTGGTACGGCAACTACGAGTGGAATCACCTCGAGGAATGCCAGCAGAAGAACATCACCGCCATTCTCGGCGTGGGCTTCGACCCCGGCGTGGTCAATGCCTATGCAGCACTGGCGAAGCAAGAATATTTCGACAGCATTGATTCGATCGACATTCTCGACGTCAATGCCGGTTCCCATGGCAAGTATTTCGCCACCAATTTCGACCCGGAAATCAATTTCCGCGAGTTCACCGGACAGGTGTGGAGCTGGCAGAACAGTCAGTGGACCAGCAACACCATGTTCGAAGTCAAACGCACCGACGACCTGCCGGTTGTCGGTTCGCAGAACCTGTACCTGACCGGCCACGATGAAGTGCACTCCCTGTCGAAGAACCTCGGCGTGCCCAACGTTCGTTTCTGGATGAGCTTCGGCGAGCACTACATCAATGTGTTCACCGTACTCAAGAACCTCGGCCTGCTCTCCGAGCAACCGGTCAAGACGGCCGAAGGCCTGGAAGTCGTGCCGCTGAAAGTGGTCAAGGCCGTACTGCCTGATCCAAGCTCGCTGGCTCCCGGCTACACCGGCAAGACCTGCATCGGCGACCTGGTCAAGGGCACCAAGGATGGCCAGCCGCGCGAAGTCTTCATCTACAACGTGGCCGACCACGAAGAAGCCTACGCAGAAACCGACAGCCAGGGTATTTCCTACACTGCAGGCGTGCCGCCCGTAGCGGCGGCCCTGTTGGTCGCCCGGGGCGAGTGGGACGTGCAACGCATGGTCAACGTCGAGGAGCTGCCGGCTGAGCCGTTCCTCAAGGCGCTGGACGTGATGGGCCTGCCGACCCGCATCAAGGACGAAAATGGAGATCGTCCCTGGAGCTGAAACGCCTGAGGCTCGCTCAATCGATGTGAGCCTCATCGCCCGCTCCAAACGCAAAAACGCCGCTCATTTGAGCGGCGTTTTGGTTTGTGCGTAGAGGGCAGATATTGGCGCAGGTGGTGAATGAATTTGCCGGTGGTCGGCCATTTGGAATTACTGGTGCTGGCCGTACTCCACTACCCGAGGGACAGCTGTCTCTCGATAGCGGTGACATCCGCCTCGAGGCAAATGCAATGACGTCGTTCGAAGAGTTCAGAACTACATCGCACAAGCTTCTGATAGAGCTGGACGCTGCGACCACCAAGATGATGATGCTGGTGTCCGCCAAAGAGGTCTCAGGGCCTTTTTGGGATGACGCAACGCTCCGCCATCATGATGCCGTTGAGGCATGGCATGCCTTTCTTAATCTGCGAACCGGCGCCGAGCCGGGTCCATTGGATGTCTGAGCACGGTTAATAGCCGCTCGCCTGGAACCCGAAAACAGGTAGTGCCCAAGCCTATAAAGCCAAGGCAAAAGGTTATTAGACGTGCCGGGCCTTCTTTGTTAAAAAATAAGTGCATAGCTGCGTTCAGCACGCCAATGCATCCCCATTCGTTGAATGGAAATCGCCCAACATTGAGCTGGGCAACGATCAATGAGCCTGATTGCCGATACAGGGACTGGTAATTGCGACTTTGGCCAACTGCTCGCGCACTTGCATCGGGCTCATTGATCCCCTTCGTTTTCTGCCTTAATCCCGACTATATCAACCGTGAGTGATGGACAGCTCGCTGATGACGCAGGCTGAGCCGTCTTGCGGGTCGGTGGTTTCGGAGTAATCAATCTGGTTGTAGACACCGCCGTGGAAGGCGAGGGTCTTGGTGTCCCAGGTGTTGTCGAGCCGCATGATTGCGGAGGTGGATTGAACGCCGTTACAGCTCGCCGATACGGAAACGGCACCGCTCGAATTGGCGTGAATGTTGATCTTGAACAGCGCGCCGAGCGGCACGTTCTCCAACACCGTCGAGTTGACCGGATCGTCTTGCAGGTAACTCGACCGGAACCCCATGATGATTTTGCCTTTGTTCCAGAACACCTTGACCGGAGGTCGTTCTGAATCCTTCACATGAATCTGGGCGATCACCACCTTCTGCAGCGAGTTGACCTTGGTCAGGCGCATTTCCTGGCGGTTCCAGTGGTTTGCGGCGCTGGAGAACAGCCAATACCCCGGCTCCTTCCATTCGCAACGGGTGCGTTTCGTACTCTTGCTTGACGCTCCGAGGGTGGGCGCCGTCATCTGCAGCGAACCGTCAGGCTGCATCGATACGACGTCCGGGCATTCGACCAGTGCCCGCCAACCGATGAGCTCAAGCGCAATCGGGTTGGTGTCGGAGATTGGAAGCGGGGTGGCGATGGTGAAGTTAGTGATGTCTACAGTCATGGTGTGTGCCTCATTCCATTGATATTGCCGTTGCTCGATTGAGCCCTTCGTTTGATGCAGGCCTACATCCCGCTGCCCACTCGGTGAATGGGCAGAGGCGATGTTTTCCGGTGAGGCGGTATTGGCGGATCTCTCGGCTGGGTGGAATGAACATAACCGTTAGGTAACTTATTGTGCAATACCTGTTGGTAACTAAAATTGCATTAGTGCATAAAAAATCTTGTTCAAGGCCGTAGTGAAGGCTTGATTTGGTGTGTATATCCGTTATTTGGGTTATGGCCGCTATTGGTTTCGCCCTTACGGCGAGTCACTTTCGAAAAGCGCGAAAGTAACCAAAGCGCTTCTGCCCTTTCGTTCGGTGCCTCGCTAAGGCTCGGCATGC
>NZ_JBIVBY010000027.1:0-98376 GCF_044746405.1 Pseudomonas sp. NPDC086251
TTGGAGTCTTTCATGCCGGCCAGGTGCTGGATCGCGCCGGAGATACCGACGGCGATGTACAGCTGTGGCGCAACGATCTTGCCGGTCTGACCGACCTGCATGTCGTTGGGTACGAAACCTGCGTCGACCGCAGCGCGGGAAGCGCCGACCGCCGCGCCCAGCTTGTCAGCCAGGGCGTACAGGTGTTTGAAGTTGTCGCCGTTCTGCATGCCGCGGCCGCCGGAAACGACGATCTTGGCAGCGGTCAGTTCCGGACGATCGGACTTGGCCAGTTCTTCGCCAACGAAGCTGGAGATACCTGCGTCGTGTGCAGCGGCAACGGCTTCAACCGCAGCCGAACCACCTTCAGCGGCCACCGGGTCGAAACCGGTAGCGCGCACGGTGATCACTTTCACTGCGGCGTTCGACTGAACGGTAGCGATGGCGTTACCGGCATAGATCGGACGCTTGAAGATGTCAGCGCTTTCGACCGAAATGATCTCGGAGATCTGGTCAACGTCCAGCTGCGCGGCAACGCGTGGCAGGATGTTTTTGCCGTTGGAAGTCGCGGCCGCCAGGATGTGGCTGTAGCCCGCAGCCCCTGCTTCTTGAACAAGAGCGGCGACCAGAGGCGCTACGTTTTCCGGCAACTGATGCGCGTAGGCGGCGTTGTCGGCCACCAGCACTTTAGCCACGCCAGCGATTTTCGCAGCGGCTTCAGCCACGGCGTCAACGCCCTGGCCGGCAACCAGCACGTGGATATCACCACCGATTTTGGCGGCAGCAGCCACGGTGTTCAGTGTGGCCGGGGCCACTACTTTGTTGTCGTGTTCAGCAATAACCAAGAGAGTCATTTCACGCTCCTTAACTCAAAGCACCTTCGCTTCGTTTTTCAGTTTCTCGACCAGTTCAGCCACCGACTTGACCTTGATGCCCGCGCTGCGTGCAGCCGGCGCTTCGACTTTCAAGGTTGTGTTGGTGGAGGCGGTGGAAACGCCCAAAGCGTCCGGAGTCAGCACTTCGAGAGGCTTCTTCTTGGCTTTCATGATGTTGGGCAGGGACGCATAACGCGGCTCGTTCAAACGCAGGTCGGTGGTGACGATGGCCGGCAGTTTCAGGGAAACTGTCTGCGCGCCGCCGTCGACTTCACGCGTCACGGCAACGCTGTCGCCACTGATGTCGACTTTCGAGGCGAACGTGCCCTGACCGTAGCCGCTCAGTGCCGCGAGCATCTGGCCAGTCTGGTTGTTGTCGCTGTCGATGGCTTGTTTGCCCAGGATCACCAGCTGAGGCTGTTCCTTGTCGACCACCGCTTTCAACAGTTTGGCAACGGCCAGGGACGTCAGATCTTCAGCGGATTCGACGAGGATGGCGCGGTCGGCACCCAGCGCCAGCGCGGTGCGCAGTTGCTCTTGAGCGGTGGAGGGGCCGATCGAGACGACGACGATTTCAGTCGCCAATCCTTTCTCTTTCAGGCGTACGGCTTCTTCCACGGCGATTTCGCAGAACGGGTTCATCGACATCTTGACGTTGGCGAGGTCGACGCCGGAATGGTCCGCCTTGACGCGAACCTTGACGTTGTAATCGACCACGCGTTTGACCGCTACGAGGATCTTCATTGGGCAGTGTTCACTCCGGAATAGTTGATCGGCGCAGTCAGATAGCACCGGCAGCGCGCATTTCTTCAATGCGATTCGCCGACAGCCCCAGCTCCCTCAGCACCCGTTCAGTGTGCTGGCCAAGGCCCGGTACGGCGTCCATTCGCGGTTCGAAAGCGCTATTGCTGCCCGGCGGCATCAGGCTCGGTACGGTGCCGGTAGAGGTCTCGACTTCGCGCCAGCGATCGCGGGCCTTCAGTTGCGGATGATCCCAGACGCCTTGCATGTCATTGACCCGGGCGTTGGCAATCTGCGCGTGTTCCAGTCGATCAATTACGGCATCGAAGTTGAGGCTGGCGAACGACTCGACGATCAATTCCCGTAGCGCGTGACGGTTTTCGACGCGTCTGAAGTTGGCAGAAAAACGCTCGTCCTTCACCAGTTCGGGGATCAGCAGCACCTTCTCGCAAAACAACTGCCATTCGCGTTCGTTCTGCAAACCCAGCATCACGGTGGTGCCGTCACCGATGGGAAAGGGACCGTAAGGATAAATGGTCGCGTGTGCGGCCCCCGCGCGAGGGGGCGGAGGCGCGCCGTCGTAGGCGTAATACATCGGATAGTTCATCCACTCGACCAGGCTTTCCAGCATCGACACATCGATGTGACTGCCTTCGTCGGTCCGTCCACGCAGCAGCAGCGCAGACAGAATGCCGGTGTACGCGTACATGCCGGCGGCAATGTCGGCGATCGAGCACCCGGCCTTGGCCATTTCTTCTTCACCCGAGCCGCCGGTCACTGACAGAAATCCGCCCTCGCTCTGGATCAACAGGTCATAGGCTTTTTTGTTTTCATAGGGGCCGCCCACGCCATAGCCTGAAATGTCACACACAATGAGTTGCGGAAATCGCTGATGCAGCACCTCAAATGACAAGCCCATTCGCGCCGCCGCACCGGGTGCGAGGTTTTGTACGAACACATCGGCGGTGGCCAGTAGGCTGTCCAGCACCTCGGTGGCCGTCTCTTGTTTCAGGTCGAGGGTCAGGCTTTCCTTTGACCGATTGGTCCAGACGAAGTGCGAGGCCAGGCCGTTGACGCGTTGGTCGTAGCCGCGGGCGAAATCGCCTGTGCCAGGGCGCTCAACCTTGATCACGCGGGCGCCAAGGTCGGCCAGTTGTCGGGTGCAGAAGGGCGCGGCAATGGCATGCTCAAGGCTGACCACAGTAATGCCATCGAGCGGACGAATGTCTTTGGACTGGCTCATGATTGATCTCTCTTGTTATTAGAAAGAGCGCGGCAGCTCAAGCAGGTGTTCGGCCACGTACGACAGGATCAGGTTGGTGGAGATGGGGGCCACCTGATACAGGCGGGTCTCGCGGAATTTGCGCTCGACGTCGTATTCGCAGGCAAAGCCGAATCCGCCGTGGGTTTGCAGGCAAGCGTTGGCCGCCTCCCAGGAGGCCTTGGCCGCCAGGTACTTGGCCATGTTGGCGCTGGCCCCGGCGTTGATGCCGCTGTCATATTCCTCGCAGGCACGCCAGCGCATCAGGTCGGCCGCTTCGATCTCGATGTGCGCTTCAGCGATCGGAAATTGCACACCCTGGTTCTGGCCGATCGGGCGACCGAAGACGACGCGGTCGCGGGCGTAGGCGCTGGCCTTTTCGATAAACCAGCGGCCGTCGCCGATGCACTCGGCAGCAATCAAGGTGCGTTCGGCATTCAAGCCATCGAGGATGTACCTGAAGCCTTTGCCTTCCTCGCCGATCAGGCTGTCAGCAGGGATCTCCAGGTTGTCGAAGAACAGTTCATTGGTCTCGTGATTAACCATGTTGGCGATCGGCTGTACGGTCAGGCCGTTGCCGATGGCTTCACGCAGGTCCACGAGGAAGATCGACATGCCTTCGGACTTTTTCCGCACATCGGCCAATGGCGTGGTCCGCGCCAACAGGATCATCAGGTCGGAATGCTGGATCCGTGAGATCCACACCTTCTGCCCGTTGATCACGTACTTGTCACCTTTGCGTACGGCAGTGGTCTTGATCTTGGTGGTGTCGGTGCCGGTGGTGGGCTCCGTTACGCCCATCGATTGCAAACGCAATTCACCGCTGGCCAGTTTTGGCAGGTAGTAACTTTTCTGTGTCTCGCTGCCGTGACGCAGCAGGGTGAACATGTTGTACATCTGCCCGTGAACGGTGCCGGAATTACCGCCGCAGCGGTTCACTTCTTCGAGGATCACCGAGGCCTCGGCCAGCCCCAGGCCGGAGCCGCCGTATTCGGTTGGAATCAGCGCGGCCAGCCACCCGGCGTCGGTCAGGGCCTTGACGAAGGTTTCCGGAAAGCCTTTTTCTTCATCGACTTTGCGCCAGTAAGCCGCATCGAATTCGGCGCACAGAGCGCGTACGCCCTCGCGGATGGCATTGAGTTCTTCAGAGTGACGGTCAGTCATTATTATTCTCCTCGACGCGTCACGCACGGCATCTGCCTTGCGTGACCGGGTCCGGGCAAAGAGCAATCAGATCGGGTTGAAACCCAAGGCGGCACGAAAGCGGTTCTTGACGTAGTGACCGTCGCGCGGTGGCAGCACCCGTGGCGGGTTTTCCGCTTTGATCTTGATCGTCGCGAGCTTGACGCCATCGCGGGTTGCAAGGCGTTCGCGCAGGCCGTGTACGCCTTCCATGTCACGGATTTCATCGGTCCAGCTAAACCCGCAGGTCTTCGCCACCTGATCCAGGGAAATACCCAACCCCGCGTGGCTGACCTGCATGCCGGTTTCACCGAAGTGACCGTTATCCAGCACCGCGATGGTCAGGTTGGCGGGCTTTTGCAGCGACACAGTGGCCAGTGCGCCGAAGCCCATGAGCAACTCGCCGTCACCGGTAATCACCACCACCGATTTGTGGGGCTGCGCATTCGCCAGGCCCAGGCCGACGGTGATGGCGCTGCCCATGGCGGCCCAGAGGTAATAATTCAAATCGTTGTCACCGGCGGCCATGACGTCATAAGACGCCGAGCCCAGACCGGTCACGACCAGCACGTCTTTACGGTCGGCCAATAAGGTCTTGACCACTTCGCGGCGGCACAGGGTGTGGTTGGCGCTTACTTGACCCATTTCTTTTCTCCAATCAGGCGCTGACCGAGCAGCAGGGCAGTGGCGGAATCACCGTTGAAGGCCATAGTCGCGGCACCGTGCAGCAGCGGGGCGACGTCTTCAGGAACGTCCGCGCGCCAGGTCATGACTTTCATCAAGTTCAGCGAGGCTTCGGTGGCCTGACCCATCGGGTTCTGCCACGCGTTGAATTCAGCCCAGTCACCGCGCATGGTTACCACCATCAACAGTGGGAAGCCGGCACAGGCTTGCAGGGCCAGGGTGTTGATGCAGTTACCGACGCCGCTGGACTGCATCAAGAGGGCGCCGCGTTCACCGCCGAGCCATGCGCCAGCAAGGTAGCCGATGCCTTCTTCTTCGGTGGTGAGAACGACAGCCTTGATGTCCGGGTCGGCATACGCCATACGGATGGCCGCCGAGTGGCCTGCGTCCGGTACGAAAACCACGTGTTTGACGTCGTGGGCCTTGAGCACGCGGAACACGTCCTCCTGCCAATCCTGTCCCACGGTTTGTTCAGCTTCTGTTGACATGCCCATCTCCCAAGCAGTGCTGCTTTTGTGTTTTCACACATTCTGGGAGTGCTGGAACTGAACTACGACTACCGTTTTTGTCTTTGAGATATGCCCATTTTGTATAGCTTGCCGACCGACTGTAGGAGCGAGCTTGCTCGCGATGGAAGTTAACGATGAAGGGTGTTCACAGGTTGAACGAGGCGCTCTTGAGTTCATCGCGAGCGAGCTCGCTCCTACAGTTGAGCGCCGGACTCACCTAAGGGCGCTGCAGAATCGGCGAATCGCTTCGCATGCCTGGCGTAATGAAGCGTCATCCAGGGCATACGCAATGCGAATGTAAGGGCCCAGGCCAAAGGCGCTGCCATGCACCACGGCCACATCCGCCTCGTCGAGCAGTGCATGGGCAACCTCTTCGTCGGTGTGCAGCACTCGGCCACCGGGTGAGGTTCGGCCGATCAATCCGGCACAGGAGGCGAAGGCGTAAAAGGCGCCTGCCGGACTGACGCATTCAAGGCCCGGGGTATCGTTCAGCAGCGCCACCATCAAATCGCGACGCTGCTGGAAAGCGGCACGGCTTCGGTGGATGAAATCCTTGGGGCCCTCCAGCGCAGCCAGTGCGGCCTGTTGCGAGATCGAACAGGCGCCGGAGGTTTGCTGCCCTTGCAGTTTTTCCATGGCCTCCAGTAGCCAGCGTGGTCCCGTAGCAAATCCGATGCGCCAACCCGTCATGGCGTAGGCCTTGGATACACCGTTCATGGTCAGGGTTCGCGGTGCCAGCCGTGGTTCGACCTGCGCCAGGGTATGGAACGCTTGATCATCGAAGATCAAGTGTTCATAGATGTCATCGGCCAGAATCAGCACGTGGGGGTGAGCCAATAAAACCTCGGCCAGAGCGTGCAGTTCTGTTCGGCTGTACACCGCGCCGGTCGGATTGGACGGCGAATTGAGGATCAACCAGCGGGTCTGCGGCGTGATGGCTGCGGCCAGCGCCGAGGGCGTCAGCTTGAAACCAGTGTCGGCCTCGCAGGTAACAATTCGGGCTTCACCGCCGCACAGTTGAACCATCTCCGGGTAACTGACCCAGTAGGGGGCCGGCACAATAACCTGGTCACCCTCGTTGAGGGTTGCCGCGAGGGCGTTGTAGATCACCTGTTTGCCACCGTTGCACACGAGGGTGTCTTGCCACGTCACGTCCAGGCCATTCTCGCGGCGGAATTTGGCGGCCACCGCTTCTCGCAGTGAACGTGCGCCGGCGACTTGGGTGTAGCGAGTGTGGCCGTGTTCGATGGCGTTGATGGCCGCTTCACGAACATGCGTTGGCGTGTCGAAATCAGGCTCGCCCGCGCACAGCGAGATAATCATCGCACCTTGCGCGCGACGCTCTGCCACGCGGTCCATGATTCGATAGGTCGCGGAAGGCTGTGCACTGGCCAGACGCAGGTTCAGCCGTTGGATGTCGGCGCTCATGCGCGGGTTCTCCACTCAGTCAGGTTCATCAGCTCCAGGGTCGAGCGGCCGTCGGTCAACGCCTGCATCATCTGAGCTTCCTTGTTCGCGCGCGCCTCGCCTTCGGCCAGGGTACGTGCCGCATCCGCCTTGGGAATGATGATCACACCGTCATCGTCGGCCACCACCCAGTCACCCTGAGCCACCAAAGCACCGTTGAAATTGAATGGCTGCCCCACCGAAGGCGCACTGGCCTTGACCGTACCTTTCACCGATATGCCGCGAGCAAACACCGGGAACTGGCGTTTCTTCAGCGCAGCGATGTCGCGTACGCCACCATCGATCACCAGTCCGACCACGCCAGCCGCTTCGGCCGCCACGGTCAGCACTTCGCCCCAATAGCCTGCGATGAAGCCACCTGTACCCACGACCAGCACGCTGCCACGGGGCACGCGTTCCATCGCCAGGTGCAGGGCGAGGTTGTCGCCGGGCGAGCATTCCAGCGGATAGGCGGGAGCAGAGATGAAGGCGCCGTCCCAGATCGGGCGGATCGCACTGTCGACCGCGCAAGGCAGGTGGGACGCTTCATACAGCGTCGAGCTGCCCAGCACTTTTGCCCGTGCGTGGAAATCCAGGGGGAGCGGGAGCGGGGTCATCAGACTTTCCTCTGCAAGTTGTGGTAACCCAGTGCGGCCCGGGCTTCTTTAAGGGGTTTGCCTTGGCTGATCAGGGCGCGAATGTCGGCTTCGATCGATTCGATCTGACGGGCACACGCCGCCACTTCAGCCGCACGGGCGCGGGGGACGATCACCACGCCATTGGCGTCAGCGACCACGATGTCGCGGGCACACACTCGAGCGGTACCGATGGATACCGGCTGGTTGACCGACTGAACCTGCGCGCGGTCTTTGCCGGTGCGCATGAAGCGGCCCTTGCTGAAGATCGGGTAGCCATCGCCCAGTGCTTTGTTCACGTCACGGCAAACACCGTCGATGACCGTGGCAGCGATCTGCCGAGTGCCGGCGTACTGGGTCATGATGTCGCCCCAAACCGTGCAGTCGGTGCGGCCGCCGTTGTCGATCACCACCACGTCGCCAGGCGCCACGTCTTCGATGAAATCGCCGACGGTGCCAGGCGGTACGCTGGCCGAGACGTACTGCACGGTGAACGCGGGACCGACGATGACCTTGCTGTAATTGTCCAGGGGTGCCACGCCGAGGCATTGACCGGGCAGGCCGAGTTTGTCCAGCGCATCGGAGACGCCCGGGGTGTCCAGGCCTTCAAACAAGGCGACCAGTTCTTTGTCTTCAAGATTCATCAGGCGTGCTCCACGTGGATCGCTTCGAATTGGGTGTCATGCATCACTTCGGCGACCGAACGACCGCTGCGGACAGCCTCGACCATGCCGTCCTGGCGGCGGGCAATACGCTCGCCAAGGTCGATCACTTTCTCGATATAGGCGGAGGGCACGAACACAGTGCCGCAGGTATCGGCGATGACATAATCGTTCTCGCTGACATCGACACCGGCCACGTTGATGGTCACGGCGGCATCGATCTGCACCACCCGATTGCGGGCACTGATCATGGTCACGCCGCGACCGTAAACCGGGTAGCCAATTGACTCGCTGCCGTCGATGTCGCGGCTGAAACCGTCGATTACCGTGCCGCGCACTTTCTTGCTGGCTGCTGCATTGGCGAGGATGTCGCCCCAGCAGGAGATGCCTTCGATTCCACCGGCGATCACCAGCACACGATCATTGCTGTCGATCTGTTCCACCACGGGGGTAATCAGGTGCACAGTGGGGACGTTGTCGGTTTTAGGAGCCAGCAGCACGGTGCTGGCGCGGCCGACAATCTTTGGACAGTTCCACAACGGGCGTAGCCCAACGGTGGCACCCGGCAGGCCGAGGAAGTCGAGCGCATCGGAGACCGTGTTGGTATCCAGCGCCGCCAAGCGATCTAGCAAACTCTTATGGGTCATGGGGAAGCCCCTGTGGTGACGGAGGCGCCCAGTGTCGGCGAGACAGTTTGATAGGTATATTACGAATCATAGATACGTTAGATACGTTAAACCTATGGATTAATCATGATCAATTTTCGACTGATTCGTCATCTCTGGTTGTTCCTGGCGGTGGCCGAAGAACAGAATTTCGGTCGCGCGGCCAAGCGTTTGGGCATGTCCCAGCCACCGCTGAGCGAGCAGATCCAGGTGCTGGAACAGGCGCTCAAAGTGAAGCTGTTCGACCGTTCGCGACGCGGTGCGAAGTTGACCCCGGTGGGGGCGGCGATTCTGCCGGCGGTGCGCAAGTTCGCCGACCAACTGGAACGTCTGGAGCTCGCTGTGGAGGAGGCGGTGGCGGGGCAGTCGGGGATGTTGACCATTGGTGCGATTTCCACGGCCATGTTCGATGTCCTGCCGGGTTTGATCGAGCAATTGAAAAGCGATTACCCGCATCTGACGGTATCCGTGCGGGAAATCGACAGCGTCGAAGCCGTCCCGGCGCTGGAAGCGGGGGACATCGACTTGGCCTTCGCCCGGCTGGACGGTGATTTGGGAACCTCGATCAGTTCACTTCCGTTGTTGGAGGACCGTCTGGTGGTGGCGCTGCCGAGCAGCCATCCCCTGGCTTCACGCACGCGAATCAGCCTGTCCAGTCTGGCCAACGAGCCCTTGGTGATGTTTTCCCGGAAGGTCAGCCCGGTGTACTTCGACAATCTGATTGCTACGTGTCGCGCCAGCGGCTTTTCCCCTCGCGTACTGCATGAAGTGCGATCCGTGGCCTCGCAAATCGCTTTTGTCAGCTATGGCCAAGGCATCGCACTGGTGCCGGCCTCACTGAAAAAACTGGCGCCAGACAATGTAGTGTTTCGAGCGCTGAGCCAGAAGCTCAATGTCGTGACCACGGCGGTGGCCTGGAATACGGATCGGCCCAATCCGGTGGTGGAGGACGTCGTTGCCCGCTTCCGCGCCAAGGCATGAGTTAGCCCAGGGATCGTGCTTGAACATCGCTTGATAGGTTTGGCGTATGAAAGCCTTCCTCAATCAGGAATGTACAGAACAGCCGATTTCCTTGAAATTGCCTGCCCCGCCGCCGACAACCCAGGCTCGGCACCACCTTTTCGTTCAAGGAGGCAACAACGTGCCCTCAGCAGAAACGTTCACTCACGTGCAACTCCCTCTGACAGTGGAGGGTGTCTCGTTGAACGTGGCCGCCCTCCATCGCGGCGGCCTCCGGGCGCCGATTGTGTTCCTGCATGGCTTTGGTTCGACCAAAGAAGACTATGCCGACATCGTGCAGCAGTCCGCATTGGCCGATCACCCGTTCGTTGCTTTTGACGCTCCGGGTTGCGGTGAAACCCAGTGCAGTGATCTTTCCAGAATCTCCATACCCTTTCTGCTGCAGACGGCGCTGCAGGTACTGGAGCATTTTGGCATTGAACGCTTCCATCTGGTCGGTCATTCCATGGGCGGATTGACCGCGCTGCTGCTGGCCCATCAGTTCCCTGATCGGGTGCTCAGTTTCGTCGATATCGAGGGCAATATTGCCCCGGAAGATTGCTTCCTCAGTCGGCAGATCGTCGACTATCCGAGCGACGATCCGGAGGCGTTTTTCGCCGCCTTCATCGAACGGGCCCGGCAGGCCCCAGCCTTTGCCAGTGCGCTCTATTCCGCAAGTTTGCGACACAAGGTACGTGCCGGTGCGGTGCGAGGGATCTTCCAGTCGATGGTCGACCTCTCCGATAACGCCGACCTGATGGGCAAATTCCTCGGTTTGAAGTGCCCGCGGATGTTCATGTACGGCGAACAGAACGCATCACTGTCCTACCTGCCGCATATCCAGGCCCGTGGGGTTCGGCTGGCGCCGATTGCCGGTTGCGGGCATTTCCCGATGTATTCCAATCCCATCGCGATGTGGCAACAGATCGCCGATTTCCAGGCAGTCTCCGTCCCGCCTACAGCCTGATGAAAAAAGGGCCCATGGATCAGCATGGGCCCTCTCAAGTACCTGCGCTGATCGTCAGCGCCTCAAGCCCTGGCAGCGTTCGACTTTACGTACCCCTTCAAACCGGTGCGCTCCTCGATTTCACCGGAACCGCTGATGTACCCATAGCGCGACAGGTTCGGCATCAGCATCGAGGCAATGAAGGTGATGGTCACGATCGCCGCGACATAGAAGAAAAAATACTCCTCGATACCCTGCGAACGAAGCGACAGCGCCACGTATTCGGCCGTGCCGCCGAAAGCCGCGTTGCCGACGGCGTACGGAAAGCCCACGCCCAATGCCCGCACCGCAGGCGGGAACAATTCCGCTTTGACGATCCCGGCAATCGGGGTGTAGAGCGACGCAATGGCCAGGCCCCCAAACACCAGCAGGAACGCCGTAAACGGACTGCTCACCGACTGCAACGAATAGAGCAGGGGGATCACCAGGACCATGGCCAGTCCGGAAAACATCAGCATGTGCGCCTTGATCCCGATACGGTCGGCGAGCAAACCAAACAGCGGCTGGCAGAACATGAAACCGATCAGGGACGCCGTCATGATGAAGCTCACCGTTTCCGGGCTGAAACCGGCAGAGATCACCAGGAACTTCTGCATGTACGTGGTGAAGGTATAGAAGTACAGCGAACCGCCGATGGTGAAAGCAAGCACCAGGGCGACGGCGCGCTTGTGTTTGAACATGCCGCGCAGCGAGCCGGCATCTTTACGGTTCATGTCTTTTTTGGTGGCGGTTTCATGCATTGCGCGTCGCAGGTACACCACGACAATCGAGCTCAGGGCACCGATGAAAAACGGTATCCTCCAGCCCCATTCGCGCAGTTCCTCACCGGTCAGGGTTTGCTGGAGAATCACCACGGTCATCAAGGCCAGCAACTGACCCGCAATGATGGTGAAGTACTGAAACGAGCCATAGAAACAGCGACGACCGGGGGTCGCGATTTCACTGATGTACGTGGCACCCGTGCCGTATTCCGCACCGACTGAAAGTCCCTGGATCAGTCTCGCGACGACCAGCAAAACCGGCGCGGCCATGCCGATGGTGTCATAGGTCGGCATGATCGCGATCAACAGTGATCCGGCGCACATCATGAACACCGAGATAATCATCGAGACCTTGCGGCCGCGAGTATCGGCAATCCAGCCGAAAATCCAGCCGCCCAGAGGGCGCATGAAAAAGCCGACGGCGAAGACCCCGGCGGTGGCGAGCAATTGGCTGGTGGTATCCCCTTTGGGGAAAAACGACGCCGCGAAGTAAATGGCGGTATAGGCGTAGATAAAGAAGTCGTACCACTCCACCAGATTACCGGAGCAGGCGCCCATGATGGCCTTGACCCGGTTCGGGCCGGTCTTGGCGGTGTGGTCTGTTGAGGTTGTTGTTGATGCGGACATGGTGTTCACCCTTTCTTCAAGGCGAGACGTTACGAGGCGCACGCTGAGGCGTGTTCGACGTTGCTGACTCGATGGGTTGATCTGCTCAACGCAGTAACGTTGGCCCGTTGATGGAGGGCGCAGGTGAAGAGGGGGGATGAACGGGAGAGGTCAGCTGTTCGCTGCCAGGGTAAAAGGGACAGGTCGAGTCAGGAGAAACGTTGTCAATCATGGCGCAAGCCCTCGAATCTTATTCTTGTAGTAAGTCGAGCGCTCCAGGCGCTGACGTTGATTGCACGCTACCTCAGAGTGGGGAGCGAAATAAGCCGTCAGGCAGGCCTAACTGATATAGCAAAATTCTATAGCTTGTCGTGCAGCCCCGAGGCGCTGAGGGATACAGCCGGGAGCCAACGCATCGGGTTCAATGCGGCGCAGTTCTGCGGCACTGCAAGGGTCGCTAATGCGTTTACACTCTCACTACCTTCGGCACATTTCGCGCCGAGCCCGACTTTGACTGGCCTGGTAATGGATGTCGTTCAACTCAAAACCCTGATTCATGTGGCCGAGCTAGGCAGTCTCAGCAAGGCTTCCGACCGGCTTCACATTGCACAACCGGCCCTGAGCCGACAAATTCGACTGTTGGAAAAAGAACTCGGCACTTACCTGTTCGATCGACATGGACGGGGCATGGAGATTACCGATGCCGGCCGTGAGGTGCTGGCGCATGCCACCCGCATCATGGAAGAAATGGAGTCCATTCGAAGCTCGGTGGTGGGCGGAAAGTCTTCCTTTCGCGGCATGGTGGTGATCGGTACAACGCCGACGGTCGCGGAAATTGTCACCGTGCCACTGGTGCGCAAGATCAAAGAGGCGCATCCGAATCTCGCCGTCAGGTTTTCCTCGGCCTTCAGTGGCTACCTGCTGGATTGGGTTCAGCGTGGCGAGCTGGAACTGGCGATTTCTTACGATCCTCAGCCCCTGCATACGCTGCGTATCGTGCCGGTGATGATGGAAAACCTGCTGCTGGTCGGTCCCGCCAGCGCCAACCTGCGCATCGATACGCCGGTATCGTTCGAGTCTTTGGCTGAGCAGGCATTGGTGTTGCCAAGCGCTCGCCACAGCCTTCGCGTGATACTGGACAATTGCGCGCGCGAAGTCGGCATCAAGCTCATGACCAGCGTCGAAGCGGACTCCTTCGGCGCGATGATCGATCTGGTCCGCAATGGATTCGGTTTTACCGCGTTGCCGTTGGCCTCGATTTACACGCAAATCGAATCGGGCGTGCTCAGTGCCGCGCCCCTGGTTGACCCCGTTCCCATGCGCAAACTGGTCCAGGTGTTTCCCGCGGACAGACGAGTCAGCCCGGCCGCGAAGTTTGTCGGGGATGCGTTCATCGAGATCGCCACCGATCTGGTCAATCGCAAGATTTGGGCGGGGCACATGCTTTGAACAACCGCGTTATCAATGCCCTTTGACTTTCCTGATCCGCATCACAATCAGCGCAAGTATCGCGATCGCCAGCGGCGTCATGGCCAGCATGGCCTCCCGTGGGGCGATGTCGACGCCGAGCAGGTGCAGCCCTGAATAGCCGAGCTTGAGCAGGTTCAGCAGGTAGTAGGTGATGGCGATAATCGACAGGCCTTCGACGGCGCGCTGGATCTTGATCTGGGCGTCGGCGCGGGCGTTCAGGCTTTTGAGGATTTCCGAATTCTGTTCTTCCATTTCTACCTGAACCCGGGCTTGCAACAAGTCGCCCAGGTTGGCCACGCTTTCGGCCAAGTGCTCCAGGCGCTGTTCGGTGGCGGTGCAGTACCTGACGGTGGGTTTGAAGCGGCGTTCGATGAACACCCCAAGGCGCTGGCAATCGCCGACGTGGCTTTCGCGCAATTCGCCGAGGCGCTCGTACACCAATTGGGCATAGGCTTGGGTGGCACTGAAGCGGTGGCGGGTTTTCGCGGTGCTGCTGACCACTTGCGCTGACAGGTTGGAGATATCCGCCAGCAGGGCTTTTGCGTTGCCGCCGTTGGCGTGGGCGTTGCGCTCGGAGAGGGTGACCAGGGTTTTGTCAAAGCCATCGAGTTGCGCGCTCAAGGTCTTGGCCGTGGTCAACGACAGCGAAGCCATCATGCGGTACGTCTCGATCTCCAGCAGACGGCGGATCATCCGCCCCTGGCGATAGGCATTGAGGCGCCGGTTGATGAACAGCAAGTGGTTGCTGCCGTCTTCGCAGAGTCGAAAATCGCTCCAGACCACCGCATCGCCACCCCCCACGCAGGAACCGCACGGGTCCTTGAACCCGTAGCCGGCGATGTCCAGGCCGGCTTCGCCACGCACGACGATTTGCACCGAGTTGATCAGCTGCGGCAAATACGCTTCGACCTTTTGTGCCAGCATCTCTGGCAGTGATGTCCAGGACAGGTCATTGCTCGATGAAGTGACGACGAGGGTGAGGGTGAAGAACTCGGCGTGGCGTTCCCACTTCAGTGCGTGGCCATCGAGTTGGGTAATACCTTGGGCGGCGGTCAGGTCGAAGGTGGCAGGGCAGCAGTCCTGAAGGAGCGTGTTGCACGCTTGCTCGCCGCCGAGAAAGGCCAGATGAAACACATGGGCTGGCTCATCGAAATACAGTGACGGGCGTGCGTGCAGTTCGTTGTGCAGGGTTTGTCTTTGCGGATGCATGCTGTTCAGGCCAGGTTGATTTTTTGTTCTGGGCGCTTGCGATCAATGCCCACTGGGGAGTGCGCCTGCGGTGTTCAGGGCAGTGATCGACGGCTGTAGTTGGTGGGACAGGTGGCCGAACTCGCGAGTCACTACCAGTGATCGATACTTTTGCATTCAACAACGATTAGGGCGGGGCCCCGACGTGATGCGGCTCACGTCGGGGCGTCGGGGATTTAACAGACCTTCCAGTCAGCGTTCTGCTCGAAGGCATAGGCCGCGCGATAGAGCTCGGCTTCGGCGAAATGTCTGCCCACCAGCTGCAAACCGATTGGCAAGCCATCGCGTGTGGCACAGGGGAGTGACAGGGCCGGGTGCCCGGTGACATCGAAGCCGCAGGTGTTGGCGAGCATCTCGAAACTGCGCCCCAGGTAATCCGCCAGTGGCGTATCGGCTGGCGGTAGTGGCGTGGCTTTGAGGGGCAGGGTGGGCATGAGCAGCAGATCGTGACGGGCCAGTATCTCGTCGTAGGCCAGGCGCAGCTTGCGTCCGAGATTCTGCGCCTTGCCGTAAAAGCGCCCATGGTAGTGGCGGCTGAAATACTCGCCCAGGATCATCGTGGTCTTGACCGTATCGGGTAGATCATCCGCTCGATGTCGCCAGCTCGCATGGTGCTCCATCATGTCGGTCAGGTAGAGCCCCCGCCAATTGAAGCCGTGGCTGTTGCCCTGCATCATTTGCTGGGTGGCGCCTTCGGCAGCGATCGCCAGCCAGATGGCTGGACCCAACAAGTGCATGGGCATGGACACTTCTTCGACCGTCGCGCCCTGAGCGCGGAATACTTCACAGGCCTGACGCACCGCCTGGTCGACATCGGTGTCAGAGTTGGCATGGCCAAAGCCTTCCTTGAGCACCGCTATTTTCAGCCCCGTAATGCCCCGCGACAGACCCTCGGTGTAGCGCGCAGTCCTGGTCCCGGCCAATTGACGCGGATCGAGCCCGTCGACGCCGGCCATTGCTTCGAGCATCAGGGCGTTGTCCTGCACCGTCCGGGTAATGGGGCCCAGATGATCAAGGGTACTTTCTATCGGCATCGCGCCGGTATACGGCACCAGGCCGTGGGTCGGTTTCATCCCGTACACGCCGCAGAAAGAGGCGGGGATGCGCACCGATCCGCCCTGATCGCTGCCCACCGCCAAGTCGACTTCACCGGCGGCGACCAACGCTGCACAGCCTGAGGAGGAACCGCCAGCGGAGTAGCCCGGACGGAGCGGGTTGTGCACCGGACCGCTGGCCGACGTGTGCGATCCCCCGGAAAAGCACAGGGCCTCACAGACAGCCTTGCCCGCGACGCTGGCACCGGCATCCAGCAGGCGTGTCACGACCGTCGCATCGACCGCGGGCCGATAGCCATCGAGGGTAAATGAGCCGTTGAGCATCGGCAGGCCGGCGACCGCAATGTTGTCTTTGATGACCAGCGTTTTTCCAGATAACGGACCCGCACGGTTGCCCTGGATATGCGCCTGGCACTGCCACGCACCGAGACGGTTTTGCGCGGCGCTCGGAACGTGACCGGGCGACCGTGGGTAAGTGACTTCCGGAAGGAAGTCGGCCTGCTGGTCAAGCACGTCATAGGCGTCGAAATTGGCCTGCAGTACGGACTGATACTCGTCGAGTTGTTTGGGCGTCAGGTGTATGCCCAGGCGGTTGGCAATCACCCCGAGTTCGTCGGTGTTGGGTCGAATAACAGACATGTTGCGTCCTCGCTGTAAAAGGGAGTTTCAGGCCTTGAGCAGGTAGCTGCCGAACAAGTCCACCACCACGGTGCCCGCGTCTGCGGCGTCGCCCCACAGTTCCTGGGTGGTGAAGAGCACGTGGTAAGTCGGCTCGTTGTGACTGGGCAGGCCATGACCGACGGAGTCGGGAAACGGCCACTCATGTGTCGTGCGGTGTACGACAACCCCATGCTTGCCCCGTACGTAGCCGGGCATGCGCACATGACCGTCGACGTACTCGTCGCGAACCCGCACCCGATCGCCGTTCCGGAACGGGATGGCAGGTGGGTTGGCAGCGCGTCCGGGACCGAGCGGCAGCGCCAACGGGTACGCACCGGCGGCGAGTTCTTCAAGGCGCTGTTGGGTGATGGCGCCTTTTTCGACAAACAGCGAAGCGACACCCACGATAATTCGATCGTAGTAGCTGGACGCCAGGTATTGCCTCGGCTCCATCCGCTCGATCGCGTGGCGCAGCTCATCCACATTGAACAGTCCCAGCTCCCCGGCACCGAGGAACAGGAGGCTGTAGCCAAGGTGTTCCCAGTCTTCATGGAACACCGGTTTGTAGCTCAGCGAGTTGGCGCTGTGCTGCACGCGCCCAAATCCCTGAACGCCGCCCAAATCATGGATGCCATCCATCATTGCTTCACTCGCGGTTGGTGGGTGGGGGCGCCGGGGCGTGCGATGCCGATCAACACATCCTTGGTGACGAGCGCGGCGAGCTGTTCTTCGGTCCAGTCCTCGGTGCCGGAAGGGCGGAAGGGCAGCACCATGTAGCGGGTTTCGGCACTGGTGTCCCAGACGCGGATTTCGACCTCGTCCGGCAAGTCCAGGCCCATCTCGCGAAGTACCGTTCGCGACTCCCTCACGACGCGGGAGCGGTATTCAAAGCTTTTGTACCAGTCAGGTGGCAGGCCGAGGACCGGCCAGGCCGTGCACGAGCACAACGTGCAGACGATGACGTTTTGCAGGGCTGGGGTATTTTCCAGTGCCACGATGTACTCACCTTGTACGCCGGTGTAACCGAACTGCGCGCAAGCCGCGGTGCCGTCGCTGAGTAGCAATTCGCGGTAGTGCGGATCGACCCAGGCCCTGGCAACGACGCGTGCGCCATTGGCCGGGTCGAAATCGTTTTGCATGATCTCGGTGAATTTCTCGACATACCCTTCGGGAACCAGCGCGCGTTCCTCAAGGGCGTTTTTCAGGGCGACCGCGCGTACGGCAGCCGAAGCCTGCGCGTGATGGTAATGGTCGTTCATGATCGCTATCCTCTAGACGATACGGAATGTCAGTTGCGATGCATCAGGCCGGTTTCGGCGTGGCAATTGATGTACTCGTAAAGCTGGTCTTCGGCGCGCAGCACACTGACCTCGTGATAGCCCTTCCATTTGATATCGCCCCCCAGTTTCTGGACGATCTTCATGAAGGTGCCAAATATCTCGATGTGCGTCGGGTGGGATTCGGACCAGCGCTCCAGGTGCGCGAGCGAGCGCCAGTGGCTGACAGAAAAAGTCTTCTCCAGCTTTTGTCCGTTGGGGTCCAGATGCTGCAGGTAACGGTTGCTGTAACAGCCCACGGGCAGGCCTTGATCGCGCAGGAATTCCATGCCGGCTCGCAGCGCCGGTTCCATCTGGTTCAGGTACAAATCACGTTCAGTGCCTTCGGTTTCACTCCAGTCCTGGCCCGAACGGATGACCACCAGATTCTCGTGGCCCTTGATCACTTGTCGACGTGAAGCCGGGGTGGCCTCAAGGTGGCCGACAGGGGACATGGGGTCGGTCTGGGACAAAGGGATTCGGTCGCGCATTGAGCCCCAGTAGCCGTGTTCCTGGATTTCGTCACTGCGCGAGCCCATCAACAGACCGACTCCTTCCAGGTAATCGGGCGTGGCGAAGAGGGTTTCAAAGCGCTCGACGCCCGGGGTCAGGATTTCCCGGAAGTAGCCCAGGCCATCGTTGCCGAGCTCTTCGGCGTTCCACCATTGGCTGACCTTTTCACTGGACTGCCAGCGGAGGAAGGACTGAGGGCTATCCCAGTAGGCGATGGCAATCATGTTGTCGTAGCCGGCGGCGTCGACGTAGTGGGTGATGTCGTGATGGCCCGGTCCATCGACAAAATCGAAACGCTGCACGATGTTACGCAGCGCGGCGCAGGCAGCACCCAGGTAATGCTCGCCTTTGGACTGGACGCCGAGATAGGCCATGACTATTTGCTCGACCGAGCCATCGGCGCGGCCTACCCAACCGGGGAATGGCGGGGTGTAGTCATCTTCAATCCGGCGGGCACGAGACCGAGGGCACATCAGGTGTTTATCAATCGCGGATTCCATACGTCACTCTCTTTTTTATTCAGGTCATTGGCCTGCCAACTGCACGCAACCGGTGCAAGTGGGCGGGTGCTTGTTTGAAGGAGGGAAGGGCGTCAAAACACCCGCGCATAACGCAGGTTCATGCGAAAGTCCTCTTTGGGACCGTTCTCGACCGAGAGATCCCGGCCTAGCTGGAGCTGGAGTTGATCCTGGGGCGTGACGAATTGGGTGGCGGTCAAACGAATGTTGGTGGTGCGCATCGCATCATCGCGCTCGACCCGATCAACCTCGGTTTCCCCACCCCGGATATGCCCGAAACCCACGGCGAAAGAGGTGGCGGGATCCGGCATGTAGCGAGTCATGACCTGCGCGCTGTAGGAGGTTTTTTGCTTGAGCACCGCGGAGCTGGCGCCGTAGGCGTCGTTATCGCCATACCAGATCGCATCGCCCACCAGGTCCACCGCCCATTTGTCGAGAAAGTGCTTGATGTAGGCGCCCTGAAAGTCGACTTTCCAGCGGTTTTCACCGAGGTTGATCGGCTCGTTCTTGTCGTAGGTGCCGCTGGGTACGTAGAGGTAGGCGTTGGCGCTGAGGGTGTCTCGGGCACTGTTGAGAAGCACCTTGATCGGGGCCGTCAGGATGAGGTCGCCGGTACCGCTGGCGTCGCCTAGCGCCGAGGCGCTGCCATGGCCGGAAAGCTGACCGAACGGCAGCAGAAACTGCGGGTCGATGGTGACCGACTCGCTCAGTTGGTAGACATGCAGCAACCGCAGAATGCCGATATCGGATGTCAGGTTGAAATCCGAAATCGCCTGGTGGCCGTTGGATCGCCACGAGTCGGTGGTTGCATGCTGGTAATAAACCGCCCCGATCGTCGCCCCTATCGGGTATTGCTCGAAGTCACCCGGTGCCACTTCTACCGCCAGGGTGGCGAACGATGTCCCTATCAGGATCAACCCCAGCAATAACGACTTTTTCTGTCGCACTAGCCACGCTTTCACTTTGCTCATTGTCTGTCGCCTATTGTTGATTGTCCCTTCGTAGGGGGACATTTAAGGAACTTGCTCTCGGGGTGTTCACCCGTGGCTCAAGGATGCGGCGGTCAGGAATTGGCTTCTTGGCTATGCGGGAACAAAAAGTTTTCTCAGGCGGCCCTTTGGTCGCTGGTGGTGGCGAAGCTATCGAGGAGTGAGGTAAGAAGTGTTCCAAGGTTGGAGAAAACGTTTGATGCAGAGGTTGCTTCGTTAGGCCCACGGATGTGCCTGGTATGGGGCTTGCTAGGTCATTCTAAAAATCACTTCCGCAGGAAGGGGCTTCGCAGATGGGTAAGCAACAGGAAGGGGGCTTGAAGGGATGGGGGGCACGTGCCGTTGACCTGAGTGGCGGCAGTCGGGTGCCGGTGACCAATTGGTCTTGCGAAAACATCGACGTCGCCACCCAAAGCGGTTCCACGTCCGAGCGAGTGGATTACTGGCGAGAAATGATTCTGCGGATGTTTGCCGACGTAGAAATCGGCGCTGTCCCGAACCCGGCGTTCTTCGGCAAAGTCAGGTCGCAGAAGTGCGAGCTATTGCGCATCAGTGACGTCAGTGCAGCGGCTCAGGCCGTCAACCGTCGTCATCTGCAACCAAGATCGCGGGACGAAGACAAATACTTTGCGGTGTTGATGCTCGAGGGGACCGAGCAGTTGGAACAGGACGGAAACAGGGCAATTATCGGGCCCGGGGATTTCGCCATTTATGATGCAACACGCCCGCATCAACTGAACTTTGCCCATGATTGGCGGCAGATCATCGTGAGCGTGCCAAGGCCCGGCCTGAATCAACTGGTGGTGGGGATGGAAAGCCGGATGGCGACGCGCATCTCCATGGACAATCCGGTCGGCCGCGTCATGCGCCTGTTCCTGGAGAGTGTGACCTCACAAATTGGCCAGTTCTCTGCCACCGAGATGATCAAGTTGTCGGAGTCGGCGACCAATCTGATTGCGCTGACGCTGGGTAACTTGCAAACCCTGGAGCCTGAGCACTCTCGCAACCAGGCCCTGACCTTGATGCGGGTGAAGGTCTTTGTGAACGACAACCTGCGCGATCCGACACTCAATGCCCAACAGGTCTCCCTAGGCACAGGTCTTTCAGCGCGTTACATCAATAAGCTGTTTGAACATGAGGGTTCTTCGCTGATGCGCTACCTGTTGCGTCGTCGCCTGGAACGTTGCAGCGCTGATCTGTTGAACCCGGCCAACGCCACGTTGCGGATATCCGACATCGCGTTTCGTTGGGGCTTCAATGACCTTTCGCATTTCAGCCGGGTCTTTCGTGGGGTCTATGGTCATGCCCCCCGGGATTGGCGCGAGAGTCAGCTTCGGCAGTAGCCGTTTTCAGCCACAACGCCAACCTGGTAAAGCGACCCTCAGCCCAGCCCAGCGCCAGCTCACTGACCGACCGCAAAAGGCCCCGAGCCCAAAACGCCGCGCTGCAACTGACTGGCAATCAGCGTGTTCTTCAGTAGATAAGCAATAGTCATCGGCCCGACACCCCCAGGCACCGGCGTGATCGCACTGGCGACCGTGCGCGCACTGGCATAATCGACATCACCCACCAGATGACTACCGGATTCGTCGGTAATGCGATTGATACCGACATCAATCACCACCGCTCCAGGCTTAAGCCAGCTAGCATCGATCAGCCCAGGACGACCTACCGCCGCGACCACGATATCCGCCAGTCGGCACAACGCCGGGGCATCGACGCTACGCGAGTGCACCACACTGACCGAACAATGCGCCTGCAACAACAAGGTCGCCATCGGCTTGCCGACAATGTTCGAACGGCCAATAACCACCGCGTGCATGCCGCTCAAATCACCACAGGTTTCGTGCAACAGACGCATGCAGCCGCTGGGTGTGCACGGCGTCAGGACTTCCATGCCTTGCACCAGACCGCCAACGTTTTCCCGATGAAAACCGTCCACGTCCTTGATCGGGGCAATGGCATGAATCACCGCCGCCTCGTCAATATGCCCCGGCAAGGGCAACTGCACCAAAATGCCGTTCACCGTGGCGTCGGCGTTCAGTTGGGCGATCAGTTCCAGTACTTGCGCCTGGCTGGCGTCGTCCGGCAGACGGTATTCAAGGGAGCGAATCCCGACTTCCTTGGCCCGCAGCAGCTTGTTGCGCACATACACATGGCTGGCCGGGTCGTCGCCGATCAGCAGGACCGCCAATGCGGGAAAAATCTGCTGCCCGGCCAGGACCTGAAGTTCTTCGCGGACTTCCTCCAGAACCTTGGCGGCAATGGCTTTACCGTCGATATTCCGGGCCAGTGGTGGGGTATTGCTGTTCAAATGCGTCACCGTCATTAAAAGAATATCGAGGTGATCATCGAGACGCCGTAGCGCCTCGATGGTCCGTAAGCGGCATGAAACCAGGGGCTCAGGTTACCAGTTGGTGGCAATCGTACACCACCAGCACGCCGGCGATGAGCGTGACATAGGGCAACCAACCTGCTCGTGTGAGCGCGGCATCGGCCTGAACGTACAGGTCGCTGAGCATCGCAAGTTTAGGAAGTTGAAGAAGATGCAGCTGACGTTCGATGCAGCGAAATTGAGACGTAGTCGGCATCAGCAACAGATTGAAGGACAAGTCGGTCCACATCGCCGCCGTGGGGGCACCGTGTTCATTGGTGCGGCCCAGGGCGTCGACGTATTGAATAAGAGGGGCAGCAACGTTGCGGGGTTAGAACAAGTCGCGAGTGTAAGTAATGTATACCCGGTTTTCATCGATATCGCGTTGATTGGGTACGGTGCTGCGTAGCGTTGCATTGCGCAGTGACACACTCAAACCTTTAAGCACCGGAGCCTGGAATGCGTAGTTGAAATGAATATTGCGTTCCCATTCATGCTGATCGCCCCTATCGGTTTTAACGTTATCTCCCCGTTGATAGGTCACCAGCGTAGTAAGCCCGGGGATACCGACGCTCGCGAAATTGAAACCGTATTGTGCGACCCAAGTGTCTTCGCCGGCACGCTGGAAGCGGGCCCCGGTTTGTCTGTCTGTGATCAGATAGGTCGCCGAACCGTCACCCTGATTGACGAACGGAAAGTCACTGGAGCCGCTCAGCGTCTGGTAGCCAAGGCCGACAGAGTGAGGTCCCACCGAGTAGGTGAACATGCCTGCCAGGGCGCGGTTATCGACTTCGCCATCGTTGTGATACCCGCTACTGCGGTATCCCTCCTGCCGACCTGCCTGGCTACGGTTGCGGCCATCCGGGCGGCTGTCGAAGAAACGGAGGTCGCTCTTCAAATTCCCGACCGGCAAAGCGAGGTTATGGACCATTCCCAGGAAATGTTGTTGGTAAAAGTCTTCGAGGCCGCCGTAGTAGTACTGAAGCAATAAGTTCGGATTGAGTTTGTAATCAATACCTGCGAAGTAGAACTTGTTACTACGTTTACCCGCTGCGCCACCTGCGCCTGAAATGGCCAGGTTCTCGTTGTTGGAGGATGTGCGGCTTTTGACCTTTTCGATTTTGCCGCCCGTGAGGGTAATATTGTCAAAATCTTGCGAAGTAATCTGCATCCCTTCAAAGGTTTCCGGTAACAAGCGACCGTCGTTGATGACCAGGATTGGCATTTTTGGTCGCAGCGTACCGAGTTTGGCCTCGGTCTTTGCAACGCGCACTTTGGCAGTCAGGCCGAGGCTGCTGAAGTTACTCACTGCGCGGCCATCGCCGTCGGTGGGGAAGACAAATCCGGCCTGGTTTGTACTCGTGGGGTTGTAGTGCGTACCTTTTCCGGAGTCGAGGCGTATGCCCAGCATACCCAAGGCATCCAGACCCAAACCAATCGGTCCCTGGGTAAAGCCGGATGAGTAATTGAGTATAAAACCCTGGCCCCATTCCTCTTGTTTCGAGGGGGCTGCCGTGCCATTGCGATAATCCTGGTTGAAGTAGTAATTGCGTAATTCAAGTGTGGCTTTCGAGTCTTCGACGAACCCGGCAGCTGACGCGGTGCAGGCCAGTCCGCAGGACAGGATCAATAGTGTCAGCCAGTTCAATGGGTGCCGATAGGCCGAACTTGCAACGGCGTGCGTAGTAGTGGTTTTCATGTTCTTTGCGCCATGTCTTTATTTTTATTGGGACGTACGGGTGAATTACAGGCAAAGCACTTATTCTGCGTTCAGGCAGGCAGAAGGGTGTGTCGATCCGCTCATATAGAAGATTTAAAATCAACGAGTGAACTCATCTGATTAACGTGGCTGCTTGGTTGATACCTCCCGTGTTTATATTTATTCGTTGTATCGAAATTAAGCCCGGCACTGGAGGGGCAGTATCCAGTTCCTGCAGATCTGTATCCCTTTTCCACACACTTTCTATGCGTTCGAATGGGGCAGGGAAGCAAAGGTGTATAAGGGCACCGTTGCCGCGATACACAGGAGGGATCTGCCGTTGGGCGGTTTGTACTATCGGGTATTGCAATGGCGCTTGACGCCTTCGGACGGGAGGCGGAACTTCATGACTGACGGTGTCGTGGGCAGTGCCGTGCCGCGGCAGCACTGGGGCACCGAGCCGATGATTAGAGTACCGAGAGATGGAACAGCTACTTTCAAATCAACAAAGCGCCGTGTTCAACCTGGCTGACCCTTATGCGGTTTCAGGTTATGTGAACGAACACCTGGGCACCCATAGCATTCATCTTTCGCGATCACAGGCGTTGGTATCGAGTCTTCTGCACCGCAAGTTTGCCAACCTTGATCTATGCCGTATCAGCTATGGCTCTGATGTGCGGATTACCTCACCCGCACTGGAAACCTTTTATCACTTGCAGGTCCTGTTACGGGGTCATTGTCTGTGGCGCAACCACCACCAGGAGCACTACTTGAGTGCAGGGCAGTTACTGATCATCAATCCTGATGATCGGGTCGATCTGACGAGTTCGGCCGATTGCGAAAAATTCATCCTGAAGATCCCGTCGACGGTCATGGAGTCGATTTGTCGAGATCAGCGCTGGCTGACACCCGGTCAAGGCCTGCGATTTGTTGAATCATGCTACCGGATGAGTGAGCTCGAGGGTTTTTTCGAACTGTTGCGCATAGTCTGTGCAGAGGCCGAGGCGCCGGAGCAGATGCCGCGGATTCAAGCGTCTTACATGCAGATTGTCGCGACAAAGCTGCTCATGCTGATGCGCACGAATTTGACTCGCCCGGAACTGAATTCATCCATCGCTACGTTTGACCAGATAGCCGACTACATCAGGCAAAACCTCAAGGAAGATATTTGCAGTGAAGAACTGGCCCGGCAGGCTCACATGAGTCCTCGATCACTCTATGGTCTGTTTGAGCGCACGGTGGGGCTGACACCCAATCGTTATATCCGGCAGAAAAAGCTGGAGCGGGTACATGCCTGCCTCAGCGATGCGACATGCGGGTACCGCAACGTCACCGAGCTTGCGATGGATTACGGCTTTCTGCACTTGGGGCGATTTTCCGAGATTTACCGCAAACAGTTTGGCGAGCTACCGACTGACACCCTCAAGCGTCGCCAGTAAGCCTGCCGCCCGGCATTGGTTGAACGTCGCTCCCTTCTCAAAACACCCAACTGTCAAAAACGGATAAAGGACTGCGATCAGCGGATATAGGCTGAATGCACCCCGTCCTACGATGGTGTTGCCTGAAAAAAATGGCGTGACTGTCAGGTCCCCTACAACAACAAAAAGAGTTGAGTGCCATGCGAAAAATCGACATCAATGAGGTCATTGATAAGGCGAAATTCAACGCCTTTCATTGGCGAGTGCTGTTCTGGTGTGCGTTGATCATCGTCTTCGACGGCTACGACCTTGTGATCTACGGCGTTGTACTCCCGGCGTTGATGACAGACTGGGGACTGACCCCGCTGCAAGCCGGCGCGCTGGGTAGCTACGCGCTATTCGGAGCCATGTTGGGCGCCATTGTTTTCGGCTCGCTTTCCGATCGGGTCGGGCGCAAATGGATCATTGCCATTTGTGTGATGTTGTTCAGTGGGTTCACGCTGCTTAATGGTTTCGCGCGTGACACCACTGAGTTCGGTCTATGTCGTTTTCTGGCCGGGTTGGGCATCGGTGGCGTCATGCCCAATGTCGTCGCACTGATGAGTGAATATGCCCCGAAGAAAATCCGCGGGACGCTGGTGGCGATCATGTTCAGCGGGTACTCCGTGGGCGGAATTCTTTCCTCCGGGTTAGGCATTGTTTTATTGCCGAATTTTGGCTGGCAGTCGGTGTTCTACGTGGCGGCCATCCCTTTGATCCTGTTACCGCTGATTTTGCGCTATCTGCCGGAATCGGTTGGTTTCATGATCCGGCAAGGCCACGAAGCGAAAGCCAAAGAGGTCTTGCATCGAGTCGAACCCACCTTTGAATCATTGCCGGGCGATGAATTTGTCATGCCTGTCCTGAAGGCTCCCGGCGCGCCAGTTATGCAGTTATTTCGTGAAGGTCGGGGTCTTGGCACGATGATGTTGTGCCTGGTGTTTTTCTGCTGCCTGCTGATGATTTATGCACTTAATTCCTGGTTGCCGAAACTGATGATCACCGCCGGTTATGGCCTTGGGTCGAGTCTCAGCTTTTTGTTGCTGATGAATGTCGGCGCCATTTTCGGTGCCGTCGGTGGCGGCTGGATGGGTGACCGCCTGGGCTTGCGCAGGGTTCTGATCGTATTTTTTCTGCTGGCCGCCGCATCAATCAGCCTCCTGGGCTTTAAGAGCCCGACTGCAATGTTGCATACGCTGATTTTCATTGCCGGTGCCACCACGATTGGTACTCAAATCCTGGCTTACTCCTGCGTCGCGGAATTTTTTCCGATGGGTATTCGCACCACAGGCTTGGGCTGGATTTCCGGTATCGGCCGCAGTGGAGCCATCAGTGGTCCGCTTCTCGGTGGCGTCCTGGTCAATATCCAGCTGCCGCTGCATTTGAACTTCATCGTATTTGCCATACCGGGCTGTGTGGCCGCGCTCGCCATGTGTTTCGTGCGCCCCCGCAAAGTCACACTCAAGGCGCAAGGTTCGACTCAAGCGGTCTGACGCCGACAAGCGCTGCACGTTGATTACATCGCTGTTAACCACTGACACCCCAACGCCACTCACAGACGTTTATGCAATGTCGGGAGAAGTGTTGCCGGTGGGTGACCAGGGTTCTCAGCCAACGCTTCGATCAGACCACCTCAATGGAGTGCCAGTTGATGAAAAAACCGATGAAAGATGAGGCTGTAACGTGCGCCGCCGACCTTGCGGATCAAATCTGGCGGTGGGATGCCGCGGACATGGCTGCACATATCCGTCGAGGGACAATCTCCAGCCGAGAGGCGGTTGAAAGCTGCCTTGAACGTATCGACGCGGTTAATCCTCATCTGAATGCCATCGTCTTTGCCGATCGACAACGGGCGCTGCTGGATGCTGATGTGGCCGACAGGCAAGTTCGCAATCAGCAAATCCTGGGGCCGTTACACGGTGTGCCAGTGACCATCAAGTTGAATGTCGACGTTGAAGGTGAAGCCACCACCAATGGCGTGCCTGCTTTCGCAGAACGAATCGCGCCGAGTGACAGTACCGTTGTCAGCAATTTGCGAAAAGCCGGCGCGATTAACGTGGGCCGCACTAACACGCCGCCGTTCTCGTTTCGCTGGTTTACTGAAAACCCGTTGCACGGGCGCACGCTCAACCCTTGGGATGAAGCGGTAACCTCTGGGGGATCGAGTGGCGGGGCAGGGGTTTCGGTCGCCGCAGGCATGTGTCCGTTGGCGCAGGGTACTGACATTGCCGGCTCCATTCGCTACCCGGCCTATGTCAATGGTCTCGCCGGATTGCGTGCCACACCGGGGCGTATTCCGGCATTCCATCCCACCACCGGTATGCGCTATTTGGGATTGCAAACCATGTCTGCTCAAGGTCCGCTCGCTCGGCGTATTCGCGATGTGCGCCTCGGACTGGTTGCGATGTCCGGCGTTGATCGTCGTGACCCCCTGTGGGTGCCAGCGCAAATGGATTACCCGGATGATTCGACGGCAGTGCGCGTTGCCTTGGTCGATGAAATTCCAGGCAGTTCTTTAGCGCCGGCGATCAAAGCTGCGTTAAACAAGGTGGCCCATATCCTGGAAGCGTCAGGTTATGCAGTCGAACGAGCCACGCCTCCTGGAATGACTGAGGGCGTAGAACTCTGGCAATCGATTGTGATGACGGAAGCGCGTATGGGGATGTTTGCCGGTGTGAAGGCGATAGGTGATGACGTCATCCAGCGCTCTGTTGAAAACATGATGGCGGGCGCCCCTCAGATTGATCTTGAGGGCTATGCGCTAGCCATCGCACGTCGGGATCAACTGCGTCGGCAGTGGAATGAGTTCATGACCCGCTATCCACTTATTCTCATGCCAACCTCTTGCCGATTGCCAATGAAGTGGGGGGACGATCTGGGTTCGACAGAGGACATGATGCGTGTGTTAGTGGACCAGAGCCCGCTTATTACTGTTGCAGCACTCTGTTTGCCTGGTCTGAATGTTCCAACTGGTGTAGTCGATGGTCTCCCGATGGGCGTTCAACTCGTCGCTGACAGCTTTCGCGAACAACGTCTATTGGCTGCGGGAAGCGTCATTGAGCGAGAGGTCAATATGCCCAATCTGCACAGTGCCTTTTGATCGAGCGATGTCTGGATCTCCAAATCGAGTGCTTATTCGCCTTATTTGAAAAACGTCCCATTACCGCTCGCTCACCTTGGGCGGTCTGGCGAGACCCTGGTGTTGCATCGTTCGGGTCTCGCCTTTTTTAGAATGACTCTTTCTCGCCGGCACCCGTGTTCATAGGGGGATCACAGGCCGGCATACACCAGTTTGACGAAGTGATCCGGCTTGATCACGAAGTTGCCCCATTTCTCATCAAAGGCAGCAGAAGGTTTTGCGGCGATCACTTCGTCCAGCGATTTACCCTGCTGTTTAAGCTGCCGCACGTTGTCGCGTACACCCGCCAACATATCGCGGAACGCTATGAGTTGTGCCCGCGTTCCCACCGGACCATGACCGGGAATCACGACAGTGTGATCGGTGGTGCGCTCAATGGCTTTGCTGGCCCAGCTAATCGCGGCATCGATACTGCCGCCGTCCTGATTGTCGATAAACGGATAACCTGCATTCCAGAACGTGTCGCCCATCGCCAGGACATCGGCTTTTTCAAAGTAGATTTCCAGGTCTCCGTCAGAGTGGCCGGGACCGAAGTGTTCGACTTTGATGTTGCTTCCCGCGAAGGTAAAGGTCTTTTCGTCCTGGACCAGAACAGTCGGTCGCGCGCCTGCCGGTACAGGCTGGAATGTCCAGTTCCAATCATCGACGTGAGTGGTTTGCGACAGGTGTTTCAACGTATTGACTTGAGCCACGATGGTCGCGCCAGCTTCGTGCATCCAGGCGTTTCCGTCAGTGTGGTCCCAGTGCCAGTGGGTGTTGACCACATACTTAACCGGCGCCGGACTGATCTTCATCAACGCCGCTTTTACTTTGTCCCGGGATTTACTGATGCCCGCATCGACCAGAAACTTGCCTTCTTTACCCGACAACACAACGATGTTGCCGCCAGAACCCTCAAGCACACTGATGTTGTCTCGAAGCGTGTGGGTAATGATCTCGTTGTCTGCACGCTGCAAATAATGACTTCCCGCGCCGGTATGGAAATAGTCATCTTGAACGGGTTGTTCTTCGGCAGCGAACGTCATGCTCGCGCCAAACAGTGAGGCGGTGGCGATCGCCGCTCTCAGTAAAAAGTCGGCAGATAGCGTGGCTGAGTGTTTGCCAAGGTGAGTGCGTTTTTTAACGGGGTTCATTTTCGTGCTCGTTGACTAAGTGGGCATGCGGAGACTGACGGCTTTAACGGTGTTCCCAATGCGAACATAAAATGATGCTGCACAGATTTGTGCGCTTGAAGTCCGGGTCCTTGAAGGCGAGGAAGTCGTCGTTGAAGGTCCCGAATGTGCTGGCCGGCCTGTGCTTCATCCCGTGATAAAACTCGTCGATCATCTTGTGGGCGAAATCGGGTTCGCGGGGATAGGCAGCGATCACCGCTCCACGTTGTTCGTCAGTGAACTGCTCGAAGCCACGTCCCGCTACGTCCATTCCCGCTCCGGCCTGCAGCAGGGCAATTTCTGACTCCATGTGCTCTGGAATGCCCGGCGTCGTATGCAGCGCGATGGCGTTCCAGACTTTTTCCAGATCCCTCCCGCAAAGGCCATGGCTGCGCAGAAAGTCACGCGCGGCATTCGCGCCATCCACTTCAAAGCGAAGTTGGCTGTGTTGGTACTTCGACGTCAGGCCGATGTCATGGAACATCGATGCGGCGTAAAGCAGTTCCGGGTCAAAGGGCAGACCCTTGCTTTGACCGATCAGGGCGCCCCAAAAGTAGACGCGTGTGGAGTGGGAAAACAGCAATGCACTTTCGGTGTCGCGAATCAGCTGGGTCAGCTCGCGCGCCAGGGTGCTGTCGGGAATTCGCACATCGAAAATATCGTTCAGTGCCATGATGTTCTATGTTTCCAGGTAGGCAGACTTCTTCAGACCTCGATACCCTACGACGCCGGATTTTGGTTGATGAAGTGCAATTTTCATCAAATGAAAATGCATGCCGTGCACTGTGAGAGCGCTATGTTTCAGTGATCGACTACGAATCCAGATCCGTCACACGCTGTACCGCATTTGTCAGCATTTTGCGCAGCCATTGGTGCCCCGGATCATGCGTCTGGCGCTCATGCCAGACCATCTGCACGGTGCTTGGCGGCGCCTGCCAAGGCAACTCCGAAGGGGAGGCAGAGCCTGATTGGCGGAACAGCTTCGCCAGCGTGGCGGGCACGATCGCGACGGTCGATGTACCTGTCAGCAGGCTCGGCACCGCCAGGAAATGCGGTTGGATAATCTTGAATTCGGGGTATTTGCCGATCGAGTGGAACGCCGCCGTCAGCGCCTTGCGGTCGAACATTTCGGTGCGCCGCGTCAAGCCGCGTTCTGACAGCAGGCCATCCTCCGAGCCACCCGTCGACACCACCAGCAACGGCAGGTCTGACAGTTCCTCCAGGCCAATCTCGCTGCCCGCCAGCGGATGATCCGTGGCGACCACCATCATGTCTCGATCCTCGAACAACACCTGCTCGCGCAGTCGATGAGGGACGCTGGCGAAAGAACCCAGCGCGATGTCCACGCGACCCACATCGATCTGCGCGGTCAGGTCAATCCTGCTCGCCGGCAACACCGTGATACTTGCATGGGGAGCGATGTCGGATATCGCTCGCAAAAAATTCGGCAGGATCACCGCGGTCATATGGTCGGTCGCGGCAATACAGAACTGGCGCTCAGTAAGGCTTGGCTCGAATTCTCTAGGCCCGACCGCACGCTCGATGTTTACCAGTGCGTTGCGCACCAGAGGCGCCATTTCCAGTGCCCGAACCGTCGGCGCCATCCCGGCAGCCGTGCGCACAAACAGCTCATCCTTGAGCAACACCCGCAGCCGGCCAAGTGCATGACTGACCGCTGACGAACTGAGACTGATCGCCTCGCCCGCACGGAGCACATTGCGCTCGCGGATGATGGCGTCAAACACCCGGAGCAAATTCAAGTCCAGATTTTTCATTTCAAATCACCAGCACACTCAAGTTGAAAGCGGTGGGACCGGCCGCTTCTTCAGGCGGTAGGCCAACGCAGGTCGTGTCATTCCCAGTAGACGCGCGGCCTCTGAAACATTTTGCCCGGCCCGCTCCATGGCACCCTGCAGGAGTTGCTCCTCCAGGGTTTCCAGGCTCACCCCGAGATCGAGCAGCCGGCCCACCCATTCGTCCGTTGGCTGCAACTGCTGGCTGACCAAATGACCTTCACTCGACAAACCAATGCTGTAGGCCTCGTCGGACAGGTGCGGGAACAGTGCCTCTACTGAAATGCTCTGGTTGCTATCGGTGATAATCACGCCACGCTCGATAAGATTTTCCAGTTCGCGAATATTACCTGGCCAGTCGTAGCGCAAGCAGGCCTCGATGGCACGATCCGAAAGCCCGAGGGTTTTTTTCTGATAGCTCGAATGGAGCTTTTCGAGGAAGTGCTCAATCAACAGCGGAATGTCTTCGCGACGATCACGCAGCGCGGGAACCCGGACGGGATAGACGTTCAACCGGTAGTAAAGGTCGGCACGAAAACGTCCTTCTTTCACCGCCTGGCCGAGGTCCTCGTGAGTTGCACCGATGACACGTACATCGACATGGCGGGTCTGGCTATCGCCGACTCGCTCAAGCTCACCCTCCTGCAAAACGCGCAGCAAACTGGCTTGGGCCCGAGGTGTCAGTTCGATGATTTCATCCAGAAACAAAGTGCCGCCATGGGCCCGTTCGAAACGGCCCATGCGCGATTGTTGAGCGCCGGTGTAGGCGCCTTTTTCGACGCCAAACAGCTCGGCTTCAATCAGGTCCGGGGTAATGGCTGCGCAGTTAAGGGCAATGAACGGGCCGCCAGCGCGTTCGCTTCGCAGATGCAGGCTGCGAGCGATGACTTCCTTGCCGACGCCGGTTTCACCCAGCAGCAACACCGAGGCTTTGCCAGGGGCCACCTTGTCGATCAGCTCGCAGGTCTTGCGGTATATCGCCGAACGACCAATGCCGTAAAACTGCCCCGCACGCAACTGGAGGCGCTCGTTCATGTTCTCGACTTGAAGCTGCAGGGTGTGCAATTCGTCGATGATTGAATCACTTTGGAAGTAGCGCATGAACGTCTCGGCATCTTCCCATTCCTCGGCTGGCTTGCCGATGATCCGACACATCTTGTCTCCGCACCCGCGGCAACTGACTTCCTTGTAAATGATCTGTCGGCCGATGAAGAACGATGAGTAGCTGATGGCGTATCCGAGCAGCATCCAGCAAACCGGCTGATCGGAATGCAGTTGTTCACTCTGGTGGTTTTCCACTTCAAAAGAGTCAATCCATTCAATGTCGGCGTAAAAGATGCCAGCCTCGATATCGATGTCCATCTTCACCGGACGCACGTTGACCATGCCCTTGAGTGAGTGCAACTGAGGTCCTGTCAGGAACATATCTAGGTCGCTGCCATTGGGTCGCAGCTTTCGCGCCAGCTCCGCATCTTTCAGCCCGGACTGATAGCCCAGACGAAGGAAAAACCCCTTTGCCCGTTCTTCGCCGATCATCTCAAGCAATTCCCGGCGAAACGATGCCATTGCCGAAACCTGCATCAGCAACATGCGTTGCTCATCAAGCCAAATCTTTCCTTCGCTACCGAGGAAATGAATTCGATCGGTCAGATCCTTGAGCAGCGCGGAATGCTCAGAGGCTCGGTATTTCATGGTCATGCAAATACACCCCTATGTCTTTTTGTTTGTGGGGATGACTGGGTTCCTGACGCCTTGGCTGGGGCGTGATCGAGGCACCGTGTCAGAACGTTCGCGATGGCTCGGTTCCGCTGAAAGTTCCTATATAGAACGTCCCGAATTTCACCTGAAAGTCAAATGGATATTCAACGATGCACAGCCGGATTTGACGGGCAACCTCATGCCTGATGCGTCGGGTATCGGGCTGTTCATTTCCCGATTGGTCATTTGCTCGAATGACCGGATTGGGGTTGATCAAATGATCAATTCATCGAGCTGATATCGCTCCCCAACGGCCTCGCTGAGTGCTCAAGTTGGCGCTAGAGGCTCATATAACAAATTGTTTTTAAAGGTTTTATTGAATCATTTGGATTTCATGCGCTGCGCTGGCACTCATGTTGCTCTGTACCCCTGCATAACAACAAAGGAGTCACCCGAGCATGAGCCCATCTGGCAGCACCTTTGATCAAATGCCGCGATACGTCCGTGTCCGCAGTGAGCCGGGCGATGCTTTTGTCGAATTTGATTTCGCCATCGGTTATCCCGAGCTGTATGTCGAGCTGGTGTTGCCGCATCCAGCATTCAAGCAGTTCTGCGAAGCCCACCACGTCCAGCACATGAACGCTCAAATGTCCCACGCCCTCGACGCCGATGCGCAGAAGTGGCGCTACGGCGAAACCCGTGGCGCCGAAGCCGACCACGACCCCCAACAATAATTACAGGAGTCCACGCCATGAGTGTCGAGATCAAGACGACCACCGTCGAGACGATCCGCAATACGTTCAGCCACACGCGTCGCCGGTTTGGCGACAAGGTTGCCAGCCGCTATCAGGAAGCCAGCTTCGACTTGGAGTCCGCGACCAATTTCCATTACCGGCCGCTGTGGCAGCCGGACAAACTGCTCAACGACGCCTCCCGCACGGCCGTGGTCATGGCCGACTGGTACGCCGTCAGCGACCCGCGTCAGTACTACTACGGTGCGTACGTTCAGGCCCGGGCCAAGATGCAGGAAAACGCCGAGCACGATTACGCATTCTGTGAGAAGCGCGACATGCTCGCCGGTCTGTCCGCCCGGAATGTCCAGCTGATCAGCCAGCTGTTGTTGCCCCTTCGGCACGCCGAAATGGGCGCCAACATGAACAACAGCAACATTGCCGCGGACGGCTTTGGCACCAGCGTCACGCAGATGCACATGTTCCAGGCGATGGATCGCCTGGGTATCGCTCAGTACCTGTCGCGGATCGGCCTGATGCTTGATGACGGCGACGTATTGTTGCTGGCCCAGGCCAAGCAACAGTGGCTGAACGACCCGGCATGGCAAGGCCTGCGCCGCTATGTCGAAGACACGCTGGTGGTGCGCGACTGGTTTGAATTGACCGTGGCGCAAAACCTGGTCAGCGACGGCCTGGTTTACCCGCTGCTGTTCCACAAACTCGACGAGCAACTGTCGGCCAACGGCGCCGGCCAGGTCGGCATGCTGACCGAGTTCATGCGCCTGTGGTTCGCCGAAAGCCAGCGCTGGGTCGATGCGCTGCTCAAGACCGTGATCAACGAAAGTCCCGCCAACAAGGCGCTGGTCCAGGGCTGGATCGATCATTGGCGTGGCCGCTCCGTTGAGGCGTTGTCTCCACTGGCAGGCCTGGGCCTCGATGATTGCGCGCTGGACGCAGTGTGTGCCGAATTCAGCGCACGCCTGAAAAAAATCGGTCTGACAGGAGCCCGCGCATGACTTCCCTCGTTTACATGAACCTGCAGGACACCGACTACGCGCGCTCGATCGTCGACGCAATCGTCCAGGACAACCCGCATGCCGAGATCCAGCACCAGCCATCGATGATCCGCATCGAGGCCAAGGGGCGGCTGGACATTCGTCGCGAGACCGTCGAACAACTCACCGGCAGTCACTGGGACATCCAGGAAATGCTGATGTACGTGATCACCCTCGGCGGCAACGTCGTGGAAGAGGACGACAGCTTCTCCCTGTACTGGAACAGTTGATCGCCAGTCAGGGTTTGATCCATAACAAGAATTCGGGAGCGCCATCATGGCCGTGAAAAAACGCCTTAATGCCAAAGAAAAATACCGCTGCATGACCCGCGATCTGGACTGGGAACCGAGTTACCAGACCCACGAGGACATCTACCCGCACGAACGCTTTGAAGGCATCAAGATCACTGATTGGGACAAGTGGGAAGACCCGTTCCGCCTAACCATGGACACCTACTGGAAGTACCAGGCCGAGAAAGAGAAAAAGCTTTACGCGATCTTCGATGCGTTCTCGCAAAACAATGGTCACACCACACTGTCGGACGCCCGTTATGTCAACGCGTTGAAGTTGTTTCTGTCGGGGGTTACGCCTCTGGAATACCAGGCCTACCAGGGTTTCGCACGAGTCGGTCGGCAGTTCAGCGGCGCCGGTGCACGCATTGCCTGCCAGATGCAGGCGATCGACGAACTGCGTCACGTGCAGACTCAGATTCACGCCATGAGTCACTACAACAAGCACTTCAATGGCCTGCATGATTTCGCCCACATGCACGACCGTGTGTGGTTCCTCTCGGTGCCCAAATCGTTCTTCGAAGATGCCCGCACGGCCGGCCCTTTCGAGTTCCTCACGGCGATCTCGTTTTCGTTCGAGTACGTGCTCACCAACTTGCTGTTCGTGCCGTTCATGTCCGGCGCTGCATTCAACGGCGACATGGCCACGGTGACCTTCGGTTTCTCCGCGCAGTCCGACGAAGCCCGACACATGACTTTGGGCCTTGAGGTGATCAAGTTCCTGCTGGAGCAGCACGAAGACAACGTGCCGATCATCCAGCGCTGGATCGACAAATGGTTCTGGCGCGGCTACCGCTTGCTGACGCTGGTCGGGATGATGATGGACTACATGTTGCCCAACAAGGTCATGTCCTGGTCCGAAGCCTGGGGCGTGTATTTCGAAGAGGCGGGTGGCGCGCTGTTCAAGGACCTGGAGCGCTACGGTATCCGTCCGCCCAAGCATGTCGAAGAGGCGAACATCGCCAAAGATCACGTCAGCCATCAGGCCTGGTCAATCTTCTACCAGTACAGCCAGGCGACCAACTTTCACACCTGGATGCCGACCGACGAAGAACTGGACTGGCTTTCGGAAAAGTATCCGGACACCTTCGACAAAATCTATCGGCCACGGTTTGAACACTGGCGTGCGCTGCAAGAGAAGGGCGAACGATTTTACAACCCGACCCTGCCGATGTTGTGCCAGATCTGCCAGATCCCGCTGTCGTTCGGTGAGCCGGATGAGCAAACCACCCTCAGCCATCGCAGTGCCGAACACGAGGGCGAGCGCTATCACTTCTGCTCCCAGGGTTGCTGCGACATTTTCGAGTACGAGCCGACCAAATACATCCAGGCCTGGCTGCCGGTGCACCAGATTCTGCAAGGCAACTGCGGCGGCAGCGATGTCGAGTCGGTGGTGCGCGACTACTACAACATCAACCCTGGCCAGGACAACTTCGAATACCTGGGTTCCAGCGAGCATCGACGCTGGCAGGACTGGCACCCGAACGATCGCAACAGCGCTCCGGCAACGCCTGTTGACCCGGACCTGCTAAAGGCCGGTTGATCAACCGAAATCATTGTGGGAGCGGGCTTGCCCGCGAAGAGGCCAGGACATTCACCGCTTTCAGTGACTGACACGCCGCCTTCGCCAGCCAGCCGTTTCCCCTGACAACAATAAGGAAACCATCATGCCCGTGACCTCCATTGGTGCCTATGAGGCCCAACCGCTGGACCGCCAGGAAAACTTCCATGGCCTGCAACTGGTGTACCTGTGCTGGGAAAAGCACCTGATGTTTTGCGCGCCGTTTACCTTCCCGCTGCCCCCGGCGATGCCGTTCTCTGACTTCATCGAGCAGGTGGTCAAACCCTCGATTTCCCAGCACCCGGATGCACAGCAGGTCGATTTCAGCCAGGTGCTTTGGCGCCTGAACGATCAACCCTTCACGCCGGACAACACGGCCAGCCTGATCGATAACGGCATCGACCACAAAAGCCTGTTGCACCTCAATACACCTGGCTTGAACGGCATTGCCGGCACCTTCAACTAAGAACTGAGGACACGGTGATGAGCTACCAAGTAACCATCGAACCCACGGGCGAACAAATTGAAGTGGAGGAAGGCCAGACCATTCTCCAGGCGGCATTGCGCCAGGGCGTATGGCTGCCATTTGCGTGCGGCCATGGCACCTGCGCCACGTGCAAGGTCCAGGTGCTGGAAGGTGAGGCGGACCTGGGCGCGGCATCGTCTTTTGCGCTGATGGACATCGAACGCGACGAAGGCAAGCTGCTGGCATGCTGTGCTATTCCGCAGAGCGACATGGTGATCGAGGCGGATATCGACGCCGATCCGGATTTCCTTGGGCATCCGGTCGAGGATTACCGCGCGGTGGTCAGTGCGCTGGTGGATCTGTCGCCGACCATCAAGGGCGTTCACCTCAAGCTCGATCGGCCGATGGCGTTCCAGGCCGGTCAGTACATCAACCTGCAATTGCCCGGGGTTGAAGGCACACGGGCGTTTTCGCTGGCCAATCCGCCGAGCCGCGCCGATGAAGTTGAGTTGCACGTGCGTCGGGTCGAAGGTGGACTGGCCACCGGCCGGATTCACGATGGCTTGAAGGTCGGTGACGCGGTGGAATTGTCCGGTCCGTATGGGCAGTTTTTCGTCCGCACCTCGCAAAGCGGCGACCTGATTTTCATCGCTGGAGGCTCGGGGCTATCGAGCCCGCAATCGATGATCCTCGACCTGCTGGAGGTGGGTGATACGCGGCAGATCGTGCTGTTCCAGGGGGCACGCAACCGGGCTGAACTCTACAACCACGAACTGTTCGAAGCGCTGTCTCGTGATCATGCCAACTTCACTTACGTGCCCGCGCTCAGCCAAGCGGCGGAGGACGCCGAGTGGAAGGGCTTCAAAGGCTATGTGCATGACGCCGCGAAACAACATTTCGACGGTCGCTTCAGCAGCCGCAAAGCTTATTTGTGTGGCCCGCCGGTGATGATCGATTCAGCCATCAGTTGCCTGATGCAAGGGCGGCTGTTTGAACGCGACATCTTCATGGAGCGCTTCTACAGCGCCGCCGATGGCGCCACCCCAAGCACCCGCTCAGCGCTGTTCAAACGCATCTGAGTTCCCCCGCAATAAAACGCAGGACGCTGCTGGCCTCCCGACGGCCAGCGGGGTCCGGCTGACTATAAAAACAACAAAAGGTCATCAACCGATGAAAACAGTAGTGCGAACCAAGCGTGCGAGTCAGCTGTGCCGTGCCGGATTGAGCCTGCTGGCGGCTGCCAGTGCCGGGGTCCATGCCACCGAAGGCGGTGGCTCTTCCTACCCGATGGGGGCGGAAAACTACATGTCCGGCGCCATGTCACCCCCAGGGTTGTATTCGCAATTCTATGTCGGTCACTACGAAGCCGACGCCTTGCGCGGCAATCAGGGTGAAAAAGTGCCCGTCGATTTCAGGGTGCGGGCAAACTCCGTTGCGCCGCGTTTGATCTGGGTCACCGAGCAGCAGGTGCTGGGTGCAAGTCTGGCCTTCCACGCCATTGTGCCGTTGGTTGACCTCAAGGTTGAGCTCAATGGCCAGTCGCAGCGTAAACAGGGATTGGGCGACATCATCTTCGGCCCGGCGCTCGGCTTTCATCATAGTGAAAAGCTGCACAGCATTTTCGCCCTGGACTTTATTGCGCCGTCGGGTGAGTACGACCGCGGCGACCTGGCCAATATCGGGCGCAATTACTGGGTGGTTGAACCGGTGGTGGCGGTGTCCTACGTCGACCCGAACGGGCTCAACGTCGATGCGAAAATCATGTATGACTTCAACCAGCGCAATGACGCTACCGACTACCGTTCTGGTCAGGAACTGCATGTGGATTACGCCGTAGGTTGGGGCTTGGGTAATGGATGGGTGGTCGGCGTGGGCGGTTACATGCTTCACCAGACCACGGACGACCGGCAAGACGGTGAACGCGTCGAAGACAATAAGGGGCGAGCGATAGCCATCGGCCCGTCGGTCAAATATACGAGCGATAAAGGCTGGTTCCTGACTGCCAAGTGGGAGCAGGAGACCCAGGTTCGTAACCGTGCAGAAGGTAATGCCTATTGGATGAAGTTGACGATCCCTTTTTGATCGGTCTTGTGAGGATGTTCGACGGTGCATGATCGACATCCTCGTTTTTACCAGAGCTTTCAATCGGGGACGCAGCAACGAAAAATTCGCGTGCGTGCTCATCCCCCCGTCATTTTTGCAAGATCAGGATGGCCAGCGTCGTCACTCAGGTTATCCATGTTGGCAAAGCGCTCGACGAGAAAATCGATCAGGCTGCGTACTCTTGCCGACAGGTGCAGCTGCTGCGGATAAACCGCATAGATATCAGCTCGCATTGTGTGGTCTTCCAATACGAGCCGCAGGCGACCGCTGCGTATATAGCGGGCGAGATCCCACTCGGAACGCTGCAGAATCCCGTAGCCGTCCAAGGCCCAGTTCATGGCGATTTCACCGTCATTACAGCTCAGCGCGCCATGCACTTTGATGTTCTGGGTGCGCTCGCCGCTGGTAAAGCTCCAGACGCCGTAAGTCGCTTCATTCTGGCGCAGGAAAATGCAGCTATGGTGTTGCAGGTCGGCGAGGCGCGTGGGGATGCCATGCTTTTCCAGATACAGGGGCGATGCGCACAGCAGCCGGCGGTTGGAGGCTATCTTGCGTGCATGGAAAGCCGCATCGGGGAGGGCGCCGATCCGAATGGCCAGATCGAAACCATGGGCAGCAAGATCCAAAGGATGGTCGCTGATTTCAAGCTGGACCTTGACCTCCGGATAACGGGTATGAAAAGCCGCCAGGGCGGGGCCTATGTAGCGTCGGCCAAACCCCAGGGTCGCGTTGACCCGTATCAGGCCCTTGGGGGTGGCACGGCAGCTGCTGACCATCTGCTCCACCTCGTCGATCTGGGTGAGGATGCGCTCGGCATGGCTGAAATACATCTCGCCTTCATCTGTCAGGCTCATCGAACGGGTGGTGCGGTTGACCAAGCGAATGCCCAGTCGTGCTTCAAGCGCACTCAAGCGCTTGCTCACCGCCGGTGGCGTTACCCCCAGCTCCCGAGCGGTTGCAGCCAGGCTGCCTTTCTCGGCCAGGAGATGAAAAAAAGCGAGATCAAGGGTCTGGCTCATTAGTAACTCATAGTTAAGTAAGTAGTAATTCGAAGTAACTCTCAGCGTGGTGTTCACTATATATACTTCGTTCACGCCTTACTGAACAGCCTGGTCAGTAGGTGCAGCGAAATAATCCGCGTGACTCGGGACGGTCCAAAGCCGGTGCCTCGGGAACTTCTGACAACAATAAAAATTCAGGGCTTTGTAATGAAGAGAATGCTTGGAAAACTGTATATACAAGTTCTGCTCGCCGTGATTATCGGCGCCATCGTCGGGGTACTTGTTCCTGAAACAGGCACGGCGCTCAAGCCGTTAGGCGACGCCTTCATCAAACTTATCAAGATGCTATTGGCCCCGGTCATCTTCCTGACGGTCGTCACCGGGATTGCGGGCATGGAGAACATGAAAGACCTGGGACGGGTCGGCTTGCGCGGCTTGATCTATTTCGAGGTGGTTTCCACCTTGGCACTGGTTGTCGGCCTGGTGGTGGTCAATGTGCTCAAACCCGGCGCCGGCATGAATGTCGACCCCGCCTCGCTGGACACGTCAAGCCTGAGCGCCTACACCACGGCGGCGAAGCACACATCGGTCATGGATTTTGTGATGAACATTATTCCCGACACGATCGTCGATGCTTTCGCCAAGGGGAATGTGCTGCAGATTCTGTTGTTCTCGGTGTTGCTGGGGGTCGCCCTGGCGCATGCCGGGCCACGTGGGAAACTGTTCGTGGACGTGCTCGAAAGCCTGACGCATGGCATGTTCCGGATCGTCAGCATGGTGATGCGCCTGGCGCCCATTGGAGCCTTTGGTGCGATCGCCTTCACCATCGGGAAATACGGATTTGGCTCGCTGTTTTCGCTGGGCAAGCTTGTGGCCTGCGTGTACCTCACGTGCGCGGTCTTCGTGATCTTCGTGTTGGGCCCGATCTGCCGTTACAGCGGCTTCAGCCTCTGGAAGTTCCTGAAATACATAAAGGAAGAACTGTTTACCGTGCTGGGCACCTGTTCATCGGAATCGGTACTCCCGCAAATGATCTCGAAAATGGAAAAAGCGGGCGTATCAAAACCGGTGGCAGGGCTGATCATTCCCGCCGGTTTAACCTTTAATCCCGATGGACAAGCCATCTACTACACCATTGCAGCGATATTCATCGCTCAGGCGACAAACATTCCGCTGACATTGTCTGACCAGTTGATCGTGCTGGCGGTGCTGATGTTTACCTCCAAGGGCTCCGCCGGTGTGGCGGGCGCCGGTTTCATTATCCTGACGGCCACCCTGGCGTCGCTCAACACGATTCCGGTGGCTGGCATGGTGTTGCTGTTGGGTGTGGACCGCTTCATGTCCGAGGCGCGGGGGATTACAAACACGATTGGCAACGGTGTGGGCACGATGGCCATCGCCAAGTGGGTCGGCGCGCTGGATGCCTGCAAGATGAACAAGGCACTCAATGGCGAGGCACCGGAAGAAGTCAGTGGCGACGCACCGCCCCAGGCCACGAAATTGTCGACTGCCAACAGGGGCGCATTGAACGATTTAACAAACCGGGCTTCGTAGAACTTAACAATTACTGCGTGCGCGCAGAGAGAATTTATTAAGTCCCTCTTTAAGTAGTTCAGTTGTTTTTAAACCTGATGGGCAGTTTGATCAGAAGTGTTGTGCGTCTGATCAACTTCCGCGCCGTACTGTGGCCTTAGAGAAACTCATTAATCGGAAGTTTGGTTATTCAGTAGCCAGCGGTTTTTGGCATCTATAAAAAAGCAAATGAGGATAGTTTGATGGTTGGCAAAACGCTTTACGACAAACTCTGGGATTCGCATGTGGTGAAGCAGCGCGATGATGGGTCGGCGCTGATTTACATCGATCGTCACATCATTCACGAAGTGACGTCGCCGCAAGCCTTCGAAGGCCTGCGTCTGGCCGGGCGCAAACCCAGGCGCGTCGATACCAACATCGCCACGCCCGACCACAACGTGCCGACCACGCCGGACCGCAAGGGCGGTATCGAGTCCATCACCGACCAGGTCTCGCGCCTGCAAGTCCAGACGCTGGACGACAACTGCGACGAATATGGCATCACCGAATTCAAAATGAACGACGTGCGCCACGGCATCGTCCACGTGATCGGCCCGGAACAGGGCGCGACGTTGCCGGGCATGACCGTGGTCTGCGGCGACTCGCACACCGCCACCCACGGCGCGTTCGGTGCGCTGGCGCACGGTATCGGCACCTCCGAGGTCGAGCACGTGCTCGCCACCCAGTGCCTAGTCGCCAAGAAAATGAAAAACATGCGGGTAGCGGTCGAAGGCCAATTGCCGTTCGGGGTGACCGCCAAGGACATCATTCTGGCCATCATCGGCAAGATCGGCACCGCCGGCGGTAACGGCCACGCCATCGAGTTCGCCGGCAGCGCCATTCGCGACTTGTCCGTCGAAGGCCGCATGACCATCTGCAACATGGCTATCGAGGCCGGGGCTCGCGTCGGTCTGGTGGCACCTGACGAAAAAACCGTGGCCTACGTGAAAGGCCGTCCATTCGCCCCGAAAGGCGCGGAATGGGACATGGCAGTCGACGCCTGGAAAGACCTGGTGTCCGACGCTGATGCTGTGTTCGACACCGTGGTCGAGCTCGACGCCACTCGGATCAAGCCACAGGTCAGCTGGGGCACATCACCCGAGATGGTCCTGGCGGTCGATCAGAACGTGCCGGACCCGGCGCAGGAAATGGATCTGATCAAACGCGGTTCCATCGAACGCGCCCTCAAATACATGGGGTTGACGGCGAGTCAGGCGATTACCGACATTCAGCTGGACCGCGTGTTCATCGGCTCCTGCACCAACTCGCGGATCGAAGACCTGCGTGCAGCCGCCGTGATTGCCAAGGGCCGTAAAGTAGCGTCGACCATCAAGCAGGCCATCGTGGTGCCGGGCTCGGGCCTAGTGAAGGCACAAGCCGAAGCCGAAGGCCTGGACAAGATTTTCCTCGAAGCCGGTTTCGAATGGCGCGAGCCCGGTTGCTCGATGTGCCTGGGAATGAACCCGGACCGTTTGGCGTCGGGCGAGCATTGCGCCTCGACCTCCAACCGTAACTTTGAAGGGCGGCAGGGCGCCGGTGGCCGTACGCACCTGGTGAGCCCGGCCATGGCGGCGGCCGCTGCCGTCAACGGTCGTTTCATCGACGTTCGCGAACTGATTTGAGGAACCCTGCATGAGAGCTTTTACCCAGCATACCGGCCTTGTCGCGCCGTTGGACCGTGCCAACGTCGATACGGATCAGATCATTGCGAAGCAATTTTTGAAGTCGATCAAACGCACCGGTTTTGGTCCGAACCTGTTCGATGAATGGCGTTACCTGGATGTCGGGCAGCCGTATCAGGACAACTCCAGGCGGCCGTTGAACAAGAACTTCATCCTCAACGCCGAGCGTTATCAAGGCGCCAGCGTGCTGCTGGCCCGTGAGAACTTCGGTTGTGGATCGAGCCGCGAGCACGCGCCGTGGGCACTGGAAGAGTACGGTTTTCGCAGCATCATCGCGCCGAGCTATGCCGACATTTTCTACAACAACAGTTTCAAGAACGGCTTGCTGCCGATCATCTTGACCGACGCTGAAGTGGACGAACTGTTCCAGCAAGTCGAGGCCAATCCGGGTTACCAGTTGCAGATCGATCTGCAGGCCCAGACGGTGACTCGTCCGGACGGCAAGGTGTTGAGTTTTGAAATCGATGCGTTCCGCAAACATTGCTTGCTCAACGGTCTGGACGACATCGGCCTGACGTTGCAGGACGGTGACGCGATCGCAACGTTCGAAGACAGGCATCGAGCCAGCCAGCCGTGGTTGTTCCGTGACGGCTGTTGAGTTGATGTAAACCCTGGAGAATTGCGTATGACCGCGGCATCACCCGTCTTCCGGTGATGCCGCGCCTCACATTGAGCGCCTGCGGTTTATCCCGGCAGGTATTCATCCATGAACTGCTGGATCACCTCGGTGAAATTCTCATCCGCTGTGAACCCCAAATCCCGGGAGTAGGTGGCGCTGAAGGCGCCCGGCCACGAACCGACGATGCGCTCAATCGCGGGATTGCGCTCCATGCGAATGCGTCCGGCCACTTCGGCGCCTGCGGTCCGACGCAGGGCATCGATCATCTGTTCGACAGTAATGGACAAGCCCGGCATGTTGATCACACGGCCCTGGGTCAATTGCTCGCCGGAGAGCTCATGCCCATGGATCAGGTTTCGAATCGCCAGCGCTGGCGACATCAGCCAGAGTCGGGTGTCGAGGGGCACCGGGCATACGCTGTGTTGGCCGTTGAGCGGTTCGCGGATGATGCCGCTGGCGAAGCTCGACGCGGCCAGGTTGGGTTTGCCCGGACGTACCACAATGGTCGGCATGCGCAGGCTGCGGCCATCGACGAATTCGCGGCGGCTGTAGTCGGCGAGTAGCAAATCGTTCATGGCTTTTTGCGTGCCGTAGGAACTCTGCGGCGCCCAGACGTGATTATCTTCGACGCGCTCCGGCAACTGCCCGCCGAACACCGCGACGGAACTGGTCATTACCCATTTCGGGCAGGTGCCGAGCAGGCGAATGCGTTCAAGCAAGTTTTGCGTCGCGGTGAAGTTGATGCGCATGCCCAGTTCGAAGTCGCCTTCGGCCTGGCTGGACACCACTGCCGCCAAATGGAAGATGCTGTCAGTGGTGGCATCGATCAGGCTGGCCAGCACTTCAGGGTCAGCAATGTCGCCACACACCACCTTGACCCGAGAATCATCAATGCCCTCGAGCGCGACCCTGTCGAAGGCAACGATTTGCCTGATGGCCTGGGACTGGCCGGCGCGGTCGGTGAGCGAGCCACGCAGCAGCAGGGCTTCGATGAGGCGGCGGCCGAGGAAGCCGGCTGCGCCGGTCACGAGAATGTTCATGAGTTACTCCAAACGTCAGTGGTTGACGAGTTTTCCGGGAATTCTGAAGACCAGCAGGGCGCCGAGGAACAGCGCGCTTGCCATCACATACATGCCGATCGTGGTGCTGTGGGTCGTGTCTTTGAGGAAGCCCATCAAGTACGGCGAGGCAAAGCCCGCCAGGTTGCCCCACGAGTTGATCAAGGCAATGCCGGCCGCCGCTGCGGTGCCGCCGAGGAAGGCAGTCGGCAGGCTCCAGAACAGGGGCAGGGTGCTCATGGCTCCCATCGAGCCGAGGGTCAGGCCGATCATGGAAATGGTGAAGTTGTCGCTCCAGGTGGCGGAGATGAACAGGCCGATACCGCCAAGCACGGCGGTCAGCGCCAGGTGCCAGCGACGCTCGCGCAACCGGTCAGCGCTGCGCGAAACCAGGATCATGGTCAGCGCGGCGGCGGCATAAGGGATGGCGGTGAGCATTCCGACTTGCAACACATCGCTGACCCCGGCCTGGCGGATCAGCGTCGGCAGCCAGAAACCCACGGTGTAGAAACCGGCGATCATGCAGAAATAGATGGCCGTCAGCAGCCAGATGCGCGGCTGCAGGAACACCTCTTTGAGGCTGTGCTTTTGATGGCCAGCGGATTCAGCGTCGATGCGGGTCTGCAGCAGGTGTTTCTCTTCGCGGGTGAGCCAGCCGGCCTTGGAGATGCGGTCGCTGAGGCAAAAGATCACCAGAATCCCGACGGCAATCGACGGCAGCCCTTCGAGAAAAAACAGCCATTGCCAGCCGGCAAAACCATGGGTGCCGTTGAAGGCGCTCATGATCCAGCCGGAAATAGGCGCACCAATCAATCCGGACAGCGGCACGGCCGTGGCGAACAGCGCATACATCTTGCCGCGGCGATGGGTCGGGAACCAGTAAGACAGGTAGAGGATGACGCCCGGGTAGAACCCGGCTTCGGCGAGCCCCAGCAGGAAACGCATGATGTAGAAGGACATTGGCGTGCTGACCAGTGCCATGGCCGAGGAGATGATGCCCCAGCTGATCATGATGCGCGCGATCCACAGCCGCGCACCGACGCGATGCAGGATCAGGTTGCTGGGAATTTCCACGAGGAAGTAGGCGATGAAGAAGATCCCTGCGCCAAGCCCATAGACGGCTTCGGAAAATTGCAGATCGTCGGACATCTGCAGTTTGGCGAAACCCACGTTCACCCGATCCAGATAGGCGACGAGGTAGCACAGCAACAACAGCGGCAGGATTCGCCACGCGACTTTGCGATACGCCAAGTCCTCGAAGCGATCAGCGGGCACGGTGGTGCCGGTTTGAATCACTGATTCAGTCATGTGTTTCCCCCATCCTTATTTTTGTAGTGGGTGACTTTGTTTTTATCGGATTACATGAAGTGCCGGTTTTTTATCATAATACGTCATACGAATTCAAGCGCCGACACTCAAGCAGGACGGCGGGTCTAAAATGCAGTACCGTTCACCGATTTGAGCCCAGAGATGCCTATGCCCACGCCTGATAAATCTTCCTGTGCCGCCGATGCGCTGGCTGTCCTGAAGGATTCCGCCAAGGGCACGCTGTCCGATCAGGTCACTGCGGCCCTCAAGGCCTACATCGCCAATGGCGAAGTGCTGCCGGGCGCTCGCCTGCCCACGGAGCCCGTGCTCGCGGAACGTTTCGGGGTCAGCCGGACGGTCATCCGCGAGGCGATCTCGCGCCTGAAGTCAGCCGGGCTGGTCGAGGTTCGCCAAGGCAGCGGGACGGTGGTCAGCGAAGGCGCGCACATCAAGGCGTTCACGATTGATCTGGATGTCTGCGGGTCGATCGAGGCGGTACTGCGGGTGACCGAGTTACGCCGTGGCATCGAAGGGGAAGCGGCGGCACTGGCGGCGCAGCGCCATTCCCCCGCGCAACTGGAGGCCATCCACCAGGCGCTGAAGGCCATTGATGCCGCCGAGCAGGCCGGTCGCGATGGTGTCGAGGAAGACCTGGCGTTCCATCACTCGATTTCCAAGGCGACGGGCAATCCGCTGTACCCGTCACTGCACGAGTTCATCGCTCAATTCATCAAAGAGGCGATTCGCATCACGCGCTCCAACGAGGAACGCCGCCGCGACCTGGCCAAGACCGTGCGGGTCGAGCACTTTGCGGTGTACGCGGCCATCGCCGCCAGTGACCCTGACGGCGCGCGCCATGCCGCGCTCAATCACATCAACAACGCGGTTGAGCGGCTCAAGAGTGCCGATCCTTCGTTTTGGCAGAATCCGGGGGAGAGAACGTCACTGTAGGAGCGAGCTCGCTCGCGATGGTCTTCAGGGCGACGCGTGTATCCAGCCAGCGCGCGTTATCGTTAGCGTCCATCGCGAGCAAGCTCGCTCCTACAGGTTTGCCTTTGCAGCTACGCTGGTGAGACGGCACGAAACTCAACGGTAAGATGGCTCACTTCGTGGACAGGCTTCAAGCGTTCACGAATGCTGTCTGCACTCGTAGTGGACTGGCCCAGCACACTGACAATAGCCGCATGCGCTTCTGGCCCCACGCGCCAGACGTGTAAGTCTGTAATGGTCGCATCGCCAGGCTGCTCAACCCGTTCACGGATTTCCTGCGCAACATGATCATCAGTTTGATCCAGCAGCATGCCAGCAGTCGTTCTCATCAGACTCAACGCCCAGCGCGCGATCACAATGGCACCGACGATTCCCATCGCGGGATCCAGCCAGACCCACCCGAGATACCGCCCGGCGAGCAGGGCCGCAATGGCAAGAACAGATGTCAGGGCATCGGCGATCACATGAATGTAAGCCGACCTTAGATTGTTATCGTTGCCATGGCGGCTGTGGTCATGAGTGTGATCGTGTTCGTGTTCGTGTTCGTGTTCGTGAACATGTCCATGGCTATGTCCGTGCCCGAGCAACAGCGCACTGACGATATTGACGATCAGGCCAACGATGGCAATGAGCGTTGCTGTACCGAATTGAACCTCGGTAGGCTGGAGCAGGCGAATGACAGACTCTACGCCGATCCCCAAGGCCACCAGTGCGAGAATCAAGGCTGACGCGAAGCCACCCAGATCTCCGACCTTGCCGGTGCCGAAGCTGTATCGGGCGCTGGACGCGTTGCGCTTGGCATAGGCGTAAGCCGCAGCGGCGATGCCCAAGGCACCGGCGTGGGTGGCCATGTGGAAACCGTCGGCGAGAAGGGCCATGGAGCCGGTAATGTAACCGGCAGTAATTTCCCCGACCATCATCACGACGGTGAGCATGACCACCCAAAGGGTGCGTTTCGCATTCTCATCGTGTGCCGACCCGAGGAATACGTGCTCGTGTTTGTAGCTGATGTCGCTGTTCATTAGGTTCAGGCCTGCGTCATCATTTCGAATAGCGGCGTATCGCTTCAAGAAGCTCTTCGACGCCCTTGTTACGTTCCTCATCGCTGAGCGCTGGGTTAGCGACGTGCTCCCTGGCGTGCTCTTCGATGATTTCGTCCATCAACCCATTGATGGCTCCGCGGGTAGCGGCGACCAAATGCAGGGTTTTGGCACAGTCATGATCCGACTCCAAAGCCCTTTCAACAGCCTGGATTTGCCCGGCGATGCGTTTTACCCGTTTGAGTAGATCGTCTTTGTTTGCACTGATGTGAGCCATACCATACCCCCCTTACCTATACGAAAGGGTGGCATACCCCACCCCCCTATGCAAGGGCGCGATGCCAGCCTGACGCATCGACTGCGACTCGCTACCGCTACACCTCCGGAGCGTCTACCGCGTTCATCTTTTCGATGACCCACCGGATAAACGCCGATACCGCGAGCGGCAGGTGCCGGCGACTTGGATACAGCACGTTCATGCCGTAGCCGATGGGCTGGTAGTGAGGCAGCACCGGGACGAGCACGCCGGCTTGAACGTCGAGCCTGGCCATCACCGGCGGCAGCAGCGCGACGCCGAGTCCGGCCACGGCGGCTTTGCGCAAGGCCTGCGCAGTATTGCCGCTGAAGCGCCCGGTCACTTGCACCTCTTCCTCTCCCTTCGGGCCGTCCAAACGCCAGGTGGCGTGACCGCTGGGGTGCGCGAAGATCACACAATCGTGGTTCACCAGATCCTGCAACGTGCGAGGTAAACCGCGCGCGGCGAGGTAGGCGGGACTTGCCACCATTCCGACGCTGCGAGGGTCAAGGATCTGACGACCGACATAACCTGAATCGCGCAACGACCCGCCGCGAAAAGCCACATCGATCTGCTCGGCGATCAAGTCGGCCTTCGCATCGCTGAGCACGAAGTCGAGCCGCACGCGCGGATGCGCCGCTAGAAACTCGGTCACCCATTCCATCTGGAAAAAGTCGAAAAAGTCAGCCGGCGCCGCCACGCGCACCAGGCCACTGGGCTCGCCGCTGCCGGTCGTCAATTCTTGCCCCGCTTCGAACAGGCCGTCGACCGCGCCCGCGCAACGCTCATGAAAATCCTGGCCGGCACTGGTGAGCGTGAGCTTGCGCGTTGAGCGTTGCAGCAGCCGTGTGCCGAGCTGCGCTTCTAGCTGTTGGATGCGACGACTCACGGTATTGGGCGGCATGCCCAGCCGTCGCGCCGCCTCTGCGAAGCTACCGCTGCGCACCACCTGCACAAACATGGCAATGTCATTGAGGTCGAGCATGTGCGGATGATTCCTATCGTTGATGGACGAGTGCAATCCAATTCTATCGGCTAATCAAGCAATCGGCCCGGCCGTATTGTTCCCGCTATCGGGCCGTTAGGCTGCCACTCTCTTGTGAGTCATCGTCATGACTGTTCAGCAACAACCGCCAATCGGCGTCGTCCCAGGCGCTGCACGTGAAACCGCGCCTCACCGCGCCATCCGCTACCGCACCACAGGCAGCCGGCATGGCCCGATTGCCCGACTGATGAGTCCTTCGGATCTCGGCCACCTGATCAAGCCTTTCGTTTTTCTGGACCTGTTTGAAGGTGAGAGTTCATTCGTGGACGGTATGCCGATGCACCCGCACTCGGGGATCGCCACCGTCACGGTCATCACCGAAGGTAATTTGCGCTTCGAGGATGCTGAGTCGGGGTCAGGAATGATTGACTATGGGGGTGTTGAATGGATGCGGGCGGGCGGTGGCGTCTGGCACGGCAAGGAGATGTCGGCAGGCACATCGCCGCGCATTCAAGGTTTTCAACTGTGGGTTGCACTGCCGCCCGCGTTGGAAAACGCCAGTGTCGACAGCCAATACCTGGAGTCAAGCGTGATGCCTGCAGCGGGGCCGGCGCGGGTGATTCTTGGCGCGTACCAGGGTGTCCAAAGCCCGGTCCGCGCACCGGCTGGAATGAACTACTTGCTGGTCACGCTCCGCGTCGGGGAGTCCTGGACGTATGTGCCACCCAATGGGCATGAGTCATTGTGGTTGAGTGTCAGCCGCGGATCGCTGGGCGCACCAAGCTTGGTCAACGCGGGAGAAATGGTCATCTTCGAACCCGGTAGCGGCGCTGTTACGCTGACGGCAATGCACAAGGATGCGGTCTTCGTGATCGGTTCCGCTGAGCCGCATCCCTATGATCTCGCGCTGGGAAGTTACTCCGTGCACACCAACCCGCACGCCTTGCGCGCCGGAGAAGAAAAAATCGCAGAGATTGGCGTTAGGTTGCGCGAGTACCTGCAAAAGCCAGACAAGTCGGGTACCGTGCCCGTTTTCAGGTAACTCAGCGGCGGGCCAAACCGGGCTCGAGACAAAGGAGAGGTAAAGAATGGATTCATTTAGCGTTCGCGAGCTGAAAAGGACTGACGCTGAAGCGTTGCTGGCATTCGAAATTCACAACCGTGAATGGTTTGAAACGCATATCGATGCGCGTGACCCTGCTTTCTATTCGTTGCAGGGTGTCGCCGATCACATTGAAGGCTACTTGGCCGACTTTGCCATCGGTGCCTGGCACCCGTTTGTGATCGAAGATGCCAGTCAAACAATAGTGGGTCGAGCCAACCTGAAAAGCATCGACGTGTCCGAGCGGTCGGCAGAAGTCGGCTATCGGATAGCGCAAAGCGTTTGCGGTCAGGGACTGGCAACGCTGGCGCTGAAGCATCTGATCCAGCAGGCACAGGTGCGTTGGGACCTGACGCGATTGGTGGCTTATGTCTACGAGGAAAATGTGGGCTCAAGGAGAGTGCTTGATCGCTGCGGATTCTTGCCTGAACAACCCTCTTGCAGCGACCGGACCGGGGACGAACGCCGGTTTGTGCTGACGATTTAGATAAGGATGCCGAGCGCGGTTGTCACCAACGGACTATTCCCGAAAAAGTCGTCTCTACCGGCCCGGTGAGAAAGGCCGGTCCTGCGCCATCCCATTGCACCGTGACAGTCCCGCCATCGCATTCAACCTCAACGGAACTGTCTAACAAACCACGACGAATGCCGTTTACGGCGGCGCCACACGAGCAGGAACCTGAACCCAGCGGGATACCGCCCCCGCGCTCCCAAATACGCAACCGAATGTGCTTGCGATCAATGATCTGAACGAAATGCACGTTGGTTTTGCGAGGGAACAGAGGGTTGGTTTCAATGGTCGGCCCGATGGACGCGATATCAATGGCGGATAGATCGTCCACAAAATAGGTGCAGTGCGGATTGCCCATGCTGCAAGCGGTTGGGCTGCCAATCAGTGGCAGCACAGCCGTCTCCATTTCCCGAGACAGGGGAATATCCGACCAGCCAAAAAGTGGCTTACCCATGTTGACCGAAATGGCGCCGCTGAAGGTTCGCTCGCAGGTGAGTAGACCTCGATTGGTTCGCAGCGTTATCGATGTCGTATTTGATTCGCGCATCAACCTGTCCGCGGCACCGCGCGTTGCACTGCCACACGCGTCCAGCGTGGAGCCGTCGGCATTCCAGAACATCAAGCGCGCATCGGCATCATCGCAATCGAGCACCACCGCGAGTTGATTGAACCCGACTCCCCGGTTCCGATCGCCCATTCGCCGAGCCATATCGCTGGTGATGGGGTTGGGCGCGTTTCGCGAGTCGACGATAACGAAGTCATCGCCATTGGCGTGCATTTTATGAAAACTCAACGGCATGACTGACTCCTTGTGCTTGGCAGACGCTTACATTAGTCGGGTTTAACCTCGTGTAGGAAGCGTGCCTTTACTTTTTAAACATCGCTTGAGAGTGCTTGTTTAAACGCCTTCAAGTTTACTTCCTGAAAGCTACAAAACCTTGCGCCGTTGCCTACGGGTACGCCAGAATCCGCCGGCTTGTGCGCCTTGGGGGGCGTCGGTAACTTGGGTCCTGTCACTGCCCATCAGTGATCGGGTTTAGTAGCCCGACTAAGTTGAAGCGGTCGCACGAGCATCATCAGTCAGGTATTCGCCTGAACTTTATGGCAGCTGTGCGCTTGGCGTCCTCGGACGCGCCGGATTTTGCTTCTCCTTGCCGGTCTACTAACTTGCGCACAGCTGCCACCCTCCGTTTAGTAGCGAGATGGTTGCAGCCCTCCGACAGAAGGGAAGTATCCATGAAAAAACCAACGCCGAACCCGCCGGAAACCGACCCGGTTTCCCCGTACAAACCCGATTCCAAAAAACTCAACGATGCCGCCGAACGTGCCCTCGATTTTCACTTCTCAATCGCCGACATCAAAGCCACGCCGCGTACACCCCGAAAGGGTTTTTCCGTCGACCCGGAGCGCGATACCGAATCCCTGGTTGTTTATTTGGTCGAGACACTGGCCGCGGTCGATGTGATGGTCCATCAGTTAGTGGATCGTCTGGACAGTGAGTCGCGTTATGCGCTGCTGGGCATTTCCAACAGCGTCATGCTGGCGGAGATCACGGCCAATCGAGTGCTGGATCAAATTGATCCGCCGGCGTAAGGGCGGTCTGTTGTGAGGTAGAAACGGGGCATGTGTATCGCTGTGTATCCGCAGCCACTATTTGGAGACTGGCTTACAAATGCCCCTCGATCCGGATACATCCGGGATACACGGTTGCAGTCAAATAGCCCTGCCTTAGCGAGAAAGCAAACGCGCCTCGCACCACGGCTTACCGCCCTTGTGGCTTTGACCCTGGCGGCCTGGCCTCACACTATATCCGGAGTAATTACCATGTCCCGTATGTCGAACAAATCCCGCATTGGCCTGATCGCAGTTGCACTGGCCGGCAGCCTGAACCTTGCCTCAAGCGCCTTTGCCGCTGAAGCATTGCCGCAAGGCTACCAACTCGCCTCGACGGAAAAAACCGGCGAAGGCAAGTGTGGCGAAGGCAAGTGCGGTGCCAGCGAAACCGGCGCCAAAGCCACCAAGACCAGCGAAGGCAAATGCGGTGAAGGCAAGTGCGGCGACGCGTCCTTCGCCCGTACCGACACCGACCATGATGGCCGCGTATCGCTGAAAGAACTGCTGACCGTGGCCCCGCAGGGTGGTGAGGAATTCAAGGCGATGGACACCAACAACGACGGTTTCCTCTCCGAAGGCGAGGTCTACAAGTTCCGCACCAACCAATACACCTCCAACGGCAAGAAAGTACCGACCGAGCTGTTCACCAAATTGAGCCAAGCCAAGAGCTGATGGTTAGGCACGGCTCAAACCTCCCCGGGTTCGCGCTCGGGGAGGTTTTTTTATGGGTGAAGCGGGCGAGGAAAGCCACGCCTTAGCGGCAGGGCGATGTTTGATGGTGTGATTGAGGATGCCTTCGCGGGCAAGCCTCGCTCCTACAAGTCATGGTCGTTCGGATTTTTGTGATCAACACATAACCTGTAGGAGCGAGGCTTGCCCGCGAAAGCCGTTACGCGGTACCACGCCGCGTAACGCCTCAGCACCGCATCGCGTCAGGAACCCTGCGGGGGTTCTCCGCGTGCCAGTCGCGCATTGATGTCGTCGATGACGGCCGCCAACTTGACGATGATGTGGATCAAATAGCGGGCGCGAGCCGGCGTTCAGCCCTTGGCGCGGTGACGCAGGCGTGAGTAAGAAATCAGCATGCTGGTCAGTTCTTGTGTGACTCTGCTGAACGCTGGCACTCGACGGCTGATCAAGCACACCTCACACGATTCCAACGGCTCCCGAATCGAAATGCTCATAAGCGACGAAGAAAATAACTTCATGCTGGGAAGCAAGCAGGGCTCAATGGTCAGGTAATCCGTCTCGGAGATGATGTGAAGGATTTCCAGCAGCGACTCGGTAGTGATCGCGATTTTCGGCGGTGGCAAGCCTTGGGCTTTGAACAATTCGTTCAGCTGGTTCTCCGCGCTACCGACCATCCCAGCGGGTCGGACGCTGATCCACTGGCAATCGGCCAAGTCGCGCACTGAGCGAGCCTCTGCCTGAGGATGTCCCTTGCGTGCAATAACACTGGCTTTCGAGCTGTACAGCCGCTCAATGTGCAGGTCGATATCGCAGACTGTTGGACTCAAGGGGCACATCACGAAGTCGAGCCGACCTGTTCGAATCATCTCGATCAGCATTTTCGTTTTTCCACTGGCGACGTGCAGCTGCACGTTTGGAAATCGGCTGGTAAAACTGCTGAAGACCGGCATCAAACACGCCGCCAATGATTCTGCTGTGACACCCAATGAGACTCGACCCTCAGGCACACCATTCCATTGGCGGACGTCTTGTACCGCGCAATCGCAATCCAGAATGATCGAGCGTGCCCGCGTCAGGAAAACCTTACCGGCCAGGGTCAGGCTGATGCCTTGATTGGAACGCACCAACAAGGTAACCCCGAGTTCTCTTTCCAGGCCTTGAATCGACTCTGTCAGCGTACTTTGCGCAGTGTCCAGTGTGCGTGCCGCCGCACGAAAGCTGCCCATGTCGACCACTGAACAGAAGGCTCGCAGCTGGATCAGCTTCATGAAGCACAGCCTCCAGGGGCGTGGTCGGTAGAGGAAAAACATTTCTCGGCGCTTGCGGTGTTCATGGCTGAATTTTCAAGGGGAAGGGCGTTGAAGGAGGATATAAATCGCAAGCGATCAAATCGTACGTGATTAGTGAATGGTCAATTAAACTCCCGGCGATGTCAAAGCTGGGGTGACTGGTTGGCGACGAGCGGTTGCGCAAGATGAAAAGGGATTGGCAGCGGATGGCGGGCGGAAAAGCCGAAGATGATCGGTTTTTCCGTTCTATTCGGCGCCTTGATTGCGCCTATAAAATCAGTCTCGTCAGATAGTTACGTGCTTTAGTTCTATTTGAGTGTCATCAAAACAATTAGGAATCACTGATGAGCAAAATCGAAAAAATCCTGGCAACCGGTCAATCGCATACCACTTTGAGCAGTTCCGGCACTACGTCGCGCGGGCACGACGGCAAACTCGACATTGCACTGTCGACGCCCGGTGCCGCGCAGCCGGCGCATGTATTCGCAGCGACCCAACCGCACCCCACCGCCGAGCAGTTGTTTGCCGGGGCGTGGTCAGCTTGCTACATCGCAGCCCTTGGCCTTGCGGCCAAAGCGTTGAAGGTGACGATTCCAGCCGATGTATCCGTCGACATCGAGATCGACCTGGGTCAAAGCGACAGCGGTTACCTGCTTCAGGCGGGGTTCAATGTGCATTTGCCAGGTCTTTCTCATGAGGTGGCTTCGGCTATCGCACATGCAGCGGATCAGATGTGCCCGTACTCGAAGGCAACGCGCGGCAACATCGACGTTTACTTTAATGTCCAGACGTCATGACTGGACGAGTTGCTTAATTACCAAACCAAGTAATTAAGCTCTAATTAAACATTTCCGTTCCTGGTTATAGTGGATAGAAGTTTAGCTTCTGCTATGCCTGCCTGCTGTAATACGCCTTATTTAATCCAATTAAACATGACCCCTTGTCGTTGGCACCTTTTAACGAGGCGCTCTACGCGTAACTTCGCGCCTCAGGAGCCCCTGTATGCCAAAACATATACAACAACTTTCCGTGACCAGACGCGCATTTTGCGGCGCTGCCGCCGTGACCTGTGCTGTTGCGCCGTTAGGGTTACTCGGTTTCTCAAACAGGATTGATGCAATGACTAAAACAACAAACACAAACAGTGTTTCCAATGAAATACGCCCGTTCCATTTCAGTGCCAAAGATTCAGATCTTTCAGAATTACGCAGACGTGTTCAAGCAACAAGATGGCCGGACAAGGAACTGGCCAGTGACTCCTCCCAAGGTGTGCAACTGGCAACGATCCAGAAACTGGCCCACCACTGGGCGACAAACTACGACTGGCGAGTGATTGAATCCAGAATAAACGCAGTTCCAAACTTCATCACCCATATTGATGGCCTGGATATCCATTTCATTCATGTCCGCTCAAAACACGAGAATGCCTTGCCACTGCTGATGGCGCACGGATGGCCTGGGTCGATCATTGAATTGATGAAAGTCATCGGACCGCTCACCGATCCCACGGCGCACGGTGGCAGTGCCGCCGATGCGTTCAGCCTGGTGATTCCGTCGATGCCGGGTTACGGCTTCTCCGAGAAACCGACCGAGCCCGGTTGGAGTCCGGTGCGTATCGCCGATGCCTACATCGAGCTGATGAAGCGTCTCGGGTATAGCCGGTATGGCGCACAAGGGGGTGACTGGGGCGCTATCGTTGTCGATCTGATGGCGGTGAAGGCGCCGACCGGTTTGATCGGTATTCATTCGAACATGCCGGGCGTCATCCCGCCTGAGCTTGACGCGGCGCTGTTTCGCGGCGAGCCCGTACCGAGCGGCCTTTCCGATGAGGAGAAGCTGGCGGCTGATCAACTCGCCAACACCTACAAGCACATCGGCTACGCCATCATGATGGGCGACAGGCCCCAGTCGCTGACAGGTCTTGCTGACTCACCCGTGGGTTTGGCGGCCTTCATGCTTGATCACGATCCTAAAAGCTACGAGATGATTGCGCGCTCCATTGACGGCCACGCGGAAGGGCTCACCCCCGATGACGTCCTCGACAACATCACCCTGTTCTGGCTGACCAATACTGCGGTGTCTTCCGGGCGGCTCTATTGGGAGAACAGGTCAACGTTCTTCGCCGTCAAGGGCGTCAACATTCCGGTCGCGGTGAGCGTATTTCCGGATGAACTGTATGCGGCGCCGAAAAGCTGGTCGGAGCAGGCTTATCCCAAACTCGTGCATTACAACAAGTTACCCAAAGGGGGGCACTTTGCGGCGTGGGAGCAGCCGGCGCTGTTCTCACAGGAAGTGCGGGCCGGGTTCAAATCTCTGAGGTAAGCGACAAGGCCCCAGGCAACGAAGTCCTGATCCTGGTTGTATGAAGGGCAGGGTGGCTCGGTTCGGATTGTTGATCGCCATGTGTGAAGGGATCCGAATCGCGCCACCAGATTGTGAGGTCGCATCTACCGTTCGTCGTCTACGTGCAAAATAATCTTTGACATCGTCGAGGCTTTGATCGAATATTTATCCATCGCATACGACCAAATCGAAAGCGACAAGAAACCCACGAATTGCCGTTTGGAGATTCAGCCATGAACACCGGAAGCCGCTACACCATGTTCTTCTCTACCGATCACGCTTTCCATGGCCACAACGGCAACAACTGGATCACAGCAGCGGGCCATTGATAAACGTTGCCTTTTTTAATCGCATAAATGACGCATGCGATCAAATCGTATGCAGCAATTAACTTCTGAGGAAACACCCATGAGCAAGATCGAAAAAGTACTGGCCACCGGCAAAACCCACACCACCCTCAGCGGTGCCGACACGACCTTGCGCGGTCATAACGGCAACCTCGATATCGTGCTGTCCTCGCCAGGTTCCGCTCAGCCGGCCCACGTTTTCGCCGCGACTCAGCCCCATCCGAAAGCCGAGCAGCTGTTTGCCGGTGCATGGTCGGCCTGCTACACCGCTGCGGTCGGGCTGGTGGCCCAGGAACGCAACATCGTGCTGCCGGCGGACCTAGCCGTCGACATCGAAGTGGACCTGGGCCAGACTGGTCCGGCCTATTTCCTTCAGGCCCGTCTGACCCTGCGCGTGCCGGGGCTGGCGCACGATGTGGCGACCGAACTGGCGCACATCGCCGACTCCATCTGCCCGTACTCCAAGGCGACACGCGGCAATATCGATGTTGCCCTGAACGTGATTACGGCGTGATGCCGGGACGCATCTACATCATCGCAAGCGATACAAGCGCGTACGAATCATAAACCTGTAAACCTGAGGGAATCATCATGAGCAAGATCGAAAAAGTACTGGTCACCGGCAAAACCCACACCACCCACAACAGTGCGGGCAAGACGTCGCGCGGCCATAACGGCAGCCTCGACATCACGCTTTCATCACCCGGCAGCGCCAAGCCGGAACACGAACTTATCGGTGTTCAGCCGCACCCGAAAGCCGAGCAATTGTTCGCCGGTGCGTGGTCGGCCTGCTACATCGCAGCGGTGGGGCTGGCTGCCCAACAGATGAAGTTGACACTGCCGACCGACACGGCCGTCGACATCGAGGTGGATCTGGGCCAGACCGGGCCAGCCTACTTCCTCCAGGCCCGACTGACCTTGCGAGTGCCGGGGCTGGATCACGGTGTCGCGACGGAACTGGCGCACAACGCCGATCAAATCTGCCCGTACTCCAAAGCTACACGCGGCAACATTGACGTCGCGATCAACGTCCTCACCGCGTAAACGCACCGTCAGCTCGCCAGGGTTCATCCCTGGCGAGCCGGTTGTCGATGTACACAGATTGGATGGCCTTGGGTAAGCATTGCAAACCGTGTGAGCACTTCCGACACCATCGCATGCGATGTATAGTTTGCGCATGCGGTCCCTCCGCCTTTGGCCAAAGAGAATGCTCATGAAATCCACTGAAAAAAAAACCTCCGCACTGGACCTGAAGCTGTCCGACTTCCTGTGTTTTGCGGTCTATTCCTCGAACCTCGCCTTCGGCAAGGCTTACAAGCCGATGCTTGAACGGCTCGGCCTCACCTATACGCAATACATCACCTTGGTGGCGCTGTGGGAAGAAGACAAACAGACCGTCGGCAGCCTCGGCGAAAAGCTATTCCTCGAATCCAATACCCTCACACCGATTCTGAAAAAGCTGGAAGGCATGGGCTATGTGTTGCGCCAGCGTGACCCCCAGGACGAGCGTCAGGTGCGGATCAGTCTGACGAAAGAAGGACGCAAATTGCGAGAGGGCCTGTCGGAAGATGGCTTCCCGCAAACCGGCCTTGATCCTGACGACTTCGTGCAAATGCAGAAGGCCATTGTGAAATTACGCAGCAACCTCATCCGCACGACGAAAGACAGGGGCTAAGTCGTATCGAGCAAAAATATTCATCAGCTTGTGACTGATTGATTACCACCGCTCGATAAATCAATTTGATAACGCCCGGTTATCAATTGATCGGATCATCTCATTGGGAATCTTCTGTCCAGCTCAATACAGTTATCGCAAATTCGCCCTTCAGGGCGAAGCCATAACAAGAAGTCGCCGTACTGCCCCGAGAGGTTCCCGCAAGCATGTCTGAAGCCAAGCGTTACAACGTCCAAACGCTCACCACGTTCGTCGAGCAACTGTTCGAAAAAGCCGGGGCCGACGCCGAGGTCGCCCAAGTGGTGACCCGAGTGCTGCTCGAAGGTGAACTGCTGGGCCATCGCACCCACGGCCTCAACCTGGTGAGTCGCTATCTCGGTGGCATGCTGAGCGGGCAGGTCAAGGCCAGTGCCGACTTGCTCGAACAGGTCTCGGACAGCGGCATTTCGAGCCTGTTCGATGGCCACTATGTGCTCGGCCCTTATTGTGTCAGCCGCGCACTGGATTGCGCGGCCAAGGGTGCCACGGCGCAGGGGATTGGTATCGCCGTGGTGCGCCGTGCCTCGCACATCGGTTGCCTGGCCGCTTACCTTAAACCCTTCACTGATCGCGGCCTGGTGGCGATGGTGTATTCCTCGGACCCGTCGGTAGGGCTGGTGTGCGCTCATGGCGGGATCGACCCGATCTACACGCCCAACCCGATTGCCGCCGGGATCCCGACCCGGGGCGAGCCGATCCTGCTGGATGTGAGCATGTCCACCGTGACCTTGGGCCTGATCGGCCAGTGCCGCGATGCCGGCAGCACACTGCCGCACCCGGTGTTGGTGAGCAACGAGGGTCACTTGAGCGACGACCCGAGCGACTTCTTCACCACGCCGCCAGGCAGCATCCTGCCCCTGGGCGGCCAGGCTTTCGGCCACAAAGGCTTTGCCCTGGCGATTCTGGTCGAGGCGCTGACCTCGGGGTTGGCTGGTCATGGGCGCAAAGACGCTCCGGATCAGTGGGGCGCCTCGGCCACGGCCGTGGTGATTGACCCGCGCTTCTTCGGCGGGCTCGAAGCCTTCACTGACGAAAGTTCGTTCTTGAGCAAACTGATTCTGGGCAGCCGTCCGGTAGACCCCGAGCGTCCGGTGCGCTTGCCTGGCCAGGCCGGCCTGAAACTGCGCGAGCAAGCCCTGCGCGAAGGGGTGAGCCTGTCGCAGAAGGTGGTCGATGAGCTCAACCAGAGCGCCGGGCAATTGCAGCTGCCAGCACTGTCTCACTAATACCTGTAGGAGCGAGCCTGCTCGCGAAAAACCCGAAGGCGCCTCAGGGCATCCGGTTTTACGCGTCATCGTTCACGACCTTCGCGAGCAAGCTCGCTCCTACAGAGGCTGCGCGTCAGCCCTGATTTTTTTGTCAATGAAACTGCTGCAATAACAATAATAAAGGCCATCAGATGAACAAACTGAAGAAGTATCAAAGCATCACCGTTGTCTTCCTGCTATTGATCGGCATCGTCAACTACCTGGACCGGAGTGCGCTGTCGATTGCCAATACCTCGATCCAGAAAGACATGATGATCAGCCCCTCGCAGATGGGCATTTTGTTGTCGGCGTTCTCCATCGCCTACGCTTTTGCGCAGTTGCCGATGGGCCTGATCATCGACCGCCTGGGCAGCAAAATCGCCCTGGGCGCTTCGTTACTGGCCTGGTCGGTGGCTCAAGCCACGTGCGGCATGGTCAACAGCTTTGCCGGCTTCATGGGCATGCGCGTGCTGCTGGGGATTGGCGAGGCACCGATGTTCCCGTCGGCGGCCAAAGCCCTGTCCGAATGGTTCGACGCCAACGAGCGCGGCACGCCCACCGGGATCGTCTGGTCGTCGACTTGCCTCGGCCCATGCCTGGCACCGCCGTTGCTGACGCTGTTCATGGTCAACTTCGGCTGGCGCGGCATGTTCATCATCACGGGCGCGATCGGCATCGTCCTGGCCTTGTGCTGGTTGACCTTCTACAAGAGCAAGGCGCAGTACCTGGCCGAACTCGCGGCTGAAGGCAAGCCGTTGCCCACCGAGAAAAAAGCCCAGCTGCAAGCAGCCAATTCGCAAGCGCCGAAGGTGTCGTACTTCGCCGGCTGGCTCGACCTGTTCAAGCATCGCAGCACCTGGGGCGCGGTCCTGGGTTTCATGGGCGTGATCTACATGCTGTGGCTGCACCTGACCTGGTTGCCCGGTTACTTCGAGCGCGAGCACGGCATGAACCTGTACAAAACCGCGTGGCTGGTGTCGCTGGCCTATGGCTTCGGCGCGGTCGGCACCATCGTCGCCGGGCGTTTCTGCGATCGGTTGGTCCGTCGCGGCATGAGTGTTTTGGCCAGCCGCAAATTCGGCGTGATCACTGGCCTGGTGATGGCGGCGCTGTTCACCTTGCCGCTGTCGTACGTCACCAGCCTGACCGGTTGCATCATCCTGCTGTGCCTGGCGCTGTTCAGCATCAACCTGGCCAGCGCCACGGCGTGGATGATCGTCAACACCATCGTCGACAGTCGCCGAGTGGCCTCATTCGGCTCGATCCAGAACTTCGGCGGCTACATCGCCGGTTCCGTCGCGCCGATCGTCACCGGTTTCAGCATCGAGTACTCGGGTTCGTTCAACACCGCGTTCATGATCAGTGCGGTGGTGGCGCTGTGTTCGGCGCTGGCGTACTACCTGCTGCTCAACGCGCCGATCAGCAGCGCCGAGCCTGCACCTGAGCACATCGTCGGTGTGACCGAATAAAGCGTCGCGTATCGGGGGATTCCTGACGGTCGCTGTGGTTCAACGTACTGTTGCACTGCAGCGACTGTCAGGTGCAAACGGCGCCTAGGCCTGGAAGAATCGATCGTGCGTTGGTTCCGTGCGTAATATCTGCACTTCACCGGGCAGGGTCGGCGCCGGATGCCCGATCCCTACGTACGCGGTCGTTTGTGCATCCACTGTGGTACAGGCGTAGGGCCAACCCTTGTTTGGCCATAGCCACGGTCTAGCGCCAAAGCGCTTCACCCTCATGAAGCGCTGCTCATATCAGCTTACTGACTGGTACCCGGAAGGAGTTCAAAGGTTGGAGTGAACGGGGTGATGGCCGCCATTAACACTTCGAACGGTTTGCGGTTGCCTTCGAAAGTGGCCTTGCCGGTTGCAACGAGTTGATCAAATCCGGTCTTGCGGGCCATCACGCCCTCCAGATCAGCACGGTCAAGGGTGAGGGTAAGGTCGGCATTGCTGGCTTGCTGCCCCTTGATACTGGTCAATGTCGAGTTGCTCAACTCCACCACGAATTGCTCGCCGTTATCGGGCGTCTTGAGGTTGAAGATGAAGTGCTGATCCGCGACCTTGCTGCCATCAAGGGCAATGCCCAGGTACTCCAGCCATAACTCGGTGCTCATGCCGCGGATCATGTCCGCCCCGCCGGTTTTTGGCGGCACACCTTTGGGCATGCCATGGCGCAGTTCATACGCGGCCGAGAGGAAACTATTGCGCACACCGGCACTTTCTTTCTGATAACCCACTTGCTCATAGACATCCGCCAGCAAATCCTTGGCCTTGGTGTTCTGCGGTTCGGCATACACCAGCTTGTTGAGGATTTCATAGGCTTCGCGGTACTTGCCCTGATCGAACAAGGACTGACCCTTGGCCATGATCTTGTCGGCGCCCCCCATCATGTCCACATACAGCGGCGCCGAATCTTTCGGCGACAGTGGCATCAGCGTCGCCGGATTGGCATCCCAGTAACCCAGGTAGCGGTTGATCACGGCGCGACTGTTGTGTTCTTCCGAGCCGTGGTAGCTATGGGTCGCCCAATTGTTTTTCAGGCTTTCGGGCAACTTGTAAACGTTTTGAATCTCGTTGATGGTGACGCCCTGGTTGGCGGCGTGCAGTACCGCGTTATTCAGGTTGGCATAGGCATCGCGTTGCGCGCGCATCACATCCTGAATCCGTTCATTGCCCCAACGTGGCCAGTTGTGGGAGGCGAACATGACGTCTGCTGTTTGACCATAGCGATACAGGGCGTTGTTGATGTTCTTCGACCAGACCAGTGGATCACGGACCAGGGCACCGCGCAGGGTGTAGATGTTATGGATGGTGCCGGTGATGTTTTCGGCGGCCCAGAACGCCTTGAACTGTGGGAACCAGGTATTCATCTCCGCAGGCGCTTCAGTGCCGGGCGTGCTCTGGAACTCCATTTCGATACCGTCGATGGTCAGGGTTTCGAAGTCCTTGGCGATGTAACGGTTGGGCTCGATCAGCCCCATGTTGCCAATCGAAGCATTTTTACCAATGGCCATGTCGACATGGCCGTACGGGCTGTGCGGCAACAGCAAGCCATATTGCAAGAACGCGCGCCGGTTCATGGCGTTGCCGGCGTAGACGTTTTCAGCCACGGCATGCTCCATGAAGCCTTGCGGCGCAATCAGCGGGATCTTGCCGCTGCGCACATCGGCCTCGTCGACCACGCCGCGGATTCCGCCAAAGTGATCGGCATGGGAGTGGGAGATCACCACCGCTACGACCGGGCGCTTGCCCAGTTTTTCGTTGATGAAGTCCAGGGCGGCCCTGGCGGTCTCCTTCGACAGCAGCGTGTCGAAGACAATCCAGCCCGTGTCGCCCTTGATGAACGTGATGTTGGCCAGGTCAAACCCGCGCACCTGGTAAATCTTTTCCGGAACGACTTCATAGAGGCCATAGGCCGTGTTGAGTACCGCCTGACGCTGCAGCGACGGATTGATGCTGTCGTAATCCTTGCCTTCATTGAGGAAGTTGTAACTCCCCATATTCCACGCGACGTTCCCGGCGTCGGCCATGATCTTCTTGTAGGGCGGTGCGGCGATGAAGCCTTTTTTCGCTTCTTCAAGGTCGCGCTTGTCTGCAAAGGGAAGTGACTTGCGCACCGTGTTCTGCATGTCGACCGTGTAGGACGAAGGCGCCTTGCCCTTGCTGTCGAAGTGCACGTTTTGCGATGGAGACGGATCGGAAGTTGCGCCGTTTGCATCGGCAGCGAAAACGCAAGGGCTGATAGCGCCCCCTAGTGTGATCGCCAATGCCAGATGAAGGGTCTTGTTGTGCATGAAAGGGTTCCTGCGCCAGATGAATGTTCGAGGACGTCAAGGCAACGCAAGTGTTCTGCGATGTCAGCTTGACCCGTCGAACCATGAATAGCATATTGAATTAATTCCGAAAAATTCCTTTTCAAAGGCTTTCGATAACATAAAGGTTATGAGATGACGCCAAACCGTTTACGCCAATTTTTGGCATTGATCGAACACGCACACTTCGGCCGGGCGGCAAAGGTGCTAGGTGTTTCTCAGCCGGCGCTGAGTAAAAGCATCCAGCTGCTTGAGCGAGAACTCGGAGTCACGCTGTTCGATCGACGTACCGATGGCGTTGTATTGACTGCGTTTGGTCATTTGCTTCGGGAAAAAAGTCAGCGCCTGTTGGTGGCGGAACAGGATCTGCGGCGTGACATTGCCTTGCTGGCGGGTGGGGATATCGGTGCACTTAAAGTCGCTCTAGGTCCTTACCCAAGCATCATCAGCGGCTATGCCAGCATCGCGCGGATGCATGCACGGCATCCACAAATCAGGGTGACGGCCCATGTGGCCGGGTGGCGCGAGGTGGCTCATCAGGTCACAACCGGCGTGGTGGATCTGGGCATCGCCGAAATAAGCACGTTGCAAGGCCGGGAAGAACTCACCTGCGAATTGTTGGGGGAGCACGAGGGCCGGCTTTTTTGTCGTCCCGATCATCCGCTGTTGGCGCAGAACTGCTCGCTGACACTGGCGCAAACACTCGATTACCCGTGGGTGGCTTCGCGCATTCCCTTGCGCTTGGCGACCCACTTGCTTCCGGCAACCCTCGGTTGTGCAGGTGCCTACGATGCGCTGACCGGAGACTTCGTCCCGGCCATCGAGATTGATGTGCCCATGCAAATCGTCAAATTCGTCGAGAACAGCAATGCCTTGGCCCTGGGGAATCTGTCGACATTCGAGCGCGAATACACGGCGGGTGAAATCGTGCCGTTACCGGTTCAAGACCTCGCACTACGTACCCACTATGGCTTCATTTATCTCAAGGAGCGTTCGCTACCGCCTGCGGTAGAGGTGTACATGAAAGAAGTGAGGGCCGTGGAAGCCGACGTTCGCCAGCGTGAAAGTCTCCTGATCAAGATCATGGAAACGTAAAGCCAGAGCGTGCGCATGCCCCCTCTCAGAGCTGCCGCTTGAGAACGGCGGACGCTGTCTGCGTTTCTTACATTTTTTGCCTGAGCGCTGAATGACCGGTGCAAAGTTTCTCGACGCGGATTGATTGAGAACAGCCCATTTATTTTTAAGCTATACCCAATGTTCCCCCATGCACTTCTTCCACTTTTGGAGGTTGTTTATGAACACTCGTATCGTCCCGTTCGCGCTAGTCATGGCAAGTCTGTTCGGTTGCAGTACCGGTTCGAATCACTCAATGAATTTGCCTCTGGCAGCCACGCACGCCAATGTGGGTCAGACTGGCAATGCCATATTGACCGCCGAAGGCAATCAAACCAATTTTGACTTCTATATCACCGGTGTTCCCAACGGAACCATCCTGCCCCCGCGCATTTTCACCTTCATCAATAAAGGCAGTTGCCAGCAACCCGGGCCAGTCGCCTATGCAATGAACGATAAGGTCAATACAAAAAGCGAAGCCGGGTCCAACGGTTGGAGTTTTTACCGTAATGCGCCTATCGCAACGTCAGAGTTGCTTTCCGGAAAATATTCCATCGTCGTACGGACTTCACCCGAAGATGGCAGCGTCGATATCTTTTGCGGGGATGTCGCTCAGGCCAAGCGCTGAAATGATGTAACGCATACAGGACGCGCCTTTGCGGCCGGCACGTAATAGTACGCGTCTATACTCACCATCCTGTCAGTGGTAAGGGCTGGATAGGGTATGCGCGCGACAAGAGCCACAAGCCATTGCGCGAAATGACCGTCAGGATCACTCACTCGCGGACACCCAGTCCGCCGCGCGTTCGGCGATCATGATTGAAGCGGCATTGGTGTTGCCGCCCACCAGCGTCGGCATGATGGAGGCATCCACCACCCGCAGCCCCTCAATGCCATGCACGCGCAATTGGCTGTCCACCACCGCGTGCTCGTCGTTGCCCATCTTGCAGGTACCGACCGGGTGATAAATGGTGTCGGTACGCTGGCGCAACAGTTCGATCAGCTGTTCATCACCGTACACGCCCTCGCTGAACATATCCTTCAAGCCATAACGCGCCATCGGTGCCTGGTGAATGATGTTGCGGGCCATGCGGTAGCCCGTGAGCAAGGTCTCGACATCGTCGTCATGCCCGAGAATGTTCGGGTCGATGCGCGGCGGGGCGTTCGGGTCGTTCGATAGCAAGCCGACGCTGCCGAAACTCTTGGGCCGTAACACGCAGACGTGGCAACTGAAGCCGTGGCCCCAGTGCAGCTTGCGGTTGTGGTCGTCGATCATCGCGATCACCGAATGCAGCTGGATATCCGGGCGTGCCAGTTTGGCATCGGTTTTCAGGAAGCCGCCACCTTCGGCGAAGTTGCTCACAAAAGGGCCGCGCCGATGACGGGCATAGTCGATCAAGGCCTTGCCCATCTTCACACTGCCGCGCAGTGAAACACCCATCAATGACGTATCCGGACTCCTGTAGCTGAGCACGACATCCGGATGATCCTGCAGGTTTTGCCCGACACCGGGCAGTTCGTGCTGCACCGCGATGCCTTGGGGCTTGAGTTCCTCCTGCGGGCCGATCCCCGAGAGCATCAGCAATTGTGGACTGCCAAAACAACCGGCACTGAGCAGGACTTCCCGGCGTGCTTTTAGGGTCTGGCGATTGCCCTTGAGGCGCAGCTCGACACCGACGGCTTTTTTGCCTTCGAGCACAATGCGTTCGGCCGCGGCGGAAGTCAGCACCGTGAGGTTCTTGCGCAGGTGCCGAACCGGTTTGAGAAACGCGGTGGCCGTGCTCCAGCGCCGACCGTTGCGGATCGTCACATCGAACTGGCCAACGCCTTCCTGGTCGACGCCATTGAAGTCGGGATTATGCCGGTGGCCGGCCTTCTGCCCGGCCTCGATGAAAGCTTGCGTGACGGGATGCATCGGGTTCCTGCCGACATAGAGTTCGCCTTGCGCCCCGTGGTAGTCGCATGCGCCGCGGTGGTTCATTTCACTCTTGCGAAAGTACGGCAGTACTTCGGCGAATGACCAGCCGGGATTGCCCAGCGCCTGCCAATCGTCGAAGTCACTTTGGTGGCCACGGATATACACCATGCCGTTGATCGAACTGCTTCCGCCCAATACCTTGCCGCGTGGCTGGTAGCCGCGACGTCCGTTCAAGCCGGGCTGCGGTACGGTGTGAAATGCCCAATTGACGTGTCGGCTCGGCAGTATCGCCGCGACGCCCACCGGGGCATGGATCAATGGCGAGCGGTCTTCCGGACCGGCCTCCAGCAAACATACCGTGACATCGGGATTTGCACTCAAGCGGTTGGCCAGCACACAGCCGGCGGAACCGGCACCAATGATTACGTAGTCGAATTCCATCACACAATGATCCCGAGCGAGCGAACAGGGGCTGCTTCACCAGGAAGCAACAGAGTTACCTGGGACCGATTGTTGGCTGAAGGCGGTAGAAAATTATTGACCTCTCATGCCAATTATTTGATCTTTGACGACATGACGACATTGATCAGAACAAGCTCGTTTACCGGATTCCGTGAGGTGGCAAGCCAGCTTGGCGGGCAACCCGACCTCATGCTCGAGCGCTTTCGCATCCATCCGGACGTGCTAATGGACGAGGAAGCACGGGTACCGTTGCGTTCGCTGGTCGGGCTGCTGGAGTTTGCTGCACGCGAGCTGGATTGCCCTGATTTTGGCCTGCGCATGGCCGAGTACCAGGACTTGCATGTCTTGGGGCCGATTGCGGTCATCGCTCGAACGTGCGCAACGGCGGGGGAGGCGTTGGCGCAAATCATCCGTTTTATCGGCTACCACAGCCCGGGCATTCAGCTTGATCTGGACCTCAGCGAGAACCACGCGCCGCGCCTGTTGATTGACATCCGCCTGACCGGACCGACGCCGCGACGGCAAATGGTGGAGCTGGCAATGGGGGTGGCGCATAACGGTATGAAGCTGCTGTATGGCGACAACTTCGTTGCCCAGGCCGTTCTGTTTTCCGCCAATCACTCAGTGGCTCAGGCACGGTACCGGCGCTATTTCAAAACCGCGGTGTGCACCGGCCAATCCTGCAACGCCCTGGTACTTCGTGACGAACAACTCAATCAGCGGATTGAACAGCAAGCCCCCTACCTGCATCGCGCACTGGAACAGTATTTCCAGCAGTTCGACTTGCAAGCGACGTCGGATGTCGTCAGTCAGGTCGAGCGCCTGGTCTTGCGCATGATGCCGATCCAGCGTTGCCGTTTGCCACTGATTGCCGAGCAACTGGGCATGCACGTGCGTATGTTGCAGCGAAGGCTGGCCGAGCAGGGGAGAAGCTTCGATGAAATAGTCGAGAGCCTGCGGCGTGACCGTGCCGACCACTATCTGGCGGAGCGGCACATGCCGATGTCCCAGGTTGCCGGTCTGCTCGGCTATAGCGAACAGAGCGTGTTCAATCGCGCTTGCCAGCGCTGGTTTTCCATGTCTCCGGGAGCCCGGCGCCGTCAGTTGTTCGAATGAAACGTTATCGATCTTCGTGCGGGGCCTGATGGCTGGAGAAATCTCAACCGTCGCCGCGATTGCGAATCACAGCCTTTAACCAGCGCCGCAGCCGCAAGACTTTGGGAGACATCTCATTGCCATTGAGACACAGCAAGCGGTAAGCCGACACTCGCTCCAGCTTCTCATTGAAAGGCAGAACCAATTGGCCAGTCTTCAGGTGCTTTTCGATAAGCCCCAGCGGAGCCATCATCAATCCGTGGCCGTCAATTGCCGCTTGTAAACCATCACTCAAATTTTCAAAAAGCAGCTCACGCTGTGGCGGGATATCCAGGCGTCCGGCGGCCTGGTTCCAAAGTGTCCAGACGCCAGGCGCCTGGGCTAGCGTAATGCGCGGGATACTCTCGATACGTTCCCCGGCAACAAGTCTTGCCGCTATTTGCGGTGCACAGACAGGCGCACCGGAGACATCCGCCAGTTTTTCGGAAAAGACGTCGAAACGGGTTTGCGTGGTGTGGCGAATGGCGATGTCCAGCTCGCGGGCTTCCAGATCGGCCAGTCTGGATGAAAACTCCATATGCACGGTGATATCCGGGTTCTCAAGCTCGAACTGCGCCATGCCCGCACTCAGATAAGTCGCCGCGAAACTGGGCGCCACACTGATGCGTAAAGGGCTGGTGTCACTGGCTTGTTTGACCGCCTGAAGCCCGATAGAGATCTCGGCCAGCCCCCGGCTGACATGAAACTGCAGCTTGCGACCGCTTTCAGTCAGTTCGATTTGCCGATTGCGTCGAACAAAAAGCGCCACACCCAACACGCCTTCCAACCTTCGAACCTGGTGACTGATTGCCGAAGGTGTCAGGTGCAGGAACGTCGCGGCCTCTTGAAAGGAGCCCAGCCGCGCAGCCGCTTCAAAAGCATTGAGCGCGGGTAGTTGTCGCACGCTCTCCGCAGGAATGAGGATCTTCTTTTCACGTGACATTTTGTCATCCAAGTAAAACCAATGTCGTTTGTCGAGCTCACGACCCCGCTCGTACTGTTGTTCACGAGTCGATGACCCGTAAGGCGCACCAACGTGCCTCGGAACACGCGATGACCAATACCACGAGCGGGGTAAATACATGAATTCATTTCTGTCGCAAAGGCCTCTGGAAGTACCCGTCGGTTCCTTCGCCGCGCTATTTCTGGAGCGAATCCAGAGCTACGCAGACAACCCGGCGCTGATCGACGGGCTGAGCGGCGAACAACTGACCTACGCCGAACTGTCCCGGCATGTGCGTGTGCTTGCCGCCAACCTGATAGAGCGCGGTCTGGAACCGGGAGAGGTTACCGCCATCATTGCGCCGAACAGCATCTGGTTCCCGGTAGCGCTGTACGGTATAGCCTTCGCCGGCGGCGTGTATTCCACACTCAATCCCATGTCCTCACCAGAAGACGTGCGAGAACTCCTCAAGCTGGTGGGGGCCTCGCGTGTGATCGTTACCCCGCAAGTCTTCGAAAGACTGCGCGACACCTTGATCACGTTGCAGTTGAAAGAAATTTTCGTGCTGGGGGAGTCCGCGGGCCTCACGCCGTTTTCCTCGTTGCTGGAGGGCAAGCCTCTGGCCGAAGAGCGCTGCCGTGATCTGCAAAAAGACCTGTTGGCCCTGATGTTTTCCAGTGGCACCAGCGGTTTCCCCAAGGCGGTGATGCTCAGCGATCGCAACTACGTTGCGGCGACCGAGCAGGTGACCGCCGCGCAGGTTTTCTGCAAGTCCGACACCATCCTGGCGGCGCTGCCGTTCTTCCATATCTATGGACAAACCAGCTTCATCGGTTCGGCCCTTTCTCAGGGCGCGCGCTTGATTGTGCTGCCCGCTCTCGACCTGGAAGTGACATTGCGCGTGATTCAGGACTACAAAATCACGGTCGCTCCGGTCGTTGCTCCCGTTGTGTTGCAGTTTGCCAAACATCCTTTGGTCGATCACTTCGACCTGTCGAGTCTGCGACTGGTGATCTCCGGTGCCTCACCCATCAGTGCCGACTTGCTGAGGAGCGCCGCCGATCGGCTGAAAGTGCCGGTGCTCAACGGCTGGGGCCTTACCGAATCCACCACCACCGGAGCTGTTTCCGAGCCAGGCATGCCGAAAGAGGCCGAAGGTTCGGTCGGGCGGGTGATGCATGGCATTGAGGTGCGGGTCGTGGAAATCGGCGGCAACCAGGACGTGGTGCCAGGTGGGGATGGCGAGCTGCTGATTCGCGGTCCCAATGTGATGCTCGGCTACTTCAACAATCCGACGGCAACCGCCGAAGCGATCGATGCGCAGGGCTGGCTGCGAACCGGAGATGTAGGCCGGATCGATGAGCACGGCAATCTGCGAATCATCGACCGCGCCAAAGAGTTCATCAAGTTCAAAGGCTTCCAGATCAGCCCGGTCGAACTCGAAAGTGTGTTGTTGATGCACCCGGCGGTGGCCGATGCCGGCGTCGTGCCCAGTCCTGACACTGAATCCGGTGAGGTTCCCAAGGCCTTCGTTGTGCTGCGCTCACCTGTGACCGAAGCCGAACTGATCGACTTCGTCGCACAGCGTGTAACCCCCTACAAGAAACTGCGCGACATCGAGTTCATCGACTCCATTCCAAAAACACCTGCAGGGAAAATCCTGCGGCGGATCCTGGTACTGCGTGAGCGCGAAAAACGCGAAACGCATGCCGCGTCCGGCGACCGCCTTGAGGATCGGGTCGTCATCACCCGCCACGGTAATGTGCTGTCGATCTGCCTGGACCGTCCGCGCAAGATGAACGCCTTCGACCGCGACATGTTCATCGGCCTGGCCAAGGCCATGGCGATCTATGAAGACGATCCAAGCCTGCGTTGTGCGGTGTTGCATGCCAATGGCCTGGTCTTCACTTCGGGCATGGACATCGTCAGTACGGCGCCTCTCGCCGCGCGGGGAGAGTTGCGTATCGGCGATCCATCGCTGGTGGATATGCTCGAAATTGACCCTGCCGTTCGCCGTCGGAGCAAACCCCTGATACTCGCTGTTCATGGCAAGTGCATGAACCTTGGGGTGGAGCTTGCGGCAGCGGCGGATATCGTTATCGCCGCGCAGGATGCCACGTTCATTCAACGCGAGGTGGCCGTCGGGTTGTTCCCGTTTGGTGGTGCCACCGTGTTCTTACCGGCGAAAATCGGTCTTGGTAATGCGCTTCGCTACATCCTGACGGCGGAGGAGTTCGATGCTCAGTCCGCTTGCCGAATGGGGCTGGTGCAAGAAGTCGTACCGCAGAGCCAGCTGATGACGCGCGCCTTCGAATGTGCACGGCTGATTGCGCAGAACTCACCGTCCGGCATCAACGCTGCGCTTGCGTCGGTGCGCCTGGCCCGTGAAAAAGGCCCTGAGGCGGCCCTCGCAACACTGCTAAGTGAAGTCGCCCGGTTGACCGGTGCAGCAGACTTCAAAGAAGGGGCTGCGGCCTTCCTGGAAAAACGGGCGCCAAACTTCAAGGACCTGTGAGTGCCACACCTGCTGCATTGAATCCTTTGCAATAAAAGGGTAGCGGCTGCGCGACCAGCGTGGACAAACCCGTTTGCCGTTTTTCAATCACTACACAAGGACCTCAGCATGAGTGCCCTACATTTGGCTCAGCCCGTCATTCCTGCCGCCATGCAATCCTGCTTCGAGCAGCAGCGCGCCGCTTACCGTGCCAACCCCGAGCGCAGCCATGCCCAGCGCGTGGAAGACCTGAAACGGTTGGCGCGGATGCTGAAAGAAAACCGCGAAGCACTGGTCGCAGCGGTGAACAAGGATTACGGCAACCGCTCTACCTTCGAGACGCTGTTCGCCGAGTTTTTTGTCGTGCTGGGAGATATCAAATCCACCATCAAGCACCTGAAGAAATGGATGAAGCCGCAGAAGCGCCACATCGATCTGATGGTCTATCCCACCTCCAGCAACCGTGTCATTCCGCAGCCGCTGGGCGTGGTTGGCGTGATCGTCCCCTGGAACTTTCCGCTGATGCTGTCGTTCGGACCCCTCACCGCCATCTTCGCCGCCGGCAACCGGGCCATGGTCAAGATGTCGGAAAACTCGAACAATCTGACGCGCCTGCTGATGTCCATCACACCGAACTACTTCCCGCCGCAACAGCTTCAGTTCTTCGAAGACAGCGGCGCCAATGGTTCGGTAGGCCCGGCTTTTTCCTCGATCCGCTTCGACCATCTGTTCTTCACGGGTTCGGGGCAGACCGGCCGTGCCGTGATGGCGAACGCTGCGCGCAACCTGACCCCGGTGACACTGGAGCTGGGCGGTAAATCACCCGCCGTAGTCGCGCCGGATTTCCCGATGACCCTGGCGGTCGATCGCATCATGTGGAGCAAGGCCTTCAATGCGGGCCAGATCTGCACCAACGTCGACTATGTGTTCATTCCCGGCGGCTCTGAGGCGGACTTTGAACGCGAAGCCCTGCGTGTAATCGCCGAGCGTTACCCCGACATCAATCACGCCGATTACACGTCCATGATCGACCAGCGTGCCTATGACCGCATGCAGGCCACGCTGGATGACGCTGTGGCCAAGGGCGCGCGCGTGGTCAATCTTTTCCCCCAACAGACGCCGGACAAGACCCTGCGCAAATTCCCGCTGACCCTGGTATTCAACGTCAGCGACGACATGCTCATCATGCAGCGCGAGATCTTCGGTCCGCTGCTGCCGGTCAAGACCTATACCACGCGCGAAGAGGTGGCGGGTTACATCAACCAGCACGACAGGCCACTGGCGCTGTATCCCTTCACCAGGGACCGCGCCCTGCAGGACTACTACGTGAGCCACATCATGTCGGGCGGCGTATGCATCAACACCGCGCTGCTGCACGTGGCTCAGCACGACATGCCCTTCGGCGGCGTCGGCGCCAGTGGCATGGGCCACTACCATGGTTACGAAGGCTTTCAGACCTTTTCCAAAATGCGTCCTGTCTATCGTCAGGGCTTCTTCGCTGCCACCAAGATGATGCTGCCGCCTTACGACAAGGGACCGCTGAAGCCCAATAAGCTGATCGAGCTGATCATCAAGTTGAAAGGCTGAAGCGGTAAGCCCTGTGTACCTGACTGTTTTTTTGACGGCCGATGACGTTGCGATCGCCGTACAACAGTACATGCGTGCCTCTCACAAAAAGGAATCACTCATCATGTCCAACGAAAAACCCTTGTTGATCACGCGCAACGGCGCCGTGATGTCCATCAGCATCAATGACGCACCGATCAACCGAATGAGCTTCGCCTACATCGATGCTCTGGAAGCGGCGGTTGAAGAGGCCGCTACCGATTCAAGTGTACGAGCCCTGCTTTTTACGGGTGAAGGTGAGACCAGTTTCTCCGTTGGCATGGACCTCAAGGAGGCGATGCGCGAGGTGCCAGCGCGCGGTGGTTGGGACTCCGTGCTTGACCAGCGCCTGCGCGTTCTGGCACGCATCGAATCCCTGGGCAAGCCGTCGGTTGCCACTATGTTCGGCTACTGCCTGGGCGGCGGGCTCGAATTGCCCCTGGCCTGCCATTTCCGTCTCGCCGCCGATACTGGCACTCAGATAGGTCTGCCCGAGATGGATCTGGGAACCGTGCCGGCCTGGGGCGGTTCGGTGCGTCTGACTCGCTGCATTGGTCGTGACAACGCGCTCGATATGGTGTTGCGTGCCCGCAGGATTGACGGTCACGAGGCCTTGCGCATGGGGCTGGTGCGTTCCATTCATCCAGTCGCCGAACTCAAGACAGCAGCGATGGCGCTGGCGCAGGAACTGGCTGAGAAGGCGCCGCTGGCCGTGGACGGTGTACTGCGCTGTATCGTAGGCGCCGACGAGAGGACGCTGCACGAAGGACTGCGTGAAGAGCGCCAGGCTTTCCTGCACTGCGCGGCGAGTAACGATCAGGCTGAAGGTGCGCGTGCCTTTTTCGAAAAGCGCAAGCCGGTATTCAGGGGCAATTGAACAGCACTTCAGGCTGTGGATTCAGCCGGTCGTCATTGTCAGCTTGGGTCAATCCAAGTCATACAGCTGCCAATCAGCCACAGTTTCGGTACTGGAAAGGTTGGAGACTTGGGTGGGTTCGCATCGGCGCTGATTCTCGGAATGGTCTCCCTGGGAATTGGCGCTGAATCTGTGATGCGCCTCTTTTACTCTTGTTATCGAATCTGAACTCTCGCCTTGATCACCCACAATCCCAGTAACGTCAGAACAGCAAAGCTCCCTCCCACCAAGAAGGTGGCTTGGTAGCCTACCGCATCCCACATCGCCCCAGCGATCACACTGGCCAGCAGCAAGGCCAACCCGGTCAACAGATTGAACATGCCAAATGCCGTCCCGCGCAGTTCAGCCGGCGCGCAGTCGGCGATCAAGGCGGCGAATATTCCTTGGGTAAACCCCATGTGCAGCCCCCATAGAACGACGCCGACAGCCAGGCCACCGATGCCCGGTGCAAACGCCAGCGTCAGGTCGGCAGCAACCAGCAAAATCAGACCTGCGCCGAGCACTGCCACGCGGCTGACACGATCGGACAAAGCCCCGGCGGGATAGGCCGACAGTGAGTAGGCCACCCCCATCAGGACAAGTACCGCTGGCGCCCACATCGGCGCCAGCCCGACGGCCTGACCGCGCAGAATCAGAAAGGCTTCGCTGAAACGCGCCAGGGTGAACACCGCCGCGACACCCACCACCCACCAGTAGCCAGCGCCCAGTCGGGCTAATTCCCGCCGGCTCAAAGGTGCACGCACCCGGTGCGTCCCTTCCACTTGTTTGGGTTCATGAACGAACACCAGCAGCACCGCGACGGCAAGGAAGGCCGGGATGACGGCCACCCAGAACACAGTCTGGAAGTGGTTCGCGGTTAGCCACATCAATCCGATCGCCAGCAACGGTCCCAGGAAGGCACCAACGGTATCCAGAGTTTGCCGCAGGCCAAAAGCTGCCCCCCGTATCGCGGGTGGCGTAATGTCGGCCACCAACGCGTCGCGCGGGGCGCCGCGAATGCCTTTGCCAATGCGGTCGATAAAGCGAGCCCCGATCAGCCAGTCCAGCGAACCTGCCAAAGGAAAGATCGGTTTGGACAGTGCACCCAACCCATAGCCCAACGCTGCGAGCAGTTTGCGCTTGCCCAATCGGTCACTGAGGGCGCCGGAGAATACCTTGGTGATGGAGGCCGTAGCCTCGGCTATGCCTTCTATAAAACCCACCGCCAAAACCGAGGTCCCCAGTACGGTGACCATATAGAGCGGCAACAACGCATGGATCATTTCTGAGGAGATGTCCATCAGCATCGAGACGAAGCCCAGCGCCCAGATACCGCCAGGCATGGTGCGCCAAACGTTGCCGGTTGATGCCTTCTTGATTGGCGCAGTAACCGAAATGCCACCGGACTTGTCAGTGATTTTCATCATGAGCCTCGAATACCTGTTTGGCATAGGCATCTAAAATCACCTTGCCCCCCGCAACCGCATCGCCGCTACCTCGGCCAGTTGCGCTCATAGATGCTCATAAAATGTAACGACGGTTTCACCCTATCCGAACCGACTCCAAAAACAAAACAGTTGAGCGACATCAGGCGGGAACACAAGAGCCTTTCAGGCTGAGATTCCAGGTCGAAAAGTGCTGAAGAGGTCTACAGAATTGGTCGAAAGCAGACCTTGGCGAACGACCGCGGCTGGGTGAAAACGCACTGAGTACGTCGCCTGACTCTGTCAGGCCACAGCACCTGATTTATTTCAGTTCCGTTCTTATTTGGGTTCCAGGCTCGAAATATTGACTGGGATCTTTGGCCTTCTTCAGGTCAACCAAGGCTCGGCACACGCAATGTGAGAATTGTTTCTGCAGCGTTTCGGGGTCCTTCCATGCGATTTGCGAGGATTGCAAGGATTGGCCTTCGGACGATTTATAGCAGACACAATTATCGAGCCGGGTGATGCCGTTATCGTTGGTGCTCTGGCAGGCAGTGGTCAGCAAAGAGATCGCGATGAGCATGGCGAAGTGTTTCATTGGCTTCCCTCAGAGGCTGTTGTGAAGGGCGCGGTGCAAATCCCGGTCTGCTCAAAATGCCCGACAGTAGAAGGAAGCTTAGCTCTCATTTTCCATCGCTCCATCCACTGGTAGCTTTTGGTCGATGGCTGCCTGTCGCGACAGGCTGGAATCCATATTTTGTCAGGCGTCGATCCTGATCGCGTGATTACTCCGGCAACCCGGCCAGGCGCAATCCATCGGCGAACCGGGCGAAATCCTCGGGCCGCTGGATCGGCATCCAGTCTTTGAGGTTGCAGAGGCGCAAGGAAGGGTCCAGTGCCTGCAAGCGCTGCATCGCCCACCTGGCCTTATCCATGCGCCCGCTGAGCGCATGACTGGCCGCCACCAGAGCCGCCGCGGCCAGCAGGCTGGGCAGGTTGCCCAGCGCCTTTTCCGCCCAGCCTGCAGCGGTATCGAAGTGCCCGGCGAGGAAATGCGCGAGCGCCATCCCGACCTGCATCCTGAACATTTCCGGATCCAGCGGACTCAAGCGAACGGCATGGTTCAGGTTTTCGATGGCGGCGTCTGTTTCACCGTGCAGCGCGCGCAGAATACCGCCCAGAAACCAGGCGGGTGCGAGGTTGGGGTTGAGCAGCCGTGCCCGGTCGAGCAATGCAATGCCACCGTCGACATCTCCGGTTAAATGACTGAGCGCATGCCCACCGCGCGTCAACGCGACGGCATCATCGCGGCCCAGCGTTACCGCCAGACGCGCCAGCCGTGTGCCCTCGGCTGTCTCGGCAGCCCGGTCGGTCATCCAGCCATTGAGCTTGCGCCAGAAATGGCACCAGGCGGCCATGCCATAAGCCGAGGCAAATTCCGGATCGAGATCGATGGCCTTGTAGAACATCGGCAACGCGTCTTCGATGGCTTCCCGTGTGCCGGTGTGCAGTTTTGCCATGGCGCGCAGGTAGTAGTCGTAGGCGTCCAGGCTTTCCGTGGGTTTGCGTTTGGCCCGCTCGATTTCTGCCCGTTCGAGTTGCGGTGCGATGGCGCCGACGACGCTTTCGGTGATTTGATCCTGCAGCTCGAAAATGTCATCGAGCAGGCCTTCGAATCGCTCGGCCCAGAGATGCGTCCCGCTTGTCGCGTCGATGAGCTGACCGGTGATGCGGACCTTGTTACCGCACTTGCGCACACTGCCTTCGAGCACGTAGCGAACCCCCAGCTCCAGACCGACGCCTTTGGCGTCCATCCCCCGGCCCTTGAAGGTAAAGCTCGAATTGCGCGCGATGACGAACAGCCAGCGGATCCGCGACAGGGCGGCGATGATGTCTTCTACGACGCCGTCGGCGAAATAGTCCTGTTCCGGATCGCCACTCAGGTTGTGGAAGGGCAATACGCTAATCGAGGGTTTCTCCGGGAGCGTCAGCGTAGAGGCGGGCGTTTGTCTGGAAGCCACGGGTTCGTCGATGTCAGGGGGTGGCGTTTGCCCGCCAGTGTCGACGGTGACTTGCCCGACGAAGCGGTAACCTTTGCGGGCGATGGTGCGTACCAGGCGCTGTTCCTCGCCGCTATCGCCGATGGCCTTGCGCACCGCATTGATGTGACTGGTAATCGTCGATTCCGAGACGATCCGGCCGCTCCATACCGCCTGGAGCAAGTCGTCCTTGCTGACGACGCGATCGGGATTGCTGACGAACAGCAGCAACAAATCGAAGACCTGCGGGCCGACGGCCACGACGTACCCGCGCAAGGTCAGCTCCCGGCGATCCTGATCGAGCAAGAAGTCTTCAAACGCGAACTGCAACGCAAGCATCTCCTGTCGAAGCGCCCTCAACTCCGTGTCCCAGGCGGTTGGCGATTAGAACCTGACGCAGATCATACGGCAGCTCGAAACCCGCTGCACCGTCCGCGCCAAGGGCGGCTGGACGAACAACACCGTCCTTGGACGTAAATCCAAGCTAAACCCAAGCCCGGCGCAAGGACTTGCCTCCTGCGCGCAGGCACTCTCTACCGACACCGACGCAATCGTTGCCGTCGACAAGTGGAGGAAAGCCATGAAAATCGTCGTCATTGGAGGCTCCGGCCTTATTGGATCGAAACTTGTGAATACCCTTCGTGCGCGCGGCCATGACGTGCTCGCCGCCAGCCCCAGCACGGGCGTGAACAGCATCACCCGCGAAGGCCTGGCCGAGGCGATGGATGGCACAGACGTGGTGGTCGACGTGGCGAACGCGCCGTCGTGGGAAGACCAGGCTGTGCTCGATTTCTTCGAAACCTCCAGCCGCAACCTGCTGGCTGCCGAAGCGGCTGCTGGCGTTGGCCATCACGTTGCGCTGTCGATTGTCGGCAGCGAACGGCTGCCCGACAGCGGGTATTTCCGGGCCAAGATCGCGCAGGAAAACCTGATCAAGGCCTCCGGCATTCCCTACACGCTCCTGCGGGCCACGCAGTTCTTCGAGTTTGTCGACGGCATCGTCCAGTCATTCGCGGTCGGCGAAGAGTTTCGTGTTTCGCCGGCGCTGATCCAGCCGATAGCGTCCGACGACGTGGTGGCGGCGCTGGCCGATGTCGTGCTGGCAGCACCGGTCAATGGCACGGTTGAAGTCGGCGGCCCGGAAGCCCTCCCGCTCGACGAACTGGCCAGGCGCTTTCTGCGGATCACCCAGGACAACCGCAAGGTCGTGCCGGACGTGAACGCGCGCTACTTCGGCGCCGTGCTTGACGATCAATCGCTGACCGCCGGCAAGAACGCGCGCGTGGGCGCGATCCACTTCGAAGACTGGCTCGCTCAGTCGAAGGCCCGGTAATAGATCGCGCCCTCAACTCCCTACACATCAAGGAGCAATCCCATGGTTACTCGAATCCTGCTCGCCGCGGTCTTTGCAGCGCTCTCGATCAGCGCCGCATCGGCCGCTGAACCGCCCGCCGGCAAGGTGACGGTCGTATTCGACCGCCCCATTCCCAACATCCCAGGCAAGAGCATGCGGGGCGTGCTCGTCGAGTATGGGCCGGGCGCCGCGTCGCCGTCCCACACCCATCCGAAAACCGCCTTTATCTATGCAACGGTCCTGGAAGGCTCGTTTCGTATCAAAGTCAAAGGCGAGCCGGAAAAGATCTACAACGTCGGCGAAAACTTTGTAGAGGAGCCGGGTTCCGTGCACTTGGTCAGCGCCAACGCCAGCGACACCCAACCGGCACGCCTGTTGGCGGTGTTCGTCCTCGACACCGACGAAACGGTGCTCGTCACCCCCATCAAAAAGTAAGCCGATCAACGCGCTCATGAACGGGCGACAGCTGGGCGGCAGACCTCTGTCGCCCAGTGGCCTCTGTTGTTATCGGCACTGAACAGGACATGAAACAATGAACTCGCTCCAGGACAAGGCCGCCATGGCCGCCAGCGCAAATTCCGGGGCGCCTGGCGTCGTGCAGGGGCGAAGCAAACGCAAGACTGTCGGGCTGTTGCTGTGCGTCGGTGCCGTGATGGTGGTCGCGGCTTGGGCAGCCATTGCGCTGTCGAGCGGTGTGACCTCGACCGACAACGCCTATGTCCGCGGTGATGTGACCTCGCTCGCCGCCAAGGTCGCCGGCTATGTCACGGCGCTGGAGGTCGAGGACAACCAGAGCGTGCACGCGGGTGACGTACTGTTCCGTATCGATGATCGCGACTATCGCGCCAAACTGGCGCAAGCCATGGCCAATGTCAGCGCTGCTCAGGCGCGCCTGATCCATGTCGATGCGCAGATCCAGCTGCAGCGTGCGTTGATTCGACAGGCCGAAGCGCAAAGACGCTCGGCCACGGCCGACATGACTCTGGCGACCAAGACCCATGACCGCAGCCGCAAACTGATCGTCAGCAATGCGGTGAGCCAGGCCCTGGTCGATGAGACCGGCACCGCGCAATCCAGAGCGGTGGCGTCGGTATCGGCCGCCTCGGCAACGGTCGAGGCGCAGCAGCAACACATCGCCGTGTTTATGGCTGAAAGAGAGGCGGCCGTTGCCGCCGTGTCCCAGGCAGAGGCCGCGCGGGATCTGGCCCAGATCGACCTCGACCACACCGTGGTGCGCGCACCGGTGGAGGGCGTCATCGGTAACCGCCAGATTCGTCTCGGGCGTTACGTGACGCCGGGTGTTGCCCTGCTCGATATCGTGCCGGTCAACGCTGTGTGGGTGGTGGCGAACTTCAAGGAAACTCAGCTCGAACACCTTCGCCCCGGTCAGCGCGTGCGCATCACGGTCGATGGCTACCCCGACGCCGCACTGGATGGCGTGGTCGACAGCTTTGCACCGGGCAGTGGCTCGGCGTTCAGCTTGTTACCGCCCGACAACGCCACCGGCAACTTTGTACGCGTCGTGCAGCGCGTCCCGGTGAAGATCCTGATGGCTGACAATCCACTGCCGGGGCGCATCGTGCCAGGCTTGTCCGCGCGGGTGGAGGTGACGCACGGGGACGGCACATGAGCACGACAGCCCGCGCCACCAACGACATCCTGCTCATGCTGGGCATCGTGCTGGCTACGCTGACGGAAGCGATCGCCAGTACCGTTTTGGCACTCGGACGGAGCGACATCATCGGTGACACCTATGCCACGCCTGACGAGTTCGCGTGGCTGGATGTCGGCTATATCGCGCTCAAGCTGATCGGGTTCATGACGGCTCCCTGGCTGATGCAGCGCTTTTCTGCCCGCAATGTGATCATCGGCGCCACCTTGGTCATGGGCCTGGCGTGCTGTATGGCCGCCATCACCGCCCGGCTGGAGTTGCTGATCGCGCTTCGCATCCTTCAAGGCTTCGCGGGCGGCGCGCTGCTGGTCTCGGGCCAGGCGATGATTTTCCGCGCCTATCCGCGCGCGCTTCAGCCGATCCTGCAAGCCCTGTTTGCCATGGGTTCGGTGGTCGCGCCGGGGACGCTCGCCCCAGCCCTGCAAGGATGGTTGATCGACAGCCAATCCTGGACCTGGATTTTCCTCAGTGTGGTGCCGCTGGCCTTGGCGGCGATCGGGCTCTTGCTCATCGTCGACCACCCCATGGCCGTCAGGGTGCGACAACGTTCTTTTGATTGGCTGGGTTTCGCACTGATTGCTTCGACCCTGTTCTGTTTCACCTATGTGCTCAGCCAAGGCAGCCGCTGGGACTGGTTCGAGGAGCCTGTCATCCTGTCGCTGACGATGATCGGCGCCGCCGCGCTGCTGGCATTTATCGGTCAGCAGGTGTGGGTGAAAGGTCAGGGCCTGTTCGATTTCACGGTGTTCAAATCAAGCGATTTCACCTTTGCCTTTTGCGTCAGTTTCGTCGCCGGTGCCGCTTTGTTTGGCAGCGCGTACTTGATACCGGCATTCGCCTTGTCGGTACTCGCGTTCACGCCGACCGATGCCGGGCTGCTCCTGTTGCCCAGTGGCGGCTTTTTTATCGGCTCGCTGCTCATTGCCGCTTTTCTGTTCAAAGTCCGTCACGTTCCGCCGGTGGCCACTGTGCCTTTTGGCATCCTGCTGATCATGGGGGCGATGTGGATGTTGTCCGGTTCCACCAGCGAAAGCGGCGCCGACGACATGATGGCGGGCATCCTGCTGCGTGGTTTGGGTCTTGGTTTTCTGTTTCTGTCGATCACGCTGATCGCCTTCACCCACCTCAACAGTCGCAATCTTGCCTGCGGCATCGGCCTGTTCAATACGGGACGCCAGTTAGGTGGCTTGATCGGCGTCGCTGGGCTCCAGACACTGATCGACCATCACATCGTCATCAATAGTGCAGTCCTCGGCGCCAACGTCACCCCGGGAGGCAGCGCGCTGATCGAACGGCTGACGACCACCACGGCGATGCTGGCGGGGAAGGGCATGGACGCTGTGGCCGCTAGCCGGGCCGCGACGAGCCTGCTGAGCAAGGCGGTGTCAGGGCAGGCCACGGTGATTGCGTTCGATACTGCGTTTTTTGCGGTTGCCCTGTTGTTTGTATTCGCCGCACCGCTATTGGTCGGGATCAAGATTGGCTTGGCGCGACGCGCGAAAGCACGTGCGGCGATCCTCATCGCCCACGGGAACGAGGAACGAATGAAAGTCCTCACTAAAGCCCCGACTTTTTCTTGAGCTCGGCCTCGCTCGTCACGCCGCTGAGAGGGCCGCCCGGCAAACCTTCATTGGCTCGCGCCAACGGGAGCAGCACCGGTACAAACCCGGCGTCGCGCACCAGACGGGCACCGAGGTCGCGGGCCTGGGCGTCGTCGGCGAAGGTAGGAATCGCCTTGCCTTTGCCCGATTCGCTTTTCATTGAGGCGTAGCCTATGGCGTTGAACGCCCGCACCAGGTGCACACCGGGCAGATACTGCTGGTCTGCCAAGGCGACGCCCAGCTCCACTGCCTTGCGCCCGACGTCTCCGTCGCGGCCGCTGAAGGGGTTGCTGGTGCTGAACAGCACTTTGCCGTCCAGCTTGCCCTTGAGCTGTTCGGACAGCACCGGCATTGCGCCGTAGGGCACACTCAACACGATCACATCGCCCCAGGCCGCGGCCTCGTTGACCGAGCCCGCCTGAGCATTGGGACCGGCAGCCTTGACCAGGTCCGTCAGTTCCTCGGGGTGGCGTGACGAAAACATCACCGAGTGCCCGGCCTTTGCCCATAGCGTGCCAAGCGTACCGCCGACATTACCGGCGCCGATCACGCCGATTTTAAGGCCGTCCGCCATAACCTGGCTGGTGCACAGGACCAGGCCGGCGAACATCAGGACGAGAATTCTGGACATGCGCTGCGCTCCCGAGTTGGAAAACAGGGCCCGCCCCCTGTAGGAGCGAGCTTGCTCGCGAAGGTCATGAATGCGCAGTGTTTATCCTGCTGAAACGCGTCATCGTTAACGACCTTCGCGAGCAAGCTCGCTCCTACAGGGGGCGGTGGTTTACAGAGTGAACAGCATTCCACCATGCCCGGGTGCTGAACCCGGACATGGGGCACACCAATCGATCAATGCCCGCCAACCACCATGTGACTGAATGGCGCCACATAGGCCTGCAACGTCACCAGCCCACCGACCAGAATCGCCAGGATGATCGAGTGGAAGAACACGTAGCGCAGGATTTCCCCTTCATGCCCATACCAGCGCGTAGCGGTGGACGCCACCACGATCGACTGGGCGTCGACCATCTTGCCCATCACCCCGCCGGAACTGTTGGCGGCGGCCATCAGCACCGGACTGATCCCCAGTTGCTCGGCGGTAACCCGCTGCAAGCCACCGAACAGCACGTTGGAGGCCGTGTCCGAGCCGGTCAGGGCAACGCCGAGCCAGCCGAGGAGGGTGCCGAACATGGGGTAGAAAATCCCCGTCGCGGCGAAGGCCAGGCCCATGGTGGCGTCCAGTCCCGAATACCGGGTGAGGAAACCGAGGGCGAGCATCGCGGTGATGGTGATCAGTGAATAGCGCACCACCCACAGCGTTCGCAGGTATTGATGGATCAGTTGCGGAATGGAATAACCCATCAGCAACCCGCCCAGAATCGCCGAGAGCAGGATGCCGCTGCCGGTGCTGGTGAACCAGGTGAACTTGTAGACCGCTTCCTCGGTTTTTGGCGCTGGCACCACCGGCGGGACTTTTTCGATCTGCTGGTGAATCGTGGTGAAGGTCACGACCGGGGCGAAGATCGGGTTCGCTTCGCGCATCGGCTTGCCTTGTGGGTCGAGCTTGGCCGATTGGGTCGCCGGATCGATCGCCGGGCGGGTGTCGAACATGTTTTTGAAACCCTGGGTACCCCATGCGAAAACGAAGACGGTGAGGATGATCCACGGCATCCACGCACGCATCACCGCAGGCTTGGCATCGGAGGCAAAGGCGGCACTGGCGACGGGTTTTTCATCATGCTCGGCGTCGATTTTGGAGTTGTCGACCCGCCCGGACAGCGCGGCGGAGGTGTGCACGGTGGCCGGCTTCCAGACCTTGAGGAAGCCCGTCAGGCAGGCCATCGAAATCAGCGCGGCGATCACGTCCACCAGCATCGGGCCGTGGTAGTTGGACACGAGGAACTGCGGCACCGCAAAACTGACCCCGGCGACCAGGATCGCCGGCCAGATTTCCAGCATCTTGCGCCAGCCGGCGAAGGCCCAGATCAGCCAGAACGGCACGATCACCGAGAAGAACGGCAATTGCCGACCGACCATCATCGACAGCTCCATTTCATCCAGACCGGTCACCTTGGCCAGGGTAATGATGGGCGTGCCCAAAGCGCCGAACGCCACGGGCGCGGTGTTGGCGATCAACGCCAGGCCCGACGCGGCCAGCGGCGAAAAGCCCAACCCGATCAGAATCGCCCCGGTCACCGCCACCGGCGTGCCGAAACCGGCCGCGCCTTCGAAGAAGGCACCGAAGCAGAACGCAATCAGCAGCAATTGCAGACGTCGGTCGTCGGTAATGCGCGCCAGGGAATCCTGCAGCACCTTGAACGAACCGTTTTCGGTGGTCAGGCGATGCAGGAAGATGATGTTGAGCACGATCCAGCCAATCGGCAGCAGCCCGTTGGCCGCGCCGTAGAGCGCCGCCGAGCCCGCCATGTTCGCCGGCATGCCGAAGGCGAAGATGGCGATCAGCAGGGCCGAGGCCAGGGCGAGCAATGCCGCCAGATGCGCCTTGATGTGGAAAAACGCCAATGAGGCCAGCATCACCACGACCGGCACTGCCGCCATGATGGTGGAAAGCACCGGGTTACCGAACGGATCGTAGATTTGCTGCCAGACCATGTTCCACCTCTGCTTCTTATTGTTGGGAGTGCAGGCCCCGTGGGGGGTAGGTGGCTTGTAGTATAGGTGGCATTACGCCGCTGTCAGGGCAGGGCTCATCTTCGGTGAATGAAGGCGGTTGGAAGGCTTCACTGAGCTAACATTGCATCCAGGGGTTTGCGTCTACTCGGGTATCAACGACGGGAGGAATGCAGCAATGACTGAGCGCCATTTGGACCACAAGGAAACGCTGTCGAACGGATGCAAGATTGAAGTCAAGGCCGAGATATTGAGGGACGGCTCGCTGAAAATGTTCATCGGTGTTTACTGGCCGGACGGTTCCGTCATCTCTGAGAATCACGATCCCAAGCCGCACCTGCTGGACATGGAAGCGGCGCTGGATTGGGGCATCGATATCGCCAAGGGTATCGGCAATAGCCAGCGAACCCTGTGAGACGTGGCTGATGGTATCGGTGCCCTGAGGCGTCAATGCTCGATCCGGCCCAAGTCCGGGGCAAATGCCTGGCAACCGGGTTGACTGTTCGGAGCAGACTGCACCCACCACGATCCCTGTAGCAGCTGCCGAAGGCTGCGTTCGGCTGCGCAGCAGTCGTAAACCCTGCGCATGCGATTTTCCTGATACTCCGCGTAGTCTGACTTCACGACTGCTGCGCAGCCGAACGCAGCCTTCGGCAGCTGCTACAAGGGCGCGCCGCCAGACCCCGGGCCGTCAGTAGACATCACGCAAATAGCGTTTCTGCTCGCTCAACTGGCGCCAGTAATCAGCGGCGTGTTCCGGGCTCAGCCCACCCTGGCTTTGCGCGACCTGGCGCAGGGCCAGGTCGACATCCTTGGCCATGCGGCTGGCATCGCCACAGATGTACAACTGCGCGCCTTCCTGTAGCCAGCGCCACAGTTCGGCACCTTGTTCGCGGATTCGGTCCTGCACGTAAATCTTCTCTGCCTGATCGCGGGAAAAAGCCAGGCTGAGTTGGGTCAGCAGGCCGTCGCGCTGCAGGCCTTGCAGTTCCTCGCGGTAGTAGAAGTCGGTCGCGGCGTGCTGCTCGCCGAAGAACAGCCAGTTCTGGCCCTTGTCGCCGCGCGCCCGTCGTTCTTGCAGAAACGCCCGAAACGGCGCCACGCCCGTGCCAGGGCCGATCATGATCATCGGCAGGTTGCCATCGGCGGGCGCGCGGAAGTGCTTGGATGGCTGGACGAAGACCGGGACTTCAGCGTTTTCGACGCGATCGGCGAGGAAGGTCGAGGACACGCCCTTGCGTTTGCCATAGCGCACGGCGGCAACGGTGAGATGGACTTCCTCAGGATGCGCCTTGGGGCTGGAGGCGATGGAATAGAGCCTCGGTTGCAGGCGCTTGAGGGTGCCCAGCAGTTCACTGGCGGAACAGTCGACGGGAAACGCCTGCAGCACGTCCGCCAGTTGCCGGCCCCACAGCCAGTCTTTCAATTCGGCCTTGCGCTCGCTGCCCAGCAGGTGTTTCAATGCCGGGTTGCGGCTGCGTTCGGCGATGAACGCCAGGGTGTCGCTGTTCGGCCGGGCGATTTCAAAGTGCTCGGTCAGTGCCTGGTGCAGTGGGACTTCACCGAGCGTGTCGATGTTCACGGTCGTGTCGGCACCCAACCCGGTCAGATTGAGCAATTCACCCACCAGCTCCGGGCAATTGCGCGGCCAGACGCCCAAGGCATCGCCGGCCTCGTAACTCAGTCCGGAGTCCGCCAGCGCCAAGGAAAACTGGCGGGTTTCTTTGTTGGCGCTTTGCTTGTTCAGGTGACGGTTGACCAGCAGCCGTGAAGCAAACGGGTTGGTCTTGCCGGGTGTCGCAATAGGGCCAGGGGCAACACTCGGGGTGGGCTCGACCGTTACCGGCTGCGCGGGAGTCAGCGTTTGCTGGAATTGGGCCAGCCAAGTGTCCGCGCGTTCCTCGAATTCGGTGTCGCAGTCGACGCGTTCCAGCAGCCGGGTGGCGCCCAACTCCTGTAGACGCTGATCGAGTTTTTTACCGTGCTGGCAGAACTGGTCGTAGTTGGGATCGCCCAGCGCCAGCACCGCAAAGCGCAGCGACTCCAGACGTGTCTCGGCAGTGCTCAAGGTGTTCCAAAAGCCTTCGCCATTGTCCGGTGGGTCGCCGTCACCGAAGGTGCTGCTGATCACGGCCAGGTGGCGGGTGCTGGCCAGTTTGCTCGCTGGGAAGTCTGACATCGCGCTCAATTCTACGGCTATGCCGCTGTCGCGCAAACGCGAGGCAAAACGCTCGGCCAACGCTTCGGCATTCCCTGTTTGCGAAGCCCACAACAATGTCACTGCGGGTGCAGTCGGCAGGGGCGACGAGTCAGCGCTGGTGTCGAGTCGTGGAGTAGCTGATTCGACCCGGCTGAACAACCCGCCCAACACACCGTCAAGCCATAGCCGGGTGCCCTCGGTCATGGGCGCATTCGGCGGCAGGGCAGGCACGCCGCCAGCCTGGCGACCTGCCGTGGATTGCAAGCCACTGAGAAAACCGGCGAGGTAGGTGCGCTCATTCTCGTTCAAATGCGGCGGCGGCAGATTGCGAATGCCGGCGAGATCGGCGAATGCCTCGATGCACGACATGGGAAGTTCCTCTTTAGAAGGCGAAGGAGGGAGGAGGTCGATGGCGGCGGGCGCAGGCACATCGAGAAAGGCATGCTCGATCAAATCAACCCGTTGCAACGCGACCGCGCAGAATTTGAATTCAGGCTGCAGCGAAATCGGGTCGACGGCATCGTTGGTGACGGCATTGATCGCCAGGTTTTCGCCAAACACATCGTTCCAGTGAAAGGGCGCAAAACAATTGCCCTGGCGCACCCGGTCGGTCACCACGGCCGGCAACACGGCGCGGCCACGCAGCGAGCGCACCTCGACATGATCCTTGTCTTTGATGCCGAAGCTGGCGGCGTCTTCCGGATGGATCTCAACGAACGGCCCCGGATTGAGTTTGTTCAGGGTCGCGACCTTGCCGGTCTTGGTCAGGGTGTGCCATTGGTGCTGCAAACGACCGGTGTTGAGGACGAAGGGGAATGCCTCGTCCGGCATTTCCGCTGGCGGCATGTGCGGACGGGCGAGGAATATGCCCTTGCCGCGCTCGGTTGCAAACACGATCGCCGGTTGGCTGCCATCGGCGTCGATTTTGAGCGTCTGGCTCACGCCATTGTTCAGGTAGCGAATCGGATTACGAGGCTCGGCGTCATCCGACGCACAAGGCCATTGCAGCGGTTTTTCGCGCAGCCGCGCATAACTTGCACCGCGAATGTCATAGCCAGTCTTGGGGTTCCAGGCGCGCTTGATCTCTTCAAACACCTCGGCAGAAGAGGCGTAGGTGAACGCCTGTTCAAAGCCCATTTCGCACGCGACCCTGGCGATGATCTGCCAGTCGGGCAGCGTCTCGCCGGGTGGCTCCACGGCTTTTTGCATCAGCGTCAGGTTGCGCTCGGAATTGATCATCACCCCTTCAGCCTCGGCCCAGAGTGCACCCGGCAGGAGGATGTCGGCGTAGCGGTTGGTCTCGGTGTCGAGGAACGCGTCCTGGGTAATGACCAGCTCAGCGGTCTGCAAGCCTTCAATGACTTTCTGACGGTTGGGGACGCTCGCGACCGGGTTGGTGCAGATGATCCAGCAGGCTTTTATCTGGCCGGCGCACATTTGCTCGAACATCGCCACGGTGCCACCACCGACGTCGCGAGGCAGGCTATCGTGCGGAATGTCCCACAGGTCTTCGATGAACAGCCGATCGGCTTCGACCAGCACCGAGCGCTGCCCCGGCAGACCCGGGCCCATGTAGCCCATTTCGCGTCCGCCCATGGCATTCGGTTGCCCGGTCAGGGAAAACGGCCCGCTGCCCGGCCGGCAAATAGCGCCGGTGGCCAGGTGCAGGTTGCACAGGGCATTGGTGTTCCAGGTGCCGTGGGTGCTTTGATTCAGGCCCATGGTCCAGCAACTCATCCACTCGGCGGCCTCGCCGATCCATTCAGCCGCCTGGCGAATGTCCGCCTCGGGAATGCCGGTGATGGCGGCGACGTTCTCCGGTGCGTAATCCTCAAGGAACTCAGGCATGGCTTCCCAGCCTTCGGTGAACGAGGCGATGAAGTCCGGGTCAGTGTGGCCGTTTTTTACCAGCAGGTGCAGCAAGCCATTGAGCAGGGCCAGGTCAGTGCCGGGTTTGATCGGCATAAACAGGTTGGCTTTGTCCGCCGTGGCGCTACGCCGTGGATCGACCACGATCAGCTTCGCCCCGGCCTTGACCCGATCCATCATGCGCAGGAACAGAATCGGGTGACAGTCGGCCATGTTCGCGCCGATGACGAAGAACAGCTCCGCGTGATCGAAGTCCTGATAAGAACCGGGCGGCCCATCGGAACCCAGCGAGAGCTTATAACCGCTGCCCGCGCTGGCCATGCACAGACGCGAATTGGATTCGATGTTGTGGGTACGGACAAAGCCTTTGGCCAGCTTGTTGACCAGGTACTGGGCTTCCAGCGACATCTGCCCGGACACGTAGAACGACAGGGCATCGGGGCCGTGGGCGTCGAGGATCTCGCGCAGTCTTCTGGCGGTTTCACTGATCGCGTGGTCGATGGCGATACGCGACGGGTCTCGATTACGCTCCGGGCGCAGGTAGGCGGTTTCCATCCGGCCGGACTCGGCGATGGATTGCCCGCAGGTCGTGCCTTTGGTGCAGAGTCGACCGAAGTTGGCCGGATGGGTCTTGTCACCGGTGACCTTGACCACCCGGTTGTTTTCAACCTGCATGACGATGCCGCAGCCCACACCACAAAAGGGACATACGCTACGCACGGTTTGGTTTGCCATCCTCGCCCCTCGAATCTCTGCCAGCACCTGACCGGTCCAGAAACAAAAAAGGCGCCATGTGACCCTCCGTTGGAAACGGGGGTTACACGGCGCCTTTGTCGTATAAGTGCAATCAGCGTTGACTGCGTATCAGGTGAATGCAAACAGCGGGCCAGAAAGCTTCTGGCCCGTCTGTATCGGGGGTTGCAGGAAAGAAAGAGGTCCGGGTGGACACGGTTTCTTGCACTTTTATATAGCGATCGACAGTCCTGTGCACCAGTCGAAGGCGAGCGTGCTCAATGAGCGCGACCTCACTTTTTCGACGATTTACTGCTGGTCGGTATGTGCAGATACGCCATCACGCTTTCGGTCAGTTCAGTCGCCAGCTTCACCGCTTCTTTGTTGCGCGCCATCACGCCGGCGACCAACCCTTCGATCAAGGCGAGCACGGCGATGTTGGAGCTGGTCATCACCGGATGATCGGCGGGCGCGAACAGCGTGTGTTCGGCGATGCTGGTGAGCGGTGAGGCGGGTGAATCGGTGATGGCCAGCACCGAGGCGCCGCGCTCGTTGGCGAAGCGGGCGAGTTGCAGGGTGTCGAGGGAATAACGCGGCAGGGAGATCGCCAGCAACACGTCCTGGTCGGTGATCGCAGCCAGCCGGTACGCGGCGTTTTCGTTGCCGCCCTCCATGCTGATGGCGGTGGCATCGGCACAGAAGGGCATCAGCGTCGACGCGGCGAGGCCGGCGAAGTAGACGCTGTTGCCAAAGCCGAGGATGTAGATTTTACGCGCGGTGGTCAGGCGCGTGACGAAGGCTTCGAAGGTGTCTTCGTGGTTGTTGGTCGCCGCGGTAGCGAGGTTGCTGGTGGCGCTCTGGATTTGCTCATGCAGGCCAAACGCACCGCCGGGACGATGCGCCAGTTCGTTGCGCAGTTTGTCGACCGGCGACACCATTTGCTGCAAGGTCGCGACCAGTTCGGACTTCATGCCGGTGTAGCCACCCAGGTTCAGGGCCTTGGCCAGGCGGTTGACGGCGGCAGGCGAGGTCGACGTTTCGTGGGCCATTTCTTCAATGGTCAGCGTCGCGGCCCGCAGTGGATGACGCAGGATAAAGTCCGCCACCTTGCGCAGCGACGGCGGCAATTCGGTGACGATCTCCGCCAGTTTGCGCATCACCGGTGCGGCATAGACCGTGGTGTTTTTCGAGGGGGTCGGCATATCCGGCTCAACTATTCCTGAGGTTAAAAACGCTGGCGGGAGTGTATCCGAAGCCGCCCCTCGGTTAAGCAAATTCCGCCATAACACTAACTCTGTAGCAGCTGTCGAGCCTGCGAGGCTGCGTTCGGCTCTGTAGCAGCTGTCGAGCTTGCGAGGCTGCGTTCGGCTGCGCAGCAGTCGTGAAATCAGGCAGCGCGGTCTATCAGGAAAACCGCGTGCTCAGGATTTACGACTGCTTCGCAGCCGAACGCAGCCTCGCAGGCTCGACAGCTGCTACAAAGTCTGTGTCGCGGCGGGTTGGGTTATTTCAGGCTTCCGGCCAGAAACTGCTGGAGGCGCTCGGACTGCGGGTTGACCAGCACCTCGCGCGGATCGCCACGCTCTTCCACCCGTCCCTTGTGCAGAAACACCAGTTGGTTCGAAACCTCGCGGGCAAAGCCCATTTCGTGGGTCACGACCACCATGGTGCGGCCTTCGAGCGCCAGGTCCTGCATGACTTTGAGCACTTCACCGACCAGTTCCGGGTCGAGGGCCGAGGTCGGTTCATCGAACAGCATCACCTCCGGTTCCATCGCCAGCGCGCGAGCAATCGCCACACGCTGCTGTTCGCCACCGGACATATGGGCTGGAAACGCATCCTTGCGATGCGCCACACCGACTTTGTTCAAGTAATGCTCAGCCTTTTCCCGGGCCTCTTTCTTGTTCATGCCCAGCACATGCACCGGCGCTTCCATGACGTTTTCCAGGGCGCTCATGTGCGACCACAAATTGAAATGTTGAAACACCATCGACAGCCGCGAACGCATGCGTTGAAGCTGCCTGGGTTCGGCAGCCTTGAGCCCGCCGAGCTTGTTGCTCACCAGTTTCAGTGGCTCGCCATTGAGCACGATGTTGCCCGCGTTGGGCTGTTCCAAAAGGTTGATGCAGCGCAGGAAGGTGCTTTTGCCCGAGCCGCTGGAGCCGATGATGCTGATCACGTCACCGGCCTTCGCCTCAAGGGACACGCCCTTGAGCACTTCGTGGCTGCCGTAGCGTTTGTGCAGGTCCTGGATTTCAAGTTTGTACATGGTTTCAACTCTCTGGAATCAGTCGCTGAGCAAGCGGCCTTGGCGAATCGGGGTACTGCCGGCGACTTTGGCCAGCCACAAACCGGGCTGGGCAAAACGCAGGCGTTCGCGGGCATACAGGATGCCGTCGGTGCTGGCGCACACCACGCTGTGGCGGTCGGTCAGCGGGTCAATCACTTCGAACAGCGGGTCGCCGACCTTGACCCTCGCGCCCAGCGGTTGCAGAAAACTCACCACGCCAGGGTGCGGTGCGTAGGCGTACTGGGCACCGGCGAAGGGCGTTGCTTCACAGCCATTCGCAGGCGCAGCAGGCCAGTCACCGCTGATCAAACCAAGCTCTGCGAGATAGCCGAGGATCGCTTCTGCGCTGTCGACGCAGAGCCCGCGTTCGGTGTCGGCCATGCCGCGCAGTTCGATGGTGGTCGCCACGCAGGCCAGCGGAATGTTGGCCTGCGGGAAACGCTCGGCGAGCTGCAACCACGGGATCGCGCAGGCTTCATCGAAAGCGCTGCCTCCCGCAGCCTCGGCCAGCAGGGCAACACCCGCGTCCAGGCGGGCGGCCAGTGAGCGCAAGCGCGGCCAGTTTTGCGGCATGGCGTAAAGCAGCATGATCGATTCGAAATCGCAGTGCAGGTCCAGCACCACATCGGCGTCGCAGGCGTGTTGCATCAGCAAACAACGCAAGCCATCAAGCTCGGATGCCGGTGCCGGCATCTCCTTGAGGACATCGCGCATGGCGTGGCGGATCAGTGCAATGTTGGCCTCGGCATCGTTGCCCAATTGTCCTTCCAGCAGCGGTGTCAGGGCATCGGCCAGTTCCGGAAAATCGCGATTGAAATTCTTGCCGCTGGAGAACTCGAAGCGACCCTGATGGGTAGCCTGGAACATCTGCCCGATGCCGATCGGATTGGCCATCGGTACCAGTTCGATTACGCCGGTCAGGCGACCTTGTTTTTCCAGTTCGCGCAGACGGCGCTTGAGTTCGACGGCGACGCGCATGCCCGGCAGTTCATCGGCGTGCAAGGAGGCCTGGATGTAGGCCTTGCGCGGCCCGCTGCCAAAACGAAACAGCGACAGGTGTCGTTCAGTGCCCGAGGCACTCCACGGCAAGAGGTATTGAATGTGCTTCATAAAATTCCTTAGTGCTTGCGCGGTGCCAGGTACGCCAGCCAGCGGCGCTCGGCCAGCTTGAACAGACGCACCAGGATGAAGGTCAGGGCCAGGTAGATGAGGCCGGCGGTGATGAACGCCTCGAACGGCAGGTAGAACCGCGCACTGACCGTACGCGCGGCGCCGGTGATGTCCACCAGCGTGACGATCGACGCCAAACTGGTGGTTTGCAGCATCATCAGCACTTCGTTGCTGTACTGCGGCAATGCCCGACGCAACGCCGAGGGCAGCAGAATCCGCCGGTACAACGTGAAGCGCGACATGCCCATCGCCCTGGCCGCTTCGATTTCGCCATGGGCGGTGGCTTTCAAACTGCCGGCCAGCAGCTCTGCGCTGTAGGCACTGGTGTTGATCGCAAAGGCCAGGCAGGCGCAAAAGGTGGCGCTGGAGAGGTACGGCCAGAGCGCGCTTTCCCGCACCGCCGCGAACTGCGCCAGGCCGTAATAGATCAGGAACAATTGCACCAGCATCGGCGTGCCGCGAATCACGTAGGTGTAGAGCCACGCCGGGAAGTTGATCAACGCTGAGCGGGACACGCGCATCAGCGCCAAGGGGATCGCCAGCACCAGGCCAAACGCCAGGGAAATCAGCAGGACTTTGAGGGTCAACACGGCGCCATTGAAGTACAGCGGCAGGTTTTCCCAGATCAGGTTGTAGTCGAGAATCATGGGTGGCTCCCAATCACAGTTCGGCGGCTTTGATGCCGACCGAGTAGTGTTTTTCCAGATAGCGCAGCACCAGCAACGACAGGCTGGTCAGCATCAGATACAGCGCCGCCACGGCGAGGAAAAACGTGAACGGCTCATGGGTCGCATCCGCTGCGTTCTTGGCCTTGAACATCATGTCCTGCAAGCCGATCACCGAAATCAGCGCGGTGGATTTAGTCAGCACCAGCCAGTTGTTGGTGAACCCGGGAATGGCGAAGCGAATCATCTGCGGCACCAGAATCCGCCAGAACACTTGCGTGCCACTCATGCCATACGCCGCGCCGGCCTCGGCCTGACCTTTGGGGATCGCCATAAACGCGCCGCGAAAAGTCTCCGAGAGGTAGGCGCCAAAAATGAAGCCCATGGTGCAGACGCCAGCGATGAAAGGATTGATGTCGATGTAGCGGGTGTAACCGAGTGCCAGGGCCATGCGGTTCACCAGATCCTGGCCGCCGTAAAAAATCAGCAGGATCAACACCAGGTCGGGAATACCGCGAATCAGCGTGGTGTAGCCTTCGCCGAGCATGGCCAGCCATTTGAGCGGCGACAAGCGAAAGGCCGCGCCGATCAGGCCGAGGGCAATCGCCATGGCCATGGAGGTCAAGGCGAGATTAATGGTCAGCCAGGCGCCATCGAGAATGCTCGATCCGTAGCCGTGAAGCATGATGAAGTTCCTCAAACGAGCGCCGCAACGGGCGGCGCCAGGGGGGCAGGCAGGCGTTTATTCGCCGTAGATATCGAAGGCGAAATACTTGCCCATCACTTGCTGGTACTTGCCATTGGCGCGGATCGCATCAATCGCGGCGCTCAAGCGCGCAACGTTCACGCTGTCGCCTTTGCGCACGGCGATCCCGGCGCCCCGGCCGAAGTATTTCGGGTCGTTGATGTCCGGCCCGACCAGGGCGAAACCCTGGCCTGCCGGAGTTTTGATAAAGCTTTCATCGGTGTTGACGATGTCGGCGAGCGTGGCGTCCAGGCGACCCGAGGCCAGATCGAGAAAGGCCTCATTCTGTGAGCCGTAACGCACCACCATGACCCCGGCTTTCTCAAGCTGTTCGGTGGCGAAACGGTCGTAAGTCGAGGAGCGTTGCACGCCGACTTTCTTGCCCTTGAGATCAACCGTCGGGTCGTTGATCACGTTGCCGGCCTTCATCGCGAACTTGCCGGGGGTGTGGTAGTACTTTTTGCTGAAGTCGACCGACTTCATCCGGTCTTCGGTGATCGACATTGACGACAACACCGCATCGATCTTGCGCACTTTCAGCGAGGGGATCATGCCGTCGAATTCCTGGATGACCCACTCGCACTTGACCTTCATCTCTTCGCACAGGGCGTTGCCGATGTCGTAGTCGAAACCACTGACGTTGCCCTCCGGCGTCTTGAAGGAGAAGGGCGGGTAGGCCGCTTCGATACCGATACGCAGGCTGTCTTCGTCAGCGTGGGCCAGCCAACTGGCGGCGCACAGTGCCAGAGCACCTAGAAGTTCTGTCTTGTTCATATTGTTGACTCCCTGGGGGCGTGTTTTTGTGTGGCTATAAATGACACGTATTATTTCATAAATCAACACAGTGAAAAAAAAGATATCAAAACGAGGCGTGAGAAAACCCGGACAACGGGACAGTCCGGGGTTTAGCGGGGGGCGAGTGGATATCTGCGCGAAGGTGATTATGCTTCTAGGTAACTTGCGGCGATGCGAGGCGGGCAGCCTGTTCCCATTCTTCGCGCAATCCGCGATCCGGTGACATTAGCCCAAGGGCCTGGGTGCGGCAAAAGCGAGTGAGGTACTCCGGCCTATAACAAGCGCACGACGGAGAAGACTCATGGCCACAATCGACAGCACAACCACGGGCAGCGCGCCCCACCACGGGATCACCAAGGAGGAGCGCAAGGTCATTTTCGCCTCGTCCCTGGGCACTGTGTTCGAGTGGTACGACTTCTACCTTTACGGCTCCCTCGCGGCGATCATTGCCAAGCACTTCTTCGCCGGGGTCAACGAGACAACGTCGTTCATCTTCGCGCTGCTGGCGTTCGCCGCGGGCTTTGCCGTAAGGCCCTTCGGCGCCATTGTGTTCGGCCGCTTGGGTGACATGATCGGGCGCAAGCACACCTTCCTCATCACCATCGTGATCATGGGTGTTTCCACGGCGGTGGTGGGCTTTCTGCCCGGTTACGCGACCATCGGCGTGGCGGCACCCGTCATCCTGATCACCCTGCGGCTGTTGCAAGGCCTGGCCCTGGGCGGTGAGTACGGCGGCGCGGCGACTTACGTGGCCGAGCATGCGCCGAAAGGCAAGCGCGGCTACTTCACCTCGTGGATCCAGACCACCGCGACCCTCGGCCTGTTCCTCTCGCTGCTGGTGATCCTCGCCTGCCGTACGGCCCTCGGCACCGAGGCCTTCGAGGCGTGGGGCTGGCGGATTCCGTTCCTGCTGTCGATCTTGCTGCTGATCGTGTCGGTGTACATCCGCCTGCAACTCAGCGAGTCGCCGGTGTTCCTGAAAATGAAGGCTGAGGGCAAGTCGTCGAAGGCGCCGCTGACTGAATCCTTCGCCCGCTGGGACAACCTGAAAATAGTGATCATGGCCCTGCTCGGCGGTACCGCCGGCCAAGCCGTGGTCTGGTACACCGGGCAGTTCTATGCGCTGTTTTTCCTGCTGCAAACGCTGAAGATCGACCCGCAGACCGCCAACCTTTTGATCGCCGGTTCGCTGCTGATCGGCACGCCGTTCTTCGTCATCTTCGGCAGCCTGTCCGACCGCATTGGCCGCAAGGGCATCATCATGGCCGGCTGCATCCTCGCGGCGGTGACCTACTTCCCGATCTTCCATGCGTTGACCCAATACGGTAACCCCGACGTGTTCATCGCGCAGGAGAAGAACCCGGTCACGGTGATCGCCGATCCTGATCAGTGCTCGTTCCAGTTCGACCCGGTGGGCAAGGCCAAATTCACCAGTTCCTGCGACCTCGCGAAAACCGTGCTGGCGAAAAAAGCCATCCCCTACAAAAACGTGAAGGCCGAACCGGGCACCGTTGCGCAGGTACGCATCGGCGACAAAGTGATCCCGAGCTTCGAGGGCACCGGCATGCCGGCCGCCGACTTCAAGACGCGCAACGACGCCTTCGCCGCCACCCTCGGCGCCGGGCTCAAGGAAGCCGGCTACCCTGAAAAGGCCGACCCAGCCAAGACCAATTACCCAATGGTGCTGCTGTTCCTGACCATCCTGGTGATCTACGTGACGATGGTTTACGGCCCGATCGCCGCGTGGCTGGTGGAACTGTTCCCGGCGCGCATCCGCTACACCTCGATGTCGCTGCCGTACCACATCGGCAACGGCTGGTTCGGCGGCTTCCTGCCGACGGTGGCCTTCGCCATGGTCGCGGCCACCGGGGATATCTATTACGGTTTGTGGTACCCGATTGTCATCGCGGTGATGACGGCCATTCTGGGTACGTTCTTCCTGCCGGAAACCAAGGATCGGGAGATTCATCACACGTAAATCCTGGGCGCGGTCCTTCGGGCAATACGCCTACCCTTGTAATTGGATGGACTCGCCCAAGCCGAGGCGTCTGTGCGCCACGGTGGCATTCTTATAGAAGCCAACGACAGCGAGGGCGAGGCCATGAAAAAG
>NZ_JBIVBY010000028.1:0-95379 GCF_044746405.1 Pseudomonas sp. NPDC086251
GGTCACGCTGGGCCTTACTGGCCGGTTTCTTTTTGGTCGGCATACATGCACCTCTGCAACATGTTATGCCCGAACACAAAATTTATGACACTCCCCGTTGATCCATTGGGGACTCTCGATTCCAGGACATGGTCAGGCACCTCCTGACCGTATTTCGTACCTGTAAACGATGTCTCAGGTTTAAAACGTAAAGGATCTCTCCGGTTTCTACCCTGGCAAGCCAGCTCCCACAGGTGTTGTGGCGTACCCAAATTGTATGAACACCACCCACCACTGTAGAAGCAAGCAGGCTCGCGACGGTCGTCAACGATAACGCTGGCTACCTGAATGCCCGCATTACCGCAACCAGGCTCGCCCACAGTTTCCCCCTCACCCCCGCCGATCCATACGCCCCACCTTCAACACCGTTGCCACCGCCAACACAAGCACCAGCGCCCCGAGCCACATCGAGCTGTGCAGTCCCATGGTATTGACGGCTGCGCCGCCCATCAGTGAGCCCAGTCCGATGGACAACTGGAATACGCTGGTATTGACCGCCTGCGCGGCTTCGGGGTCATTTCGGGTGGCGTTGTACAGCCACAATTGCGTGCCGACCGGCGCCATACCCCAGGAGATCGCCCAGACGATCAGGCTGAGGGTGACGATGACCACATGACTGGCGAACGCCGCCATGCAGATCAGCGCAATCAGGAAAATGACCACGGTCGCCATCACCGTCAATTGCAGATTTCTGCCAGCGAAAGATCCACCCAGAAAATTACCAGCCACTGCCCCCACGCCATAGATGAACAACAACGTACTCAGCACATTGGTATCGACCCCGGTGACCTGTTCCAGATACGGCGTGACGAAGGTGTACCCGAAATACTGCCCGGCGACGATGAAGATCACCGCCAGGAAAATGCCCCTGACTTTCGCCGACTTCAGCAGGCCGAAAAAATTGCTCAGCTTGATGCCGTGGTCGATGAGGATTTTCGGCAGCGCGACCAGTTGAATCAGCAACACCACCACAGCCAGCACACTGGCAGCCATGAACGCGATGCGCCAATCATAATGCGCGCCGATGTAGGAGCCAGCCGGGACGCTCACCACCGAGCCGATGGAGATGCCGGCAAACACGATCGACGAGGCGGCATGCACTTTCTCGTCCGGCACCAGCCGCGCCGCCGCCGTGATCGAAATCGCCCAGAAACCACCGACGCCCACCCCCAGGATGACCCGCGCGATCAGCAGCATTTCGAAGTTCCTGGCGAGGGCGGACATGAGGCTGGAGATGACCAGCAAAACCGTCAGCGCCAACAGCACCAGACGCCGGTCGGTTTTGCCGATCGACATGGCGGTGATGGGTGCCGCGAGAAACCCCAGCAGCGCGGTGGCCGTGACCGCAAGGCCGGCCGTGCCTTCGGAGATCCCCAGATCCCGGCTAATGCCCGGCAGCAATCCCACCGGGAGAAACTCCGTGACCACCAGGGCGAACGCGCCGAGCGCGATGGCCAGTACGCCGAACCACGAATAGGGGGTGACGCCTTCACTGTCTAACGTGCTTGAAACCATGAGTCTTACCTATGTCTTTTTGAGCGGCCACGGCGAGGCCGGGGACCCTGCCCCTGCCGTCGGCTAAACCAAAGCGTGTGGTGAATTCAGAAGTGTTCTTTGAACGGTCTTAAATCGAGTTCCTGCGTCCATGCCGTCAACGGCTGCCGATGCAGGTGCCAATAGTTTTCGGCGATGGCATCGACGTCCAGCAGACCGTCCTCGCCGCGCTGGGCGACCACCTCAGGCCTGAGCACCCGCAGGCGCTCGCCATTGATCCCGCCGTCGACCACCACATGCGCAACGTGGATGCCCTGCGGTCCAAACTCCCGGGCCATGCTCTGGCTGAGCATCCGCAGCCCGGATTTCGCCGCGGCGAAATGGCCGAAACCGGACCTGCCCCGCAGGCTGCCCGATGCCCCCGTGAACAGGAGGGTGCCGGCGCCCCTGGGGACCAGATAACGCGCAGCCTCGCGACCGACCAGAAAGCCTGCATAACAGCCGATGCGCCAGAACGCCTCGAACTGCGACGCGCTCAATTCGCGCAGGGGAATATGCGCGTTATTACCCGCGTTAAAGACCACGACGCTGGGCGCTTCACGACCGGCCACCGGCCGCATCGCATACTCGAAAAGCCGCAGCACTTCGCGCTCTTCCGTTGCGTCGCAGACCACCGCCTCTGAGCTGCCGCCTCGTTGTTTGATGGTATTCACCACCACGTCGAGTTTCGCCCCCGTGCGGCCGACGGACAGGACATGAAAGCCTTCACGGGCAAAACGCCGACTGATCGCCGCGCCCAGCCCCTGCTCAGAACCCACCCCGACTATCAATGCTGTTGGCTGCTGCATAGCGAACCTCCTTCCCATGCAAGTGGTTTATTTATGAAACCACAGCAGTTGTATCAATATCGGTTCTATAATGCAACCAGTTAGCATGATGATCAGGAATGAAAAAAACAGCCCTACGCAGCAAAAAGCCGAGGTTTTACTCGGCAGTCAGATGGTTGAACTCGCTGAGGAATTCATCGGAGGCAATCTCATCCGCCAACTGGCGCAGCAACGCCGCCGACGACGGCCCCAGCACGGTTTCGACCCGTTCGTTGGCGGCGTGCCACAGCACCAGCGCTTCGGCCAGAAGCTGGTCGCCCTTAGGGGTGAGCACGCAATGTTTGGTCCGCTTGTCCAGCGCGTCTTGCTGCAACTCGACAATGCCGTCGCGCACCAGGGGTTTCATGGCATGGGAGATAGCAGACATCTGGATCGCCAGCAGCCCTGCCAACTCCTGCAAGGTGGGCCCGTCATGCCCGTCGGCGCTCGGAAAGCGGCTGATCTGGGCGAGCATTCCGATTTGCGTGGCCTTCAGGGAAATGGGCGCGAGCGCTTCGTCATACAGGTTGCCAAGGCGCCTGGCGGCGCGGCGCAACGCGGTATTGGTACACGCCACTTCGCCCAGCAGGTCGAGGTCGGAGGCGTCGGCGGTATCTCGGGAGGAGGTTTTTGAGTTCTTCATCCTCCTAGAATGATTGAGGGCAAAACCATTGACAAGCGGAACGTCCCGGCCTCTATACTTGAGCCCTCAATCATATTGATTGAGTACTCATGCATCGGAGATGCCCATGTCCACAAATGACACTCAGAAAATTGCCCTCATCACCGGCGCTTCTTCCGGAATCGGCGCGGTGTATGCCGATCGGCTGGCTGCCCGTGGCTACGACTTGATCCTCGTGGCGCGACGCCAGGATCGCCTCGATGCCCTGGCCGAAAAAATTTCCGCCGGCCATGGCCGGCTGGTCAAGACGATTCGTGCCGACCTGGTCAACCCGGACGATCTGGCCCAGGTGGAAAAGATCCTCGCCACCAACCCGGCGATCCGCGTGCTGGTGAACAACGCCGGCCTCGCCAGGCTGCACCCGATCGCCGAGTCATCCGTCGGCGATTCCATGACCCAGATCGCCCTCAATATCACCGCCCTGACCCGCCTGACCCATGCGGCGCTGCCGGCCATGCTCAGCCGCAACAAAGGGGTGATCATCAACGTCGCCTCGGTGCTGGCATTGCACTCGCTGCCGGTGAGTTCCGTCTACAGCGGCTCCAAGAGTTTCGTGCTGGCGTTCAGTCGTGGCTTGCAGGCTGAACTGGCGGAAACAGGCGTCAAGGTCCAGGTAGTCCTGCCCGCCTCCACCGCCACGGAAATCTGGGATGAGTCCGGCATCCCGCTGTCCGCACTGCGCAAAGAAGCCGTCATGACCACGGAAAACCTGGTCGACGCGGCGCTGGCCGGGTTCGATCAAGGCGAAAGCATCACCTGGCCGTCGGTGGCGGACTTTTCACTGTGGGACAAATACGACGCAGCCCGGGCAGAACTGTTCGGCGCGACCCAGACCGGTATTCCGGCACCGCGCTACAAGGTGTCTTGAAAACCTGACCCGTCACACGTTACGCCACCCAGCGATACGCCAGGTTCAAGTGTGCCTCTTCGCATAACCGCCGCTCTGAGCGAATGCCGTGGCAATAATCCGCGATTAGCGAATAGGCGATATCGCCTCACCCCCCCTTTTCATGAGACAGGCTTATTTTGAATCCCTGACCTGCCTGCGCACTGCTTTAGCAAGCAGCCAATAGAAGACGATGAGCAAGGGAATGGGTAGAACCAGCAGTAGCAATGCGCGAGTGACGTCCGATAGGTCGCCGGTATTGAGGCTGGCCAGTGGAATCATGATCATCAGCCACGCCCCCAGGTTGCACATGCAGAGGGCCATGACCCGGTAAAAAATTCGCCAAGGCTTGGAGGGGTGGTCGATGTTCCTCGTAGATCGCGGGATAACGCCAGGACGGGGTAGCACGATACAAGTGCCCACGACTCCGGCAATGAACTGAAAGGCGAAGACGAAAAGTGTCAGTGTCATGAGGGGCCAATCAAGTCGGTGGAAGTGCGATGACGGCATTATGCACAGTCTCGGACAGTCGTTTACCTCTCCACACCCTGACTGTAGCGGCCAAATCCATCCCCACTGTATCTGCTTCTGCCTGGCTACCGCCAGTTAGCATGACGCCTCCCCCGAGGAGGTATTACCTTATGCCGGACGCCACTAACCTCTACCTGTTCATTGTTGCCGCCTTGCTGTTGCTGATCGTGCCCGGCCCTAACATGGCTATCGTCACCAGCCATGCAGTCGCCCACGGCTGGCGCGCCGGCCTCGCTGCCGCGCTGGGAATAACCCTGGCCGATGTGGTGATGACCGTCACGGTGAGCACGGGACTGGGTGCGCTGGTCATGAGTTGGGCTCCGGCGTTTGACTTGCTGCGGTGGGCCGGTGCTTGCTATCTGATGGGGTTGGCCTGGCAGGCATTGAAGGCTCCGCCTGCGGATACGGCTACTCAAGCTATACAGGCTTCGATGCGCCAGATCTTTGCCCGCGCCACGCTCAACAGCCTGTTAAACCCCAAGGCGTTGTTGTTCTTCATGGTATTCCTGCCGCAGTTCGTCTCTGTGGGTGGCGGCAGCGTCACCTCGCAATTGATGTTCCTGGGGTTGCTGCTTGCGCTGATTGCATTGATCTTCCATTCCCTGCTCGGATTAGGCGCCGGACGGCTGCATGGGCGTCTTCGCGAAGGCATCGTGTCTAAACGCCTGGGTGCTTATAGCTTCGCGGCGGTCATGACCGTTCTGGCGGCACGCTTGCTGGTGCTCAATCGGCCGGTTTGAAGGCGGACCAGGACGACTCGACGTGTCTCTCACCCGTTGGTTTGCGTTGCCCCGTTTAACGGGGGCAACGCAAGTTCATCGTTACTGTTTGATCAAATCACTGGGCTTCCAGCTCTGGTCGAAAAACGCTTGCTTGGGACCGTACAAACGCACAATCACCAGGAAGCCTTTGCCCGGAACGGTCTTGATCCAGTTCTTGCCTTCGCCCGGTGATTCGGGGCCAAAGTAGAGGTCGGTCGAGCCGTCGCTGTTCTGCACCGGTTTGTCCATCTGATTGAGCGACGGGAACGGCTGGCCGTTGTCGAGTCCCGAGGCCGTCAGGTTGTCGTAAGCGGTCACCGACCAGAACAACGCGGCCGGAACGTTGGCGGGCAGGTTGAGCTTGTAGGTGTGGGCGCCGTCGAGGAACTTGCCGTCGGCATCACGTGTGGTGGCGGGATACTTGGCGCCGGCGCCGACCATGTTCATCACCATGCCCGGACTGTCCGAATAGGCAGAGGTGAAGAACGCCACACGCTGCTCAAGGTTGGTGAAGGTGCCGCTGGACTGGAACTCGGTGTTTTCCCCGGCGAAGGTGTTCACGTACTGGCGGTCCGTGTAGTACAGACCGCCCGGCTCTTTCATCAACAGATGACTGGTGACCACCTTGCTCATTTTGAACGCGGTGCGTGCCGCTTCATCCAGCAGCTTGCGTCGCTCGGCATCCGGGGCAAACGCCTTGCCCTTTTCGATGCCGAGGGTGTGCAGGAAGCCGCGCATGTCCATGTCCGCCGGGTCGACCGCTTCGGCTTCAATGAAGCGCGACAGCAGATCGAAGTAACGACCGTCCTCGGGGAACAGCATGTTGATCGGCGCGCCGGTGGCATCGGGGAATTGCATCGGCAGCGCCGACTCCTTCTTGCCCAGCGGATAGATTTTCGTGCGTTCGACTTCGGCCACCGGCACGCTCAGGTCTTTCGGGTCCTTGAAGAAGGTGCGCCAGAACAGGAACACATTGTTAGTGCGCGAGCGGTAGACGAAACCCTCGGTGGGTTCCGGGCCGGTGTAGCCTGGCGGCAGCAACACATAGGTGCCGCCCTTGCCCTTGTCGGGGCCGGCCAGGCCGACGTCACCGCGCCAGGTTTTGCCATCGATGGTCGGCCCGACGATGGGACGCTGGAAGAAATCATCGAACATGCCCTGCACGCCGGGCGGTGCTTCGACCACCAGCGGACCGTATTTCGCCAGGTCCAGATAGCTCATGGCGTAGACCAGATCGGAGTTCGGCGTGGTCACCAACGTCTTGGCGTTGATGCGTTTCTTCCAGGTCGGCAGGATGTTGTAGCCGGCACCGAACTGCTTCTCCGACGCTTCCTTCATCGACCAGATGTTGATGGCCGGCAACGACCAGAGATACGACTGCACAGCGCGCTGGAAAATCAGCTCGTCGATCAGGCTGCGGGCGGTGGCCTCGGTCGGGAAGCCGTTTTCGAAAGGCTGGCTGGCCAGTTCTTCGTAACGCGAAGCGGCATCGGCGACACCGCTCAGGGAGACCGCCACTGCCAGGGCGGTCAGGGTATTACGCAAGCTGCTCATGGGATGTCCTTATGTGGCGCAGTTTGAAGGTGAGGCTTGGCACGGCTTTCAGTTGACCTTGACCACCGCTGGCGGCGCCCAGTGGCCGTTCATTGCGGCGGCTTCAGGCCAATAGGCGCGAACGTACAGCGAAAAGTCGGCGCCCTTCGGCGCGGGCAGCCAATTGCTTTCCTTGTCGGCACCCGGGGAATCGCTCTGCACGTACAGCGTCAGCGAACCGTCGGCATTGGGTTTGAGCGATTTGTTCTTGGTGCCCAGGGAATAACGGCCCAGCGGGTTTTCCGCGAAGAAATGCTGTTCGTTATACAAGGTCAGTGACCAGAAACCCTTTACCGGTGGCAAGGCATCTTTAGCGAACGTCACGCTGTAGCGCTGCCCGCCATTGAGCCGCGCACCGGACTGATCCAGGTCCTGGTAGAAGTACTTGGTCTCGATCTGCTTGTTGACGAAGATGTTCGAACGGGCCACCGCCGTGCGCAGGAAGTAATCGGTGCCGAACGCTGCGCCGTTGTCGATAGTGCTCCAGTGATTGGGCAACTGCTTGCCATAGTTGCGGAACTGCAACAGCGGCTTGACCACCTCGGCATCCGACTTTTGCGCCTCGTCGATCATGGCCTTTTTCAGCTCGGGATCACGCTGAGCGATCTGCGCCAGCACCGACAATTGCGCATAACGGGCTTCTTCGCCAGGCAGCGGCTTGGCGTCCTTGAGAAGCGCCGGCAGTTCATCGAAGAATTTTTCCGGGAGCACCCAGCGGGTTTCTTCGGCACCTGCGGCTTCTGCCGGGAATTTCGGCGACTTGCTCCAGTCACGCTGTTTGAGTTTGCCGTCGTACTGGGACACCGGGTACATATCGATGCCGGACAAGTACGGCTGAATCGCTTTACGATCCTCGGCGGTATCGTCCTGGAACACTCGTGGAATCACGAAACCGGTGTTGGTTTTAGCGCGGAATACCTGGGTGATGCCATCAGGCACCTTGCCGTTCCAATCCGGGCCCACCAACAGGTAGAAACCGGGTTTGGTGCCGTACATCTTGCCCAGCTCGGCGAAGCTGTCGGAGCGCAGGTCCACCACTTGGTACACCCAGAAACGATCAGCAAAATCCGGCACCTGGAGCACCACCGGTTCCAGATCCAGCGCAATGCTGCCGGCGCCGTAGACCACGTCCTGGTTCGGGCACGCTACCAGGCGTTCCCCTGGCGAGATGTAATCGGTGAGCATCGACAGATGATTGATCGGCGCCACCGGCACGATGCCGCCCATCAGGCCGGCTTCCGGCAGATCCTTGAATTTCAGCCGCCGATTATAGATGTTGGCCATCGGCCAACCCCAGAAATACGCCTCGCGCGCCATCATGCGCACATAGGTTTCGGTCACCTTCACGTCCGTTTCAGGCCCGGGCACCGAAGCCACCGGCTCGCTCTGTGCCTGCACGGCAGTCGCACCGAGAAACATCGCCGTCGCGAGCAGGCAAAGGGTGAATAGAGGGGGTTTGGTCATGAAGGCGCTTCCTTGCTTGGAGTTTTCGTAAGACGTGTTCTTGGCAGTAAACACTTCGATAGAAAATCTAGCAGAGGAATCTGAATCATCCAGAAAAGGGCATGAGCACATGGGCTGCTTATTTCTTTTTTCACTAGGCCAGCGCTACCTCCCGAAAGCCAGCTTTGGTCGAGCCGCTCTTGGCGATTGCCGATTTTGACCGGATGACTGCCCGATGCCGAAGGCAAAAAAAGCCCGCTTTATAGCGGGCTTCTTAATCGGATTTTTATGACGCGAGGCTCAAACCCTCTGCGATCAGTGCGATTTTTTGGCGGCTGACGACCCGGCTTTGCTCAACCCTTTCGAGTTGTGATCTCCAGGTGTCGAGGCTGCGATTGCACCCGCTTTGGTCACGCCACGGGTATCTTTGGAATGGGCTATGCCTGAAGTTGTGGAGCCATGACCGCGATCACCATTGCGCTCACTGCCGAAGTGGTTTCCGCTTTCACCATGGTCGCGAACCGCCTTGCCCGCGTGATCGCTGGCCAGGCCATTGCCCCGGCCGTTGCTGTTAGCGCCGCCAGAGTGATCCGAACCACTGTGACCGCCGGCTGTGCCACCTGTACCGCCACCATGGCCACCGCCGTTGCCTCCACCATTCCCACCGCCGTTACCACCACCACCACCACCACCGTCTTTCGCATAGGCGGAATTCATGGCAGACAGTTCAGTAGGGAGCAATGGCGCGGCTGCAAGCATCAGGGCGCATGACATGACAGCGATGAGACTTTTATTTTTCAATAACATGATGGCTTCCAAGGGGTGATATCGCGGTCTTTATGACCTGATAACCCCTCGGCAGTTCAAGTGCTGCGACAGGTGGAATGCCCCGTGAGATTACCGAGCGGCTGCCGCAATCCGGGTCCCGGCGAACGCGCTCGTGCCGAGCCAGCGCCACAGGTTGTGCGCATCCTGCGCGGCGCCGTCTACACGCAGCTCCCGCGATAGAAGCACTTCTTTCGGTGTGCGGTCGCCCGTCCACACCTCGGTCAACGCCCGCACGCTGGCGTCGACGATAAGCGTCAGTTCGCGCCCCGGGTCGTCGCGACACAGGTCGGCCACGCCCTGTTCAACCACCAGCCACCACGCTTGCTCGCCGGGCCGTGCGTCGCGGAACTTGAAGTGGATGACCACCGGCCGGGACGGGAACTCATCGACGCGCGCGAACCGGCGCACGTCCCACATCAGCAAACCCGCGTCGAGTTCGTCATCGCGAAGGCGACTGCCGATCCAGCGCGCGCCCCAATGGCCGAGCGCCATGATGATGGGGCGCAATTCCTCGCCCGCCTCGGTCAGGCCGTACTCCCAGACTTTGCCCACGGCCGTGCGATGCACGACACCGATCTCTTCCAGATGGCGCAGCCGCTGCGTCAGCAGGTTCGTGGACATCCGTGGGACGCCGCGATGCAGTTCATTGAACCGTTTACTGCCGCACAGCAGCTCGCGCACCACTAACGGTGTCCAGCGCTCGCACAGTGCTTCGGCACCGCGCGCAACCGTGCAGAACTGACCGTAGCTGTCTTCCATCGCCTGGGCTCCGCTACTGCAACGCTTCAGATTTTGAACTAGCCCCGCCCCTTCGCCACGCGCACGCTGAAACCTCCAAAGCAACCGCCAAAGGAGAACGCCATGACCCAGGTAGCCATTATTCAGCGCCCGCCCGTGCTGCTCGATCGCAGCGCTACCCTCGCCCGAGCCGTGCAATCGGTCGGCGAGGCGGCGGCGGCGGGAGCGGCGCTGATCGTTTTGCCCGAATCGTTCATTCCGGGTTACCCGTCGTGGATCTGGCGGCTGGCGGCGGGAAAGGACGGAGCTGTCATGGGCCAGTTGCACACGCGGCTGTTGGCCAACGCCGTCGATATCGCGAACGGTGACTTGAACCCATTGTGCGAGGCAGCCAGGGCTCACGCCGTAACAATCGTGTGCGGCCTCAATGAACGCGACCGACGCAATGGCGGCGGCACGCTCTATAACAGCGTAGTCGTTATCGGCGCGAGCGGTGAGGTGCTCAACCGACACCGCAAGCTCATGCCAACGAATCCCGAGCGGATGATGCATGGCTTCGGTGATGCATCCGGGTTGCGTACGGTCGACACACCGGTCGGCCGCGTGGGCGCGCTTATCTGCTGGGAAAACTACATGCCACTGGCCCGTTATTCACTGTATGCCCAAGGGGTGGAAATCTACGTCGCCCCCACCTACGACACTGGCGATGGCTGGATCAGCACGATGCGTCACATTGCCCTTGAAGGCCGCTGTTGGGTGCTCGGCAGTGGCACCGCGCTGCGCGGCAGCGACATCCCCGACGACTTCCCGGCGCGCGCGCAACTGTTCCCCGACCCGGAAGAATGGATCAACGACGGCGACTCGGTGGTGGTCAATCCTCAAGGCCGGGTCGTGGCCGGCCCGCTACACCGTGAGGCAGGCATTCTGTATGCCGACATCGACGTCGCACTCGTAGCACCCGCGCGGCGGGCGCTCGACGTCACCGGGCATTACGCGCGCCCGGACATTTTCCAACTGCAGGTCCGGCGCACGCCGGCGACAGCGGTGCGCCACATCGATGGGTGATGGCGGCACGCAACGTTCTGGCGATCCCTGCCATGCCCGGCGATATCGCCTGACAACTGATCAAGGAGTCATGCCATGAGTATCGAACGCTCTTACAAGGGCCGTTGTTTTTGCGGCGCAGTCGAGTTCACCGTCAGCGGCGAGCCTGCCGCGATGGGCTATTGCCATTGCGAGTCGTGTCGGCATTGGTCAGCAGGCCCGGTCAATGCCTTCACCCTGTGGAAACCCGAAGCGCTGCAAATCACTCGGGGCGCTGACAACATTGGCACCTATAACAAGACACCGCGGAGCCTGCGCAAGTGGTGCAAAACCTGCGGTGGACACATTTTTACCGAGCATCCGGAAATGGGGCTCATCGACGTTTACGCTGCGGTGATTCCGGATCTCGCGTATTCGCCAGGCGCCCACGTCCACTATCAAGAGACCGTGCTGCGCATCAAGGATGGGTTACCCAAGCTGAAGGATGTTCCCAACGAAATAGGGGGCTCGGGCATCAGTGTGGAAGAATAACGCTACGGGCAAAACGGGCATACGGATCATGCCCATTGCCCGGGCCACTCAATTATTAATCAAAAGCACCGTTGAGAACTTCGTAGATGAGCCCGGTCGCCAGCGCGACCAGTATCAAGTCGGTGCCCGCTTGCTGCCATTCATAGCCATCGTAATGAGGCAACCGGCCGATTAACCGGCCGTCCAGTTTTTTGGCAATCCCCGGCGGGAGCGGCTTGCCTCGCGCGAGGTTCTTTTGAATGCCGGGTGGCAATGCAGGTCCTGGGCTCCAGTAGTCCCGATAACCGCCAACAATCCCGAGAACGCTGCCGCGATTGATGCTTGGGCCATTATCCCAATCGCCGCCCCCGGCATTTTTGCCCTTGCCACCCTGGTTGCCATGAGCCTGAGTGGTTTGTGGATTTCCCTTGCCGTTTCCCTGGCCCTTGCCATTACCAGGATCGGCCCATGCAGGCGCTGAACCGGAGACCAGCGCAAGGCATGTCATTGCAGCGATCAATGAGCGGGATCTGAGCATGATTCGTTCCTTCGCAGTGGCGGGACATCTCTGTGTAATTTAGACGCGATTGATGATGTAGGTTCCATGTTCTCCCATCGACACTCAAGCGCTACCCGAGATCCTCTTATTTCGATGCATTACGAGGATCATCATGGCTATCAATGTACTCAAGGCCCAACGGGCCTGTGCCGTAAACTTGCGAGATGTATTCTCCTGATTTGGCCCAGTGGAAATGGGGTGTATTCGCCGGGAGTATGACGACGCTGCCGGGACCATAAGCAACCAGCTTGGCCGGATCAAAAACAGAACCGAAACCAATATAGAAAACACCGGACATGACGGTGTAGATGCGGTCTTCGGGATGTGTATGGGGCATTAATTGGGTGCCATTGGGCACTTTGACCCTTACCACGTACGGTGCGGGTTTACTGGGATCGCCGGCCAATACCGCCAGTTTCACTTCTTTGGGGAACGCCGGAAAGCTGCGCCACTCCACGTCTTCATTATGTAGGGCGCCGACTTTATCGAGTGGCAAGGGTTGTGCCTGGACGAACGGCATGGCTGCACTGGCGGCAAGAAGAACGGCCAGACAAGCAGGCTTCATAAAATTCTGAAACATGAAAGGCACCTTAATCGCGCTGTAAATTCGGTAGGTAAATTGTGGCGAGTCGCCGCTCAATACAATCGGCTGTTTACTGTATTTGCCATTGGCATTGATGAAAATGGCGTTGGCGCGCATTACAGTTGATACGCAATGTAATCAGTGCGCTGCATGGGCTGCTGCCCATCATCACGCTCACCGGAAGTAGCCCGTTCGCCCTATCAACGCCATCGATGTTCACCATCACGTCAATGAAGTTCTCTTAAAAACTCCGGGGCGTAACATCAGCCCCATACCAACCAACAACACCCCGGAGTACACGATCATGAAACGCCAAACCCTCCTCAGCATCGCTTTCTCGGTTTTTGCAGTTAACGCATTCGCCGCTACTTCGACTCACCCGGTTGTCGCTGAAGGCGGCTCGGATAGACTGATTGAAAGTCGTGTGGCTGAAGGTGGTTCGGATCGTTTGATCGAAAGCCGCGTTGCTGAAGGTGGTTCGGATCGTTTGATTGAAAGCCGTGTGGCTGAAGGTGGTTCGGATCGTCTGATCGAAAATCGTGTGGCTGAAGGTGGTTCGGATCGTTTGATCGAAAGCCGCGTTGCTGAAGGTGGTTCGGATCGTTTGATTGAAAACCGCGTCGCCGAAGGTGGTTCTGACCGTCTGATCGAAAGCCGCGCTGTATAAACATCGCATCACCGTAATAGCTAAAAAGCCCGGCCTGATCAGCCGGGCTTTTTCGTGTTCGAATACGTCGCCAAAATCGATGAAGTGGCCGCAGCCCCTGTAGGAGCGAGCTTGCTCGCGATGGACCTGAGGACGATGCGTTTATCCAGCAAACACGCGGTATCGTTAACGTCCATCGCGAGCAAGCTCGCTCCTACAGGTTTCATTCACGGCACTGCTTTCATCCGATACGATCATCGCTGGAATGGATCATCTCGACCAAAGGAAGCGACATTATGGAAACCACCTTCTCTCAAATCAGCGAGCGTTTGAACAATCGCCGATTTACCGTAGCGGACAATACCCACGGGCTATCCGGTACAGGCACCGTCTTTCATTACCAGGTCGAGGACGGTGCCATTTCGGGCACTTACCAAGGCGGCCGGATCCGTCTGGGTCAGCAAGTCGGGCGCGTGACGGGCGCCGACACCATCGAACTTCTTTTTCAGTGTTTGACCACGGAGGGCGAGATGCTTGCCGGGTGGTCGCGTGGCACGGTAGGCGTCGATCACGCCGGTCGCACGACACTGAGCTTCGTATGGGGTTGGTTGTCGGGCGCGACGGGAGGTGGGGAGTCCAGCTATGTCGAGCTTGTCGCCTAGCGGTTAAAGCAATCAGTCAAGCCATAACGCGATCCGTAACAGCTGGCGCAGCCGTCGTGAATCGGGACGCCGCCGCTTATCAGACATGCTGCGGTGTCGGGTCTGGCGACGGCTTCGCAGTCGAACGCAGCCTTCGGCAGCTGCTATGGGTGTGCGTTGCGGCTGAAACTTCCTTCTCTGCTGTCAGACTTTCATCTACTACCCCGCCAATTCTGCATATCTTGCCTCTAAATCTGACATTGTTCTCCAGCAGCGACGTCGTACACACCAGAGTGATGGCCAACAGCTACTCTCTCCCCGGTTTCTCCTGTACATCTCTACCCAACCAAAAATGACCACTGACCCTGTGGCGAGGGAGTTTGCTTCCGTTGAGCGTTCCGTGCTCGCGCAACAGGAGCAAGCTCCCTCTCCACAGGGTCAGTCGATCGGCATTGGAGTCATTCAGTCTGTGCAGGCTATCGCGCAGAACACGGCGCACGATGTGGAGACGCTGGGCCTGAGCACCATTCGCCTGGATGCGTTGGAACGTACGTTTCATCAAGAGAATGGGGCGGCTATTTCCTCCTGACATCCGGTTCATCCATCCATTGCCGGCATCGATAGTCACCATCATCCCAATGAAGTTCTCTTAAAAACTCCGGGGCGTAACATCGGCTCCATACCAAACAACTACACCCCGGAGCACACCATCATGAAACGCCAAATCCTCCTCAGCATCGCTTTCTCGGTTTTCGCAGTGAACGCTTTCGCCGCTACCTCTGCTCACCCGGTTGTCGCTGAGGGCGGTTCGGATCGTCTGATCGAAAGCCGCGTCGCTGAAGGTGGTTCGGATCGTCTGATCGAGAACCGCGTCGCTGAAGGTGGCTCTGACCGTCTGCTCGAAAACCGCGTCGCCGAAGGTGGTTCGGATCGTCTGCTCGAAAACCGCGTCGCCGAAGGTGGTTCGGATCGTCTGCTCGAAAACCGCGTCGCCGAAGGTGGTTCGGATCGTCTGATCGAAAGCCGCGCTGCGTGAATGAATGGTTTTACCGTACGACTCGATAAAAAACCCGGTCTCATCAACCGGGTTTTTTTATGCCTGCGGTAATCCGGGCGGCAGCGCTGGGCCCACTTGCCAATCCGGTACCGCACAGATACTGTCAACCGCATGACTCAACCACGTATTGCCTCGACCACCACGACCACGACCGCCCAAGGCGGGTCGTGAGAAGTGTCGTGAGCCAATAACGCACGAACTTCAAAAGGCCCGCCAGCGATGGACAGGGCCTTTTCTTTTGCCCTTGTGTCGCTGGCCCACACGCAAGGAAAGCACGATGCACGCACTGTTGATTCTCGATATGCAGATTGGGTTGTTTCATGGCCCGGATAAACCCTGGGCTGGCGAAGCGCTGCTAAATACATTGAACAATCTACTGAGCAAAGCCCGGCAGGCAGGTGCACCCATTTTTCTTGCTCGCCATATCGGTCCGCCCGGCTCTCCTTTCGAACAAGGAAGCCCGCTGACTCAACTGGTACAGGAACTGGTGCTACGTGGCGACGAAGTGATCTTCGAAAAAAGCCGACCCAATGCCTTCGTCATGACTGACCTGGCCGAGCGGCTACAGGCCTGTGGCGCTCAAGGTGTGATCATTGCAGGAATGAAGACCCAGTATTGTGTCGACAGCACCTGCCGTGCCGCACGAGATCTTGGGTTCGATGGCGTGCTGATCGCCGACGGCCATACTTGCAGCGACACCCCTGCGCTGAACGCTGAGCATATCGTCGCTCATCACAATGCGACCCTGGCGGGTCCCTTCTGTCGTGTCATTCAGGCTGAGGATTGGCGCTTCTAACCAATATCGAGAGATCGGCTCGAGTAAGGGTCGATCTGTCGGCTCTGGGTTGTACTTCATCCGTTCAGAGTTAAAATCCGCCAGGTTTGGTTCACATTGCTGAGGATGACCAAGGTATGTCCAGGCTCGACACTTCCCTGCAAGACACAGCCGCGCCTGACGGCGTGTGCTACGGCTGCGGCAGCGGTAATCCGCATGGGCTGCACATCAAGAGTTTCTGGCATGAGGACGGCGTGCATGTCATGGCCGAGCATCTGCCTGATGCCCGGTATTGCGGCTGGCCGGAGCTGGTGTACGGCGGATTGATCGCGATGCTGGTCGACTGTCATTCAAACTGGACGGCAATGGCCTATCACTACCGCCTGGAACAGCGCGAACCGGCCAGTCTGCCCCGGATCAACTGCGTCACCGGCAACCTTGGCATCAAGTTCATCAAGCCGAGCCCGATGGGTGTACCGCTGACGCTGCGGGCAAAAGTTGAAGGCGACGTCGGGCGCAAAACCCGTGTCATCTGCGAGGTCTACGCAGGCGACGTGCTGACGGCTGTTGGCGACTCGATTTTTGTTCGCGTCGATACCGAGCAACTGGCCGCCGTCGCGCACAGTCGGTAGGTCGCCTGACACCGCGAGCTGCTGGCAAAAACTTCCGCACTCATTCGCGGCTGTGTATGATCAGCGCGGGCCGATGCTGCCCGCCGCTCGCTTCCGAAAGGAAAGGTGAAAGCATTTCTTCTTTACCAAATCCTGTCGCTTCTCTTGACGGTCGAGGTTTGGCAACGCGAGCACCACGATGCCTCGACTACAGGAGTAGTCATGTTTTCAAACGAGCAAGCCAAGCAAATGGCCAAGCGGTTGCGTGCCTCGCTAGCGGCGCGTGATCAAGCGGTGCCGCACTCAACCGCGCTGGAACTGGTCGCGCAGCAACTGGGCTACAAGGACTGGAACACCGCGTCCGCGATGCTGCCCCAGGAAAACCCCCAACCCACGGTGACGTTCGACAAACCCATTCCAATCTTGCGGATGTTTGACGAAGCCAAGGCGCGCGAGTTTTATCTTGATTTCCTAGGCTTCAGCGTCGAATTCGAGCACCGGTTCGAAGCCGATCTACCGTTGTACCTGGGCATCAGCCGAAACGGTCTGCAGCTGCATCTTTCCGAACATCATGGCGATGCCAGCCCGGGGTCGACGGTGTTTATCCCGATGCAAAATATCGAGCTGCTTCGGGATGAGTTACTGGCCAAGCGCTACGGCTACGGACGTCCGGATATCGTTGAGCAGGGCTGGGGGCAAGTTCTGGAAGTCTATGACCCTTTCGGTAATCGACTGCGGTTCTGCCAAAGCTGAGCCGATATGCCACAACGCAACCCTTGTAGCCGTAGGCTGCGCCAGCGGCTACAAGGGTTTGCGTTACGGCTGAAGTCAGTTGCAACAACGCGCGCCCACACGGCAAAAACACGAGGCTGTGATCTCCACGTCGGCCCGGGCCATAGCCAGGTCGAGGCGGATTTTCGCGGCGGCGGCTTCGGCGTCCCGGCCCAGGCGTTTCAGGCATTCCACATAACCGTGCAGGCTCCACACGTTGTCCAGATGCCAGGCCGCACGGCTGAGGGTGTTGTCCAGTCCCAGGTCGGCTCGGTAGGCCTGCAAGGCTTCTTCTACCCTGCCCTGTTCCAAAAGCAACGCGCCCAGCGCATGCCGAACCGGTTGCATCCAGCCCCATGGCTCGTCGTAAGGCAGGTTGTCGTCCAGCGCGCGTGCTTCGCGCAAGTGGGTGAAAGCCTCGTCGTAATTGCCTTTGCGGTACTCGATTTCCCCTCGCAGCATGCCGGCGGCGACCGCCAGAATGTCGTTGCAGGTGTTGTTGAAGAGGTAGCGGGTGTCCGGCACTCGGGTCCAGGCTTCGAGGAACAGACGCTGTTCGGCTTCTGCCCCGGCGATATATCCGGTGGCCGCGTGCGCCACGCCTCGGGCGTAATGCAGCATCGCGGTGGTCACGCAGTACAACGCCTGATCGTTCGGCAACGGCGTGGCGAGGATGTCCTGCCATTTGCCGAAGCGGATCTGCACGTGGACCTTCATCGAGACGAAGCCTTCCAGCCAGTCGGCCATGGGCGGTTGCTCCACGCGCAGCAGCTCTTCCTTGATGGTGGCGATCAGTTGATCGGCGGCTTCCAGCGCCGGTTGGTACTGGCCGAGGAACATCGCCGCGTAGAGTTTGAAGTGGTAGTTGTGGCATCGGTACAGGGTGTAGAAGTTGATGGGCCCTTCTTGTTCCAGGTACTTGCTGTCGGCCAGGATCGCCCGGCTGTTGGTGATCAAGGCCCCTCGGTAATCGCCACACAGCACGTCGATGTGCGACGGCATGTGGCGCAGATGCCCGGCGTCCGGCACCAGGTCGCGCAGGACATCGCCGGCGCGCAATGCCCGCTCCGGATAGGGCGACATTTCCATGGTGTGGACGTACATGTGCAGCACGCCGGGGTGCGGCGCATCGCCGTGTTGCTCCATGCGTTGCAGGGCCCGCTCCAGCACGGCGACGGCCTCGAGGGTGTCGGCACCCGGTGCCGGTTGAGCGGTTTTCAGGTCCCACAGTTGCCACGGCGTGCGGTCGATCAGCGCTTCGGCAAACAGCGCAACCACGTCGGGATCGTCGGGCCAGGCTGTGTAGACATCGCGCATGGACGCCGCGTAGGCATCGTTCCAGCTGAAGAGCTGTTCAACGCTGGCGGCCTCGTTGGCCTGGTAACGTTGGTCCAGCGCGCGGATCAGCGCTTGCTCCACCGCTGTCGCGCCGTCGAGATGCGCCAGCGCGGTGTGCGTCGCCTGTCGGGCCTGGGTCACGGCCTCTTTCAACTCCTGCTCGATGAAGGCGTCCCAGCGTTTGTTGTAGTTCGGGCCCGAGGCGTAGGCGATGCCCCAGTAGGCCATCGCGCAATCGGGGTCGTGTTCGAGGGCCTTGCGGAAACAGCGGATGGATTCGTCGTGGTTGTAGCCGTAACACCATAACAATCCACGATCGAACCAGCGCTGCGCCTGTGGCGAACGGGTCGTCACCGGGCGGCTGTAAGTGCCCAAATCGTAATAGTCAGGCATCGGTTTATCCTCTCGACCAGAGCTCAAGAGAACCAGCATACCCCGACTTTTTTGGCTGGACAGTGCAGCCGCCGACAGGCGGAAACCAGCCCCTGGCAAAAATTGTTACTTGATAAGTCGCGTTTCCTTGGAAGGCCTGTAGCCGAAATACGAGCTGTAGCACTTGCTGAAATGGCTGGGCGAAACGAACCCACAGGCCACCAACACGTCCACCTGCGACAGCTCCGTGTGCTGCAGCAACCGCCGCGCCTCGGTGATGCGCAACTCCATGTAATAGCGTTGCGGCGTGGTGCCCAGTTGCTCCTTGAACAAGCGCTCGAGTTGTCGACGAGAACGGCCGGCGTAGACCGCCAGTTGTTCCAGTTCCAACGGCTCTTCGAGGTTGGCATCCATCAACTTCACCACCTCTCGCAAGGGCGCGCTCACGCAGATATTTTCAGTCGGCTTGATGCGCCGGTAGCGCGACTCCTCGAACGCCAGAATGTCCTCGATGCCCTCGACCAGGGCTTTGTCGTGCAGTCCCTTGATCCAGTCCAACGCCATATGGAACGCCCCCGAAGGACTGGACGCGGTCAGCCGGTCCCGATCGATGACGTAGGGCTCACTGGTGACATGCGTGGCCTTGGAAATTTCCGAGAGTGCGGGGCGATGTTCGGGGTGAATGGCGCAGCGGTAGCCGTCAAGCAAGCCGGCGCTGCCGAGGAACCAGGCGCCATTCCACAACCCCGCCAGAATGACACCCCGCTCTGCCGCCGTCCGGAGCAGGTTGATGAGCTCGTCAGTTGCCTTCAGTTCTGTCCGGTAGCCGCCGCAAATGACCAGCAAATCCAGATCTTTAATGGCTGAACACTCGAGACGTGCGTCTGGCCGAATAACCAGACCCAAATCACTGATGACCTCGCCGTCATTCAGGCCGAATGTCCGGGAAGAAAACAACCCGGGGCGCAGCAGGTTCGCGGTGACGATCGTATCCAGTGCCTGGGTGAACGCCGGCAGCGAGAAATGCTCGAGCAGCAAAAAACCGGCGCGAGTCATTTGCGCGGGCTGGTCAGGGTTTTCATTCAGATAGCGGAGATTTTTCCCTTTCATCCCTCCGCTGAATTGGCGTCGTTCGATCAATGTTTGACCCACTCCGTGACGTTAACCAACGTGTCGTTGGTGCGTTGATAAGTGCAATGCTAACTGCAGATCTTTCAAAACCACAGCGTTGCCTGCAAGCCCTACGTAAAGCGTCCTTTACATCCTCGATTTCATCGACGAATATGTAAAGGACGTTTTACATAAGGATGATGAAAAATGCGACGGTACTACTACGAGTTGGGCGCAGCTTTGGCCTTGTATGCGGTTTTTCTGGTGGTGTCGCTGACGCTGCTGCAGCATCAGGAAAACTTCGGCCTGCCGCTGCGCATTGCCATTACGCTGGCGCCGGTGATACCGGCCGGCCTGATGTGCTGGGCCATCGTGCGCAACCTTCGGCGCATGGATGAAATGCATTTGCGCATCCAGTTCGAGGCCCTCGGTTTTGCGTTTGCCGCCTCTGCGTTGCTGACTTTCAGCTACGGCTTTCTGGAGAATGTCGGTTTCCCACATCTCTCGTGGCTGATGGTGTGGCCGGTGATGGGCTTGATGTGGATCATCGGGCTGATGGTTGCCCGACGCCGCTATCAATGAAAAACCGACTGAAAGAACTGCGCGCCGAGCTCAAGTGGTCGCAGGTGGACCTGGCCGCACGGCTGAATGTCTCACGCCAGACGATCAACGCGATTGAAAACGGCCGGTACGATCCGAGCCTGCCATTGGCGTTTCAGATTGCCCGGGCTTTTCAATTGCCCATTGAGGCGATTTTTGAGGATGAGTGAAAAACCATTCCTGTTGTAGGAGCGAGCTCGCTCGCGATGAGCCCGAGGGCGCCAGGTTTTTCCCGTGAACACGCGTTATCGTTAACGTCCATCGCGAGCAAGCTCGCTCCTACAGGGTTTGGGTTATTGCGGCTGGAATGTCTGGAGGTAGGCCAGCAGGTTTTCGATCTTTTCCGGATCGCTCAGGCCCCAGAAAATCATGCGGGTACCGGGGACGACGGCTTTGGGATCTTCGAGGTACGCGGTCAGTGTTTCGCGGGTCCAGACGATGCCGGCCGATTTCATCGCAGCGGAATACTGGTAGTCCGCCGCGCTCCCGGAAAGGCGCCCGAAAATGCCATTGAGCTGCGGACCAAATCCACCGCGCGCTGACTCCCCGACTTGATGGCAACCGCCGCAAATCCGCTTGAACAGTGTTGCACCCGCCTCAGCATCGCCGGCCGCGTTGGCTGGCATGCTGAACACTCCGCCGTTGAGCAGCACGGCGAAGGTGAATAACGCGGCTTTCTTCATATCGGGTTCCAAATCAAAGGGTGTTCACAGCACAAGCCCGGCGGCGATTTCACCATGATCGGCTATCCTGTGCACCCCGATTCTACGCAGGCCATGGCCTCAATGGAGACATCCGTGCCACCCCTGACCACCCGCGAGGTTTACCAGCAATTGCGCGACGCCGCCCTGGGCGTTCGCCGTTTGCAGCGCCTCGACACACAGTCCGACCCCGGCCAGGTACACGTCAATATCGAAGGTTGGCACCTGACGCTCGATGTCGACGGCGACCACCTGCGCCACTGCCAACGCTGCCAGAGCCCGGACGGGCGCGAGGGTGAGTTGGACAGCTGGCAACGTTACGGCACTGACCCGGTCAGTTTGCTCAGCACCTGGGAACTGGCGCAGGTTGAGCGTTTGCTGGCAGAGACACGCGGCTGAATTCACCCCGTCAAAGCGCTTCAACGAAAACGCCAGTGGGTACAGGGTGGCCGCGCTCCTGCAGTCTGATTATCCACGGATCAGCCCCGCAAAGACGCTACTGTTTTCAGCAGTTACCCCAAGCCGCTCTTCTTCGATTTGGCTCACTTGTGATACACATCGTGATTGTGAATCCCGCGCTCATTGAGGTTTGCCCCATGTTTCACTTTCCACGCCTGCCGTTGCTGACTTGCGCCCTGTTCGGTTTACTCGCTGGCGGCGCGCAGGCCAGCACGCCCTCTCCGGTGCCCGATAGTTTGCAACCGCTGCTGGTGACGATGAACGAACGCCTGAGCATTGCTGATCTCGTGGCGTTGACCAAGTGGGACAGTGGCAAGCCGATTCAGGACTCCGACCGGGAGGCGCAAGTCATCGCCAATGCCAGGAAGATGGCTGTTGACCGCAAGCTGAATCCGACAGAAGTCGCCGAATTGATCGCTGCGCAGATTGAAGCCAACAAGCTGGTGCAATATGGACTGCTCGCTCAGTGGAAAGCCGCGGGCAAGGCGCCTGACACGCCACGGCCGGACCTGGCCAAGCAAATCAGGCCACGGCTGGATGAGCTGCAAACCCTTCTGTTGCAGCAATACGCCGCCTTCGCGCCCTATCGCAAGGATCCGAACTGCGCAGACTGGCTCGCCACGGCACGTTCCGACCTGATCAAGGATCAACTGCATGGTCAGGCGCTGATACGCGCCACCGGGGAGCTCTGTATCGCCAACAATGACCGGTAAACCCCGTTTCAGGCAGCCATTGACTGCATCAATAGTCACCATTAACTCAATGAAGTTCTCTTAAAAACTCCGGGGCGTAACATCGCCTCCATACCAAACAACTACACCCCGGAGCACACGATCATGAAACGCCAAACCCTCCTCAGCATCGCTTTCTCGGTTTTTGCAGTTAACGCGTTCGCCGCGACCTCGACTCACCCGGTTGTCGCTGAAGGCGGCTCGGATCGTCTGATTGAAAGTCGTGTGGCTGAAGGTGGTTCGGATCGTCTGATCGAAAGCCGCGTCGCTGAAGGTGGTTCGGATCGTCTGATCGAAAGCCGCGCCGTCTGAATAAATGGCTAGACCGTACTCAGCAAAAAACCCGGCCTGATCAGCCGGGTTTAATGAGTCATTCAGCCTGACCGAGAAGCCCTGCAGGTTTACGCTTGCAGGGCTTTTCTCGTTTTCGGCTCGCCGTGTGCTACCGCAAGGGAGCGGGACAACCCTGCAGAGGTCTACTTCGTGGAAGCTGCCTGGCTCAACACCAACGACTCCGCCGAAAACACTTGAGTGTCCGTCAGCTTTTGCACATCGACGCGATGGGGAAAGATCTTCTTTTCCACGAACAAGTCATCGACTTGCTGCAACGCCTGAACATCCCGTTCCTCCACCGGCAGAAGCGATTCGTCGCCCCAACTGCGCAGCCGCTGCGAGACGTCCAGCGGAATGTCGTTGACCGTGGCAAACACCCGCGCGTACTCGTCCGGGTTCTTCTGGGCCCATTCGAACGCCTTGGCGAAACGCTGCAACACGTCGCTGAGCACTTTGCGCTTGAGCGGGTCGGTCAGGACTTCATCGGAGGCGGTAATAAACGTCAGCCCGGTGTTGATGCCCTCGCCGCTGATCAGCACCCGCGCGCCCTGCTGTTCCGCGAAGGCCTGATAGATACCGAACGTGGCCCAGGCCTCGATCTTACCGGCATTGAATGCGGACAAGGCATCGGTCGGCAGGACGAAGCCGACGTTGACGTCCTTCTCATCGACCCCGGCATTGGCCAGTGCGCGAATCAACAGGTACTGGGCAATGCTGCCTCGGGCCGAGGACACCACGACATTTTTGCCCTTCAGATCCGCGACGCTGTGGATCGCCGAGTCAGCCGGCACCAGGATCGCAATCCCCCTTGATTGACTGCGTCGTACCGCGACGATGCGCAACGGCGTGCCTCCGGTCGCGGCGGCGAGTACCGGCGTATCGCCGGCCGGTGCCAGATCGACGGCACCGGCGCGCAAGGCTTCAAACAGCGGCGCGGCGCCCTGGAAGTTCGCCCATTCAACCTTGTAGTCGATGCCGTCGAAGGCGTTCGACGCCTCGACCACCGTACGCAATCCCTTGGCTTGATCGCCCAGGATGAGCGTGACGCCGGACAAGTCAGACTTCGTAGCGGATGAGGTTTTGTTCTCGACCGAGTCACTGCAACCGCTGAGCAACAGCGCGGCGGCAGACAGCAACACGATCGATGATTTCCAGACGCGTATCGGCATGGCGGAACGTCCCTGTGGCAAAAATGTTGAGCCTGCATCAGGCATGGGCAAAACGCCGGACAGTACTGTTCGATGCCTGACGCTCAGTCGCGGCAACGGTTTCCACTTCAACGCCCAGCAAACTCAGCAGGCGCGCACGGATTTCCTGAAAACCCTGCTGCCCGGTATCTCGAGCCCGTGGCAAGTCGATGGACAATTGTTCGGCGATCTTGCCGTTGGCCAGCACGATGACCCGATCGGCGAGCAGGATCGCTTCATCGACGTCATGGGTGACCAGCAGCACGGCCGGATTGTGTTTACGCCATAACTCGATGATCAGCCGATGCATGCGAATCCGCGTCAGGGCATCGAGCGCGGCGAACGGTTCGTCGAGCAGCAGCAGTTTGGGCTCGCGCACCAGGCCACGGGCCAGTGCCACCCGTTGCGCCTCGCCGCCGGAGAGTGTCGCCGGGTAGGCTTCAAGCCGATGCGCCAACCCCACTTCCGTCAGCGCCTGCACTGCGCGCGCCTTGGCGTCCGGGATGTGCAGGCCGAGAATCACGTTTTTCCAGGCGCGTTTCCAGGGCATCAAGCGAGGCTCCTGAAACACGGCCGCCCGCGCCTTTGGCACCAATAACTGGCCGCTGTCGATACTGTCGAGGCCCGCCAGACTGCGTAGCAATGTGGTCTTGCCCGAACCGCTGGCGCCGAGCAGCGCCACGAATTCGCCCGGTGCGATGTCCAGGTCCAGACCGTCGATGACCCGTTGCTGGCCAAACTGGCGCACCACATTGCGCAGTTGGACCGGAGCTGTTGATTGGGCAGGTTTAGCCGCGTCAAAAATATTGATGCTCGACATATCAATTCCTCACAAAGGATGGGCGCCAGGCCAGGGCAAAACGCTCCAGCGTGCGGATCAGTCCGTCGATCAATAAGCCGAGGACGCTGTAAATAAGCAGGCAGATCACGATGACGTCAGTGCGCATGAAGTCCCGCGCATCACTGGCGAGAAAACCAATGCCGGCGGTGGTGTTGATTTGCTCGACGAACACCAGCGCCAGCCAGGAAATCCCCAGGGAGTAACGCAAGCCGACAAAGAAGGAAGGCAAGGAGCCTGGCAGGATGACGTGCCAGATCAGCTCGCGACGATTCAGGCCCAGGGTGTTGGCGGCTTCGATCAGTTTGGGGTCGATGTTACGAATGCCGGCGAACAGGTTCAGGTACACCGGGAAGGTGGTGCCGGTGACGATCAGCGCGATCTTGGTGAACTCGCCAATGCCGAACCAGAGAATGAACAGCGGCACCAGCGCCAGCGAAGGAATGGTGCGCAGCATCTGCATCGGCGAATCGAGGATCACCTCGCCGCGCTTCGACAGGCCGGTGATCAGTGCCGCGACGACACCGACGCTGACGCCGATACTCAAGCCCACCAGCGCTCGCTGCAGTGACACCAACAGATGCTTGCCCAACTCCCCGGAAACGATCATGGCCCACAACGTGCCACCAATCTGCGACGGCGCCGCGATCACTCGTTGCGGAATCAGCCCCGCCTGAGAGGCCAGCTCCCATAACAGCAGCAGCGCAATTGGGCTGATCAGGCGCAGCAATACTTCGGGGGTGCGCCAGTTGCGCAGCCAGTGGGGGATCAACCTCGACCCGCCCTGCACATCACCGGTGAGGCGTGCGGCCTTATCGACGGAAAACGAGCCACTGGCGCTCTGCGTATCGAAAGTCTTTTCGCTCATCAGGCTTCCTTCCCTTTAAAGAACATGGCCGGAGGCGCCATGCGTCAGCTTCGGATTCATGCTATTCGCATAAAAAACCACAGTGAAATTCTTTTTCGGAATAACCTAATATGATTAAAACTCAGATATAAAATGTTCTAGATAAATTATTTGCATAATTAATAGGGTCAGGCCCCACCCTTTCGGGGCTGTAACGCTGCGATGGTTTAAAATGCGTGCTGCTGATATCAACCTGCCGTAGTGATTCATTAATTTAATAATTAACTTAGAACAAAACGGCATTTCACAGGCCCACCCTGCTCCGCCTACTTTCGACACCACAGACCGACCCCCCGCCCGGTGGAGGCTTTCAATCACGCCTATCTAAAGAAAAGGAACTCACCATGAGTATTGAATTCATCGGCTACATCGGCGGCCATCACTCTTCGGAAATCCATCCCCGCAGCGGCCCGACCTTGCAGCCTGAGTATGTCGAGAAAGTCGCCCGCGCCCATGAAGAAGCGGGTTTCGACCGCGCCCTGGTGGCGTTCCATTCGAACAGTCCGGACAGCACCCTGATTGCCTCCCACGCCGCCAGCGTGACAAAAAAACTCAAGTTCCTCATTGCCCACCGGCCGGGTTTTGCCGCGCCGACTTTGGCCGCACGCCAGTTCACCACCCTCGATGTGTTCAATGGCGGGCGCACGGCCGTGCACATCATCACCGGCGGCGATGACCGCGAGTTGCGGGCCGATGGCAGTCATATCGGCAAGGACGAACGCTATGCCCGCACCGACGAATACCTCGACGTGCTGCGTCAGGAATGGACCAGCGAAAAACCTTTCGATTATCAGGGCAAGTATTACCAGGTCGAAGGCGCGCACTCGACCGTGAAGTCGCCGCAACAGCCGCACATTCCGCTGTATTTCGGTGGCTCGTCGACGGCAGCCATCGAGGTCGCGGGCAAGCACGCCGATGTGTATGCCCTGTGGGGTGAAACCTACGAGCAGGTGCGCGAAGTGGTGAATCAGGTGCGTGCAGAGGCCGCCAAGCACGGGCGCAGCATTCGCTTCAGTTTGTCGTTGCGACCGATTCTGGCGGACACCGAAGACCAGGCGTGGGAACGCGCCGAGCGCATCCTGCAACAGGCCACCGCACTGGCCGAGCAGAATGGTTTTGTCCGTCGCGAACCACCAAACGAAGGTTCCCGCCGCTTGTTGGCGGCCGCCGCCCAAGGCTCGCGCCTGGACAAGCGACTGTGGACCGGCATCGCCGGTTTGCTGGGCGCACAAGGCAACTCGACGTCACTGGTCGGCACCCCGGAACAAGTGGCCGAAGCCCTGCTCGATTACTACGACCTGGGCATCACCACGTTCCTGATCCGCGGTTTCGACCCGCTCGAGGATGCCATCGACTACGGCAAGCGTTTGATCCCGCTGACGCGACAGCTGGTGGCCGAGCGTGAACGGCAGGCGGCAGAGAAAGTCGCATAGACACACCAACAATTCAATGTGGGAGCGGGCTTGCTCGCGAAGACGGCAGCACAGTCAACATCCCTGCCAGCTGAACCACCGCTTTCGCGAGCAAGCCCGCTCCCACATTTGATCGCTGTTGTGCACGGATTTTGTGTCCACCACCGCCCTCCTGTGGGAGCGAGCCTGCTCGCGATGGCGGCCGCACAGCCAACATCCCGGCCAGCTGAACCACCGCTTTCGCGAGCAAGCCCGCTCCCACAATTTGATCGCGGTCGTGCAGGGGATTTTGTGTCCACCACCGATCCCCTGTGGGAGCGAGCCTGCTCGCGATGGCGGCGGCACAGCCAACATCCCTGCCAGCTGACCCACCGCTTTCGCGAGCAAGCCCGCTCCCACATTGATCGCGGTTGTGCACGGATTTTGTGTCCACCACCGATCCCCTGTGGGAGCGAGCCTGCTCGCGATGGCGGCCGTACAGCCAACATCCCTGCCAGCTGAACCACCGCTTTCGCGAGCAGGCTCACTCCCACATTTTTGATCGCGGTCGTGCAAGAGATTTTGTGTCCACTACAAATCCCTGTGGGAGCGGGCTTGCTCGCGAAGACGGCAGCACAGCCAACATCCCTGCCAGCTGACCCACCGCTTTCGCGAGCAAGCCCGCTCCCACATTTTGCTTCGGGTGATCACAGGGGTCGTGATCACCACGGATCTTTGTGGGAGTGCCTCAGTTCTTGTACTCGATATCAGTGCGTTCCAGCTGCCGGATCAGCGCATTCCAGTGCCGTGCGACACCCGGCCCGTCGCCGCTTTTGAACACCTCGGCCTGCTTCTCGACCTTGGCCACGACGTCGGCCGGCGGGAAGATCAATTCGGCGTTGCCACCCGCCTGGGCGGCGATCTGAATATTGCAGGCGCGCTCCAGGCCGTGCAGTTGCTGGAAGGCATGTTCAACGCTGATGCCGGCGGTCAACAGTCCGTGGTTGCGCAGGATCAACACGCTCTTATCGCCCAGGTCAGCCACCAGTCGCTCGCGCTCGTCGAGGTCCAGCGCCACGCCTTCGTAGCCGTGATAGGCCACGCGCCCGGAAAAACCAATGGAATGCTGGGAAATCGGCAACAACCCACCGCGCTGCGCCGACACCGCGATGCCGTCACGGGTATGGGTATGCAACACCGCTTGCAAGTCGGGACGCGCACCGTGAATTGCACTGTGAATTACGTAGCCGGCGTAGTTGATGCCCAGCCCGGTCGGGTCATCGACAATGGTGCCGTCGATGTCGACCTTGACCAGGTTGGAGGCGGTGATTTCATCGAACAACAGCCCGAAGGCGTTGATCAGGAAATGCTCGTCCGGCCCCGGCACCCGTGCGGAAAAATGCGTGTAGATGTGATCGGTCCACTTGAACAAGGCCGCCAACCGGTAGGCCGCGGCCAATTTGACGCGCACTTCCCATTCTTCCGGGCTGACGCGCTGGCGAACAGTTTTCGAAGGGCTGGATAACGGACTGACGCTACTCATGGCAAAACTTCCTGGATGGCCTTAAGAATTCCAGCCAGCCTATGGGAAGCCAAAAAATAATAAAAAGCACATTTTAATCTAAGCTAATTATCATTTTTTTTCATGATATCCCCACTCTCTCTCATCACGCTGCACTCTTGATCTTTTGCAGCGACCCAGCGACCAGTTTGCCAAAGGCATCGACCGGCCCTTGCAGGTTGCCGAGAAAGTGCGGGTAGATCAGCCACAGGTCCATCACCGGTTTGAAATCCTTGAGGGGCATGACCGCCAGCTGCTCGAAATGAGCGCTGCGCTCCAGCAACGGACGCGGCACCAGGCCCAAGCCCAGACCATCGGCGACCAGGCCCAACTGCAATTCGGTACCGAACGTTTCCAGGTTGACCCGCAGCGCCAGGCCTTGATCCGACAGGGTGCGTTGCAAGCCGGCGCGGAAGCCGCAGCCATCGGGGTTGAGAATCCAGCCGCTCTGGTAAACGTCAGCCAGTTTGCACGGACGCTTGGGCAATTGGGCCTTGGCGCAGACCACCACCAACTCCATCTTGCCGATCGACTCGCCAACAATGTTGTCGGGGAAAATCTTCCCGGCCGGGAACAGCGCCGCTGCCGCGTCCAGCTCTCCACGCTCGATCTTGCCGACCAACTGGCTGCCCCAACCCGTGGCCACCTGGGCACGCAAATCCGGGTATTCCATGCGCAGGTGCTTGAGTGCATCGAGCAGCACCACGTCGCCGATGGTTTGCGGAACGCCCAGGCGCAACAGCCCGGTGGGCGGCGCGTCGGTGGCGACCAGTTCACGCAGCGCATCCATTTCCCGCAGGATCAAACGGCACTGTTCATACACCCGCGTACCAATCAGCGTCGGCTTGAGCGGTTTGGTATTGCGGTCGAACAGCTCCACGCCCAACGCCTGCTCAAAGTTCTGCACGCGCCGCGTGATCGCCGGCTGAGTCAGCTGCAGCGACTCGGCGGCATGGCTGATGGACTGGCAACGAATCACTTCGACAAAGGCATCGATATCGTCAATTTTCATTTGGCCCGCACATAGAGAACAGTCAATAAGATGTCTGAAAAGCATAGTTCTATTGTTCGGATCTGGATAGCCCACCGCGCTTGCGAGCCGCTATGGAGATCAAATGTGGGAGCGGGCTTGCTCGCGAATGCAGACTGACATTCAACATTAACATCGACTGACACACCGCTTTCGCGAGCAAGCCCGCTCCCACATTAGTCCTGCATCAAGGTTTCAAATTCCATTCAGCTATAACCTAATCATTAAACAATCGCATATTGATCTAAAACATTATGCTTAAATCAAGGGGTCATCTTTCACAACGAACAATGGAATCGCCATGACCCAGGCCCGACACCCGGAGAGACTCAGAGCATTTATAGGCGCCCTGGCGGAATTGATCGACGGCAACCCGCGCGAGGGCGATCTGCTGCATCGCGGCGGCAAGTTGCTTGCGCAATTGGTCAGCCATGACGACTGGCTGCCGGACGATTTTGCCCAGCCAGACCCGGAGCGCTATCAGCAATTCCTGCTGCATGCCGATTCACGGCAGCGCTTCAGTATCGTCAGTTTTGTCTGGGGGCCGGGGCAAAGCACGCCGATCCACGATCATCGAGTCTGGGGCCTGATCGGCATGTTGCGCGGTGCGGAGTTCGCGCAAGGTTTCGCGCGCAACCCTGACGGCACATTGGTGCCCGAGGGCCAGCGGGTACAACTGCTGCCAGGCCAGGTCGAGGCCGTGTCACCGAAGATCGGCGACATTCATCAAGTCAGCAACGCGTTCGATGATCAGGTCTCCATCAGCATCCATGTCTATGGCGCCAACATCGGTGCCGTGCGCCGCGCGGTGTACCAGCCCGACGGCAGCGAGAAACTGTTTATCTCCGGTTATTCCAACGCCTATCTCCCCAACATCTGGGATTTGTCCAAAGAGAACCAAGCCCTATGAGCACTGCACCTACCCGCTCCTACGCCGAGATTCGTCAGGCACTGTTGAAACATGAAGAACTGGCGCTGGTCGATGTGCGCGAAGAAGCGCCTTTCGCCGAGGCGCACCCGCTGTTCGCGGCCAACATTCCCTTGTCAAAACTTGAGCTTGAGGTGTATTCGCGGATTCCAAGGCTGGATACTCAGGTGACCGTCTACGACAACGGCGAAGGCTTGGCGAGCATCGCTGCCCAGCGTTTGCAAGACCTGGGTTACGTCAATGTCAGCCTGCTCGAAGGCGGGCTGGACGGGTGGCGTCGCGCCGGTGGCGAACTTTTCATCGACGTCAATGTGCCGAGCAAAGCCTTTGGCGAACTGGTGGAAAGCCAGCGCCACACGCCGTCACTGGCGGCGGAAGAGGTGCAGGCGCTGCTCGACAGCGAGGCCGACGTGGTGGTGCTCGACGCCCGGCGGTTCGACGAATACCAGACCATGAGCATTCCCACCGGCATCAGCGTACCGGGGGCGGAACTGGTGTTGCGCGCCCGAGAGCTGGCACCCGACCCGGCGACGCGGATTATCGTCAACTGCGCCGGACGTACGCGTAGCATCATCGGTACTCAGTCGCTGATCAACTCCGGTATCGCCAACCCGGTTTCAGCCTTGCGCAACGGCACCATCGGCTGGACCCTGGCCGGTCAAAAACTGCAGCACGGCCAGTCGCGCCGATTCGCACCGACCAGTGAAGAACATCGGCAAATTGCTGCCCAGGATGCCCGCCGCGTGGCCGATAAAGCCCTGGTCGGTCGCGCCAATCTGGCCGACCTGCAACGCTGGCAACAGGAACCGACCCGCAGCACTTACCTGTTCGACGTGCGCACTCCGGAAGAATTCGAAGCCGGCCACTTGCCCTTCGCCCGCTCGACGCCCGGCGGCCAACTGGTGCAGGAAACCGATCACTTTGCCAGTGTGCGCGGTGCACGTCTGGTGCTGGTCGACGACGATGGCGTGCGCGCCAACATGTCGGCTTCCTGGCTCGCGCAACTGGGCTGGGAAGTGCACGTGCTGGATGATGTGCAACCTGCGCACTTCAGCGAAACAGGGGCCTGGAAGGCGCCGGTCCCCGCGCCGCAGCAGGCCGAGGAAATCAGCCCCGAGACCCTGGCCGAATGGCTGACTCATGGCGACAGCGTGGTGCTGGATTTCACCAGCAGCGCCAATTACGTCAAGCGGCATATCCCCGGTGCGTGGTGGGTGCTGCGTGGGCAACTGCGTGAAGCCCTGGCCCAGGTACCGAGCGCGCAACGCTATGTGCTGACCTGCGGCAGCAGCCAGTTGGCACGACTGGCCGTCGCCGAGGTCGCGGCGTTGACCGGCAAGGATGTGTTTCTGCTGAAGGATGGCACGGCCAGCTGGCTCGCCGCGCAGCTGCCATTGGAGGAAGGCGAAAGTCATCTGGCCTCACCGCGCATCGACCGCTATCGCCGCCCTTATGAAGGCACCGACAACCCTCGCGAAGCCATGCAAGCCTACCTGGACTGGGAGTTCGGCCTGGTCGACCAACTGGCCCGCGATGGCACGCATGGCTTCTATGTAATCTAGCAAAAATCCCTGTAGGAGCTGTCGAGCCTGCGAGGCTGTGTTCGACCCTGTAGGAGCTGTCGAGCTTGCGAGGCTGCTCCTACAGGGATTGTGCTGCACCAAAAATGCTTCACCCATCAAACATCCGACCCCTCTCCAGGCGGAGGCTGAACCCACAATCGAGAGGTTTTACATCATGTCTGCTGTCTTGCACCGTACCGATTCACACCCCACCGAAACCCTTCACGTCACCCGCCTGGAACCGACCCTCGGCGCAGAAATCAGCGGCATCGATTTGCGCCAGCCGCTGACTCCGGCGCTGCGCGATGAACTGCGCCAGTTGCTGCTCGAACACAAAGTGATTTTCTTCCGCGACCAGCTCATCACCACTGAACAGCAGATTGCTTTCGCACGGGAATTCGGCGAACTCTACGTCCACCCGACCACCCAGCAAAACGACCCGACGCAACCGCAAGCGCACCTGATTCAAGCGCAGGATGAACGCAAGCTGTACGGCCCGAGGATCAGCGGCCGTTGGCACACCGACACCAGTTGGCAGTTACGCCCCACCCTCGGTGCCGTCTTACGCGCCGTCGATTTGCCACCGGTGGGCGGCGATACGCTGTGGGCCGATACCGGCGCGGTCTATCGCGCCTTGCCCGACGAGCTGCGCGCCGAAATCGATAACCTGCACGTGGTCCACGACTTCAAGTCTTCGCTGGACAAGGTCGGCTACGACTACCCGATTCTCGCCCACCCGCTGGTGCGCACCCACCCGGAAACCGGTGAGGACGGCCTGTTCATCAACTTTTCGCAAAACCCTTCGGTGATCGGCTGGACGCCCGAGAAGAGCAAGCAACTGATTGATCGGCTGCTGCTGGAGTTCAACAAGCCTGAACATCAGGTGCGCTTCAAATGGCGTGAAAACTCGGTGGCGTTCTGGGACAACCGCTCGACGCTGCATTACCCGGTCTACAACTACGGCGATTACCCGCGCCGCATGGAGCGAGTACTGATCGCTTATGACGACATTCCTCATCGGGTAAAACGCGTCAACGCGGCCTGACCGCCCTCCCCCCAACCCGTAGGAGCGAGCTCGCTCGCGATGGTCGTCAACGATAACGCGTGTTGACTGGCTGAACGCGGCGCTGTCGAGTGCATCGCGAGCGAGGTCGCTCCTACAGATCGGTATTGGTTAACCCTTATTCGCGAACATGCGCGAAGGGGTTTGCCTGTGCGTGCACTCTTTCAGGAATTCGCGTCATGAGCTCATCCAGCCCCCGAGTGAAATACGATTATTACGCGGCCGCCGCCTTCAGCCTGCTCGCCGCCAGCCTCCAGGCCCAGGCGCAAAACACTGAACCGGACAAGACCCTGAACACCGTGGTGGTGACCGGTAATCGCGGCGGTCAACCCCGCACCATCACCGACAGCCCCTCGCCGATCGATGTGATCAGCGCCGAGCAATTGCAAGCCAGCGGCAAAGTCGGCCTCAAGGAACTGCTCGCCCGCCTGCTGCCCTCCTTCAACCTGCCGGCGATCAATGGCGGCGGGACTTCGTGGTCGGTGCGCGGCGTGACCATGCGCGGCTTGTCCGGGGACCAAGTGCTGGTGCTGGTCAACGGCAAGCGGCGGCACAACACCGCGCTGATCAACAACCTGGCGCGTATTGGCACGGCGGCGGTACCGGTCAATCTCGACCTGATTCCGGTCTCGGCCATCGATCACATCGAAGTGCTGCGCGACGGTGCCTCTGCGCAATATGGATCGGACGCGATCGCCGGGGTGATCAACATCATCCTCAAGGAAAACGACAGCGGTGGCAGCGCTGAAACGTCATTCGGGCGCTACGGCAGCGGCGATGGCGACACCGTGCACCAGACGGTCAACTACGGCCTGGCGCTGCCGAATGACGGCTTCGCCAACCTGGCGCTGGACAGCAAGGAACAGGAACCCTTCGACCGCACCGGCAGTGCCACCGGCAACCTCTACTCATTGCCCGGTTTCCCCGACAGCCGCGACCAGACCGTCAATCGCCACGGCTGGAACCCCAGCTATGGACTGGGCCGGGAAAAGGTCACCAATGCCAGCTACAACCTCGAACTGCCGATCCAGGACGACCTGACGTTCTATTCCTTTTCCACCGCCAGCTACATGGAGACCACCAAAGTCACCGGCAACTATCGGCCCAACGACATCACGTCCCTGGCCGGCGACCCGAATACGCCCTACCCCGACGGCATCCATGCCCAACGGCACAACCGCACCAAAGACTTTCAGGTGGCCGGAGGCTTCAAGGGCGAGGTCGGTGGCTGGAGCTACGACGCCAGTTCAACCTGGGGCGAGGACGACTCGACGCTCAATGCCAGCAATACCCTTAATCCATCCTTGGGACCGACCAGCCCGACCTCGTTCCATCTCGCTTCGCAGATTTTCGATCAGTGGACCAACAACCTCGACTTCCATCGTGGCTTCGACATTGGCTTTAAAAACCCGCTGCAAACCGCCTTCGGCTTCGAGTATCGCTGGGAGAAATACCAGATCGAACCCGGCGATTTCGCCTCCTATACCCCGGGCAACTACGTCATCCCGAGCGGACCGTTTGCCGGCAGAACGCCGTTGCCCGGCCTCGCCTCCTACAACGGCACCAGCCCCGCCGATGCCGGGGAAATCAGCCGCAGCAACGTCGCCAGTTACCTCGATCTGGGCCTCGACGTGACCGATAAATGGTACGTCGGCGTGGCCGCTCGCTACGAGCGCTACACCCAGGACATCGGCAGCACCTGGAGCGGCAAGTTCTCCACCCGCTATAAAATCACCGACGCCTTCGCCCTGCGCGGCACGGTCAATAACGGCTTCCGTGCACCGTCCCTGGCGCAGACCATTTATGCCTCGTCGACGTTCACCTCCGGCGGTGTGGTCAACGGCCAGCAGGTCTCGGTGCCGGTCAAGGTGTTGCCGGTGGACACCACCGAGGCCCAGGCCCTGGGCGCAGAAAAACTCAAGCCTGAAAAATCCTTGAACTACAGCTTCGGCTTCACCTACGAGCCGACGCAAAACTATCGACTGACCACCGACTTCTATCAGATCGGCATTCGCGACCGCATCGTCTCCACCAGCCTGCTGGGCGGCCCTGAGGTCTCGCAAATTCTCGTCGCCAACGGCTTGTCTCCGGGCCTGTTTGCCCAGTACTACACCAACGCGGTCGACACCCGAACTCGCGGCGTCGACATCGTCAACGAATACCGCCAGCAACTGGACGAATACGGCCAGATCCGCTGGAGCGCGGCCTATAACTGGAACCAGACCAAGATCGAAAAACTCCAGGACAACCCACCCGCACTCAGCGGCCTGGGGCCGAGCTATCAACTGTTCGACCGGCGCCTGCAAAAGGACCTGACCGTCGCCACGCCGCAGTCGAAACTGATCCTGGCGGCGAACTGGAAAGTCACCGCTTACAACCTGAACCTGGCCGTTACGCGTTTTGGCAGTTACATCGAGGGTGACAACAACCCGGTGAACGATCGCAAATTCAGCGCCAAGTGGATCACTGACGTGGACGCCGCCTACGACCTGACTCAGCACCTGACAGTGGCACTGGGGGCGAACAACCTGTTCAACGTGTACCCGGACAAGAACGGCATCCAGGATTGGGCGGGAGGCTACAAATACGGGCAGTTCTCGCCCTTCGGGTTTGGTGGGGCCTATTACTACACACGTCTGGCCTACAACTTCTGACGGTATGCCGCTGCCCTGTAGGAGCGAGGCTTGCCCGCGAAGCAGACACCACGGTTTGCCAGGCGTTGCGCGTTATCGTTCTTCGCGGGCAAGCCTCGCTCCTACAGGTTACGCATCACTTAATGCATTTATTTAATAATAGTTAATATTAAAATCAGACAACTTAATAATTAGCTTATAACCATAAAGAATTTCACAGAGACTTTTTATAGATATAACGTCAACTCCAGACCGACCCCTTCTCCAGGCGGAGGCCCCACGAAACGCAACCACCGCCTGGAGTTTCCCATGTCACTCAAACCTCTGCTGTTAAGCCTCTTCTGCACCCTGGGCTTCGCTGCATCCAGCCAGGCCAGCGACCTTCAACCGCTGCTGGTGGCCAATCAAAAGTCGTCGATCAAGGTGCTGCTGGAGGTGTCCGGCGAGCTGAAGAACGTGCCTTACGAGATCCAGTTCTCCGAATTCCCTGCCGCCGCGCCGCTCGGCGAAGCGCTGAATGCCGGCGCTGTGGACATCGGCGCCCTGGGTGATGCGCCCTACGTCTTCGCCCTCGGGGCCGGCGCGCCGATCAAGGTCGTCAGCATCATCCACGCCGAGGGTCGCTACACCACGGCCATCCTCGCACCCAAGGATTCGCCGCTGAACAACGCCAGCGATCTCAAGGGCAAGCGCATCGTCACCACTCGCGGCTCCATCGGCCATTTCCTGGCGATCAAAGCCTTGCGCAGCGCCGGCCTGAGCACCCACGACGTGCAGTTCATCTACCTGCTGCCGAGCGAGTCGCGCATCCTCCTGGACAACGGCAGTGCCGACGCCTGGTCGACCTGGGACCCGTACACCACGATTTCCACCACCCAGAATCAGGCCAAGGTCTTGGCCAGCGGCGAAACCCTGCTGACCAACCATTTGTACCTCGCCGCCACCAGCCAGGCCATCGCCGGCAAACGCCAGCAGCTCGACGATTTCGTCGCCCGGGTCGACCGCGCCTATCGCTGGACCAACGCCCATCCCGAGGAATACGCCGCCGCCCAGGCCCGCGTGACCGGCTTGCCGCTGGCCGTGCATGTCGCCGTGGCCAAAGGCACGCACATGGAACCGGTGGAGATCGACGACACGGTCATCGGCGGCCTGCAAACCACCGCGGACATCTATCAGGAAGAAGGCATTCTCACCCAACACATCGACGTCTCCCAAGGCTTCGACAAGAGCTTTAACGCCAAGCGTGCCCAACAAAACCAGGCATCCCGATAACGATGCGACTGACTCAGGAGTAGAACCATGAGCAAACAACGGCAACTGAAACTCGGTGCGATGGTCCATGGCGTCGGTCATGGCTGGGGCGAATGGCGCCACCCACAGGCCCTGGCCAACGCCAGTGTGAACTTCGACTTTTACAAGCAGCAGACGCAATTGGCCGAGGGCGCGAAGTTCGATTTCGTGTTCATCGCCGACAGCCTGCACATCCACGAAAAATCCAGCCCGCACTACCTCAATCGCTTCGAACCGCTGACCATCCTCTCGGCCCTGGCCGCGACTACGCAGCACATCGGCCTGGTGGCGACCGTCACCGTCAGCTACACCGAACCGTTCCAGGTCGCGCGCCAATTCGCTTCGCTGGATCACATCAGCGGCGGTCGCGCCGGTTGGAACGTGGTCACCTCATGGCTCAGCGGCACCGCCGATAACTTCGGCAAGGCCGAACACCCACCGCACGCCGTGCGTTACCGCATCGCCAAGGAACACGTGAATGTGGTGAAAGGCTTGTGGGACTCCTGGGAAGACGATGCCTTCGCCTACGACAAGCAAAGCGGCGAGTTTTTCACCCCCGGCAAACTGCATGCCCTGGAACACAAGGGTGAGTTTTTCTCGGTGAAAGGCCCGCTCAATATCGCCCGCTCGCGCCAAGGTCAGCCGGTGATTTTCCAGGCCGGCACCTCGGAGGCCGGGCGTAATTTCGCTGCCAAAAACTCCGATGCGATTTTCGTCAGCCCTGAAGGCTTCGACGAGGCCCGCGCCTACTATCAAGACCTGAAAAAACGCGCCAGCGGCTTCGGTCGGGAGGCGCAGAAGCTGTCGATCCTGCCGGGCATCCGTCCCATCGTCGGGCGTGATGAAGCGGAAGTTGAAAGCCGCTACCAGCAAGCCGTAGAGCTGGTGACCATTGAAGACGCGATCGTCGCCCTCGGCCGCCCGTTCAATGACCATGACTTCAGCCAATACCCGCTGGATGCACCGTTCCCAGAGCTCGGCGATCTGGGCTCGAACAGCCAGAAAGGCGGCTCGGACCGCATCAAGCAACTGGCCAGGGACGAAGGCCTGACCTTGCGCGAAGTCGCCCTGCGTTTCTCCCGGCCACGGCGCGATTTTGTCGGTACGCCCGAGCAGGTCGCCGATGCACTTCAGACATGGTTTGAACAAGGGGCTGCGGACGGTTTCATCATCAATTCGTTGTTGCCGGATGGCCTGCAGTATTTCACCGAACTGGTGGTGCCGATCCTGCAACAGCGCGGGCTGTTTCGCGACGAGTACAGCGGCAAAACCCTGCGCGACAACCTCGGCCTCGACGTCCCCATCAACCGTCACACCACCACTCAAGTTGAAGAGAAAAGCGAGGCACTGGCATGAGCGAATCCCTCAACCACCTGTTGGCGAACTTGCATGCCGAGCGTCTGGCGACCTGGGAGCCGGCGGCCCTGCAAGTCAATATCGATCAGCGTCAGCGCCTGGTGAATGAAGCCCGGATCGACGACTTCGTCAGAGCCGGCGACTCGCTTGAGCCGTTCACCTTGTTGAAGGTCGAAGGCGGCAGCCTGAGCCGTGACGAGTTGCTCGCCAACGGTCCGGCGGTGCTGATTTTCTTCCGCTTCGCTGGCTGCCCGGCGTGCAACATCGCCCTGCCCTATTACCAACGCCAGCTTTATCCGCAACTGCATGCGCTGGGCGTGCCGCTGGTGGCGGTCAGCCCGCAAGTGCCGGAAAAGCTGGTGGAGATCAAGACCCGGCACAACCTCGACTTGCAGGTGGCCAGCGACCCGGACAATCACCTCGGCCGACGCCTGGGCATTCTCTACAGCTTCGACGAAGCCTCGCGCAAAGCCGCACTGGCCAAGGGCAAGGGCATCGGCGAAACCACCGGCACCGGCACCTGGGAATTGCCGCAACCGACCGTGGTGGTCATCGCCCAGGACGGCACGGTGGCCTTTGCCGAAGTCAGCCCGGACTGGCTAGTGCGTACCGAGGCCGCGCCGGTGTTGCGCGCGGTCGAACAGCTGCTCGGGCAAACCGCCTTGCACGTTGCCATCTGACAAGAGCCTGACCATGACGAAAAAGATCACACAGGGACAGTTCAATCGTCGCGGCTTCCTGACTGCCAGCTCCATCGCCCTTGGGGCGTTGGGGCTGTCATCGCTCGGCTTGACTCCGCGTGCGTTCGCGCAAAATACCAGGCTCTCGGACCTGACGCTGGGCGTCGCCACCTACCGGGGCCAGGACTCGTATTTCACCGAGGATGCCGGCACCGCCAACACGCCCTACAAAGTCGATTACTCGGAATTCGCCGGCGGCAACCTGATCGTCGAAGCATTGGCCTCGGGCAGCCTCGACGTGGGCGGGATGAGCGAGATCCCACCGATCTTTTCGATCCAGAGCCATCGGCAACCGCGGCTGATCGCGGTGCTGCAAGGCGACGTGAACAACCAGGTGTTCCTGATCCCCAAGGACTCGACACTGGAATCGGTGGCGCAGTTGCGCGGCAAAAGGGTCGGCTACGTGCGCTCCACCACGTCGCACTATTTCCTGATCAAGGCCCTGAAGGAGCAAGGCTTGACCATGAAGGACATCACGCCCGTGGCGCTGACGCCGCAGGATGGTTTCAGCGCTTTCCAGAGTGGTCAGCTCGATGCCTGGGTGATCTACGGGGTGTTTATCCAACTGGCGAAATTCCGCAGTGGCGCCCGGGTCTTGAAAACCGCGCTGGGTTATCTGTCCGGCAATTATTTGATCGCCGCACGCCCCGCCGCACTGGAAGACCCGTTGCGCAAGCAAGCGATTCAGGACTACCTGCAACGCCAGGCACGCACGCTGGAATGGATCAACAACAACCCCGAACCCTGGGCGGCGAAATCGGCGCAACTGCTGGGCGTCGACAAAGCAGTGTTTCTCGACATGTACAACAACCGCAGCCAGGCATCGAGAATCATCGAAGTGAGCGACCAGGCCGTTGCCTCGCAGCAGGAAGTGGCTGATTTGTTCTTCGACGCCGGCGTGTTGAGCGAACGGCTCGATGTCAGTCCGTTGTGGGACAAAAACTTCCCGTTATTGCCGCTATGAGCTGACTTCCATTTTTTGATCGAGTGAATTCACCATGAGCCTTTCTTCTCAACACCCGCCCTTGCTGCGATCGATCGAAGCGGCCAACTTCGAAGCACTGCTGGAAAACATTGGTCAACAACTGGCCGCCAGCGCCCACGTTTATGACGAGAGCGGTGCCTTCCCGCAGGACAACTTCACGCTGTTGCATGAACACGGCCTGGTCGCACTGACTGTGCCCAAAGCCCTTGGCGGTGGCGGCGCGAATCTGGCGCAGGCGCGCAAGGCCATCAGCGCGATCGCCAAAGGTGAGCCGTCGACCGCGTTGATTCTGGTGATGCAATACATCCAGCACGCGCGCCTGCAAGACAGTAGAAACTGGCCCGAAGCGCTGCGCTTGCAGGTGGCTCAAGACGCTGTTCAGAACGGCGCATTGATCAACGCCTTGCGCGTCGAACCCGACCTCGGCACCCCGGCCCGTGGCGGCCTGCCCGCGACCATCGCCAGGCGCACCGCCGCAGGCTGGCGCATCAGCGGCCGGAAAATCTACTCCACCGGCAGTCATGGCCTGACCTGGTTCAGCGTCTGGGCGCGCAGCACCGATGAGGACCCGCTGGTCGGTGCCTGGCTGGTGCACAAGGACACGCCCGGCATCAGCATCATCGAGGATTGGGACCATCTGGGCATGCGCGCCACCTGCAGCCATGAAGTGGTGTTCGACAATGTGCTGGTGCCGCTGGATCACGCCGTCAGCGTCAGCCCGAGGAGCGCTCCGCAACCCGAACTCGATGGCGATGGGTTTCTGTGGATGTCGGTGTTGCTGTCATCGGTCTACGACGGCGTCGCCCAAGCCGCGCGCGACTGGCTGGTGGGCTGGCTGGAAACACGCAAGCCGTCCAACCTCGGCGCGGCGTTGTCGACCCTGCCACGCTTCCAGGAAACCGTCGGCCACATCGACACCCTGCTGTTCGCCAACCGCAGCCTGCTCGATGCCGCCGCTGAAGGTCACACGCCCGCGAGTAACGCGGCGCAACTGAAATACCTGGTGACCGGCAACGCCATCCGCGCTGTCGAGCTGGCCATCGAGGCGTCCGGCAATCCCGGCCTGTCACGCCACAATCCGCTGCAACGGCATTACCGCGACGTGTTGTGCAGTCGCGTTCACACGCCGCAAAACGACGCCGTTCTGCAAGGCGTCGGCAAAGCGGTCTTCGCCCAGCGCCAGTCTGCATTCCAATCTGGGGAACGCCCATGAGCCAATTTGTTATCGCCAGCCAACTGGATGAAGACTTCAACGAAGTGATCCGCCAACGCCTCGCGCTATCGCACCCCGGCGCCCGGGTCATTGGCGTGCCGGCCGGCGTGCCCAGCGACCTGCCGGCGGAAGTCGGCATCCTGCTCGCGCGGCCGATCAATGTGCGCGGTTATCAGGCGCCGGACACACCGCCACCGGGCTGGCCCTACGGCTTGCAATGGATTCAAGTGGTGTCTTCGGGCATCGACTTCTACCCGAAGTGGCTGTTCAACGGTCCGCCCGTGAGCACGTCGCGGGGCAGCGCGGCGGAGAACATTGCCGAGTTCGCCCTGGCGGCAATCTTCGCTGCGGCCAAGCGCCTGCCGGACATCTGGGTGCATGACTCGCAATGGAATTTCACCGCGCTGACACCGCTCAAGGGCAGCACTCTGGGGATTCTCGGCTTCGGTGCCATTGGCCGCAGCCTGGCGACCAAGGCCCATGCGTTGGGCATCAAGGTGGTGGCGTTGCGTCAGAGTCAGACGCCGTTCGAGGTTGAGGGTGTGGAAGCGGCGACGGATATCCATGACCTGTTTGCCCGCGCCGATCACCTGGTGCTGGCCGCGCCCCTGACCGACTCGACCCGGCACATCGTCGACAGCGCAGTGCTAGCCAGCGCCAAACCCGGCCTGCACCTGATCAACATCGCCCGGGGTGGCTTGCTCGATCATGGCGCCCTGCTTGAAGCGCTGGACACCGGCCACATCGGCCTCGCCTCACTGGACGTCACCGAGCCCGAACCGCTGCCGGATGGGCACCCGCTCTATGCCCATCCACGGGTGCGCCTGTCACCGCATACCTCGGCGATCTCCAGCAACAGTCGCCATGAGATTGCCGACAGTTTCCTGGCCAACCTTGAGCGCTTCCTCAATGGCCTGACGCTGGAGAATCCGGCGAACGTCCAGCGCGGGTATTGAACGTCAGTCAAACGCAATCCAATGTGGGAGCGGGCTTGCTCGCGAAGAGGGAGTGTCAGGCGACATCAATGTTGCCTGATACACCGCCTTCGCGAGCAAGCCCGCTCCCACATTGGTTCTGCGCATCCGGCAGAACACAACATCAGCTTTACGCATTTATTTTATTAATTTAATACCTATTTCTTATAATTACCTTATAACTAATCGGACTTTTACAGCCTCTGTTTATACAAATACTGTTACAACCATCACCGACCCCTGACCAGGTGGAGGCCCACGGAACTGCTCGTTTTTCCGGCCGACACCACCCCACGGTCAACCGCCATACCTAAACCTGAAACCGGCTCAAGCCCGCCCCGCCATGGCTTTCGAACCCTGGCCCCGGCAACGCTTTGCCTAAAAAAACATAACGACATCAACGCCGCACTGACACACCTGGGGCTCACCATGCACACCACTTTCCGTTCCAACCGCCTGACGCTGGCGGTATCGCTGGCGATGTTCGGCTTGTCGGCCCACGCCGACGAAAACACCAAGGATGGTGCCCTGCCTGTTGTGACCGTCACCGCTGAACACCACAGCGAAGACCTGCAAAAAACCCCGCTGGCGATTTCAGCGTTCGACGAAAAAGCCCTCGACGACAAACAGATCAAAAGCATTCGCGACCTCTCCGGGCAGGTGCCGAACCTGACCCTCAGTCGCCAGTCGATCTCCTACAGCGCGCAGACCTACGGGATTCGCGGCATCGGTGAGACCGATCCGATCCAGGAGTCGGCCGTCGCGGTCTACGCCGATGACCTGTACATCCCACGGGCCATTTCCTCGATGCTCGACTTCAACGACGTCGAGCGCGTCGAAGTCCTGCGCGGCCCGCAAGGCACGCTGTACGGACGCAACAGCAGCGCCGGCGCGATCCGTGTGATCACTCGCGACCCGACCCAGGAAACCCGTGGTTTCTTCGAGCTCGGTGCCGGCGATTACAACGCCCAGAACGGCCGCCTGCTGATCAGCGGCCCGCTGGTGGACAACGCGTTGTTCGGCAGCTTTTCGGCGATTCGCCTGACCCGTGACGGCACCGTCTCAAACCCGACTCGCGGCTCGGACGTGAACAACGTCGACATCCAGTCCTACCGCGGAAAGCTGCGCTTCAAGCCCGACGATTCGCCGTGGGATGTGCAGTTGACCCTGGCCGGCACATTCGACCGTGGCGACACCACCAGCTACACGCCGTTTGATGCCGACGGCCACTTCGATAAGTTCAAGAGTTACAGCAGCCTCAACCCGAAGAACCGTCTCGATCAGGGCAGCTCGGTGCTGCGCGCGATCTACGCCATCGACGACCACTTGAACTTCAAATCGGTGACCGCCTATTCGGCGTTCCATCAACCGGTGAACTACGACAACTCGGGGCAAGCGGCGCTGATCCAGCAAAACCTGATTCTGTACAAGCAGGACTACGCCACCCAGGAGTTCCAGCTCAACGGCGATTACGACAAGTTCAGCTTCAGCACCGGCCTGTACCTGTACCGTGAAAAATTCGAGGCGGACCGCGACAACCTGACGTTCTCCGTCGCACGCAATCGGGTGATCGGCCAGGGCCAATACAGCACGACCAACACCGAGAGCTACGCGCTGTACGGCCAGGGCAGCTACAAGATCACCCCACAACTGTCGCTGATCGCCGGGCTGCGCTTTACCCGCGAGCACAAGAACTTCGACTACACCAACTACGCCATCACCACCGACCGGCAAATCACCGGAACCAACTTCAGCGCCGATTCGAGCAAGTCCTGGCAGTCCACCAGCCCCAAACTCGGCTTCGAATACGCCTGGACCCCGCACCTCAATCAGTACGCCTACGTGGCCAAAGGGTTCAAGGCCGGTGGCTTCGACAACCGTGCGCCGACCCAGGCCGCTGCTGAACAGGCGTTCTCGCCGGAGGACGTGACCACCTGGGAAACCGGCTTCAAGGGCGACTTCTTCGACCAGCGCCTGCGCGCCAACCTTGCGCTGTTCTACAACGACTACAAGGACCTGCAGACCAACGCCTACGACCCGGCGCTGGGTGTCAGCCTGCGGACTAACGTCGGCCAAGCGCACACCTACGGTGTCGAGCTGGAAACCCTGAGCGCACTGACCAACGACCTGCAACTGACCGCCAACGTTGGCTACCTGCAAAGCCAGTACGACGACTTCGAAAACGCCAGCGGCGCCGGCGTCGATGCCAACGGCAAACAGCTGGTGTTCTCGCCACGCTGGAACGCCAGCGTCGGCCTCAACTACACGATCCCGGCCGGATTGCCCGGCGTCTGGCTGGCCGGCACGGATGCGCAGTTCCAGACCAAGTCCTACGCCAATGCGCTGAACGACGATGTCCAGGAAATCCCCCAGCAGACCTTCTGGAACGCCAACACCCGCTACCTCTCCAGCGACGGTCACTGGACGACCACCCTCGCGGTGAAAAACCTGCTCGATCGCGCCTACCCGCAATCGGTCGGCTTCGTGCCTTCCAGTGGCGCCCGTTTCTACTCGATCAACGATCCGCGCACCGTCCTGTTGTCGGTGCGCTACGACCTCTAACCCGATACAGGCAAGCATGCCAAGGAGCATCACTATGGCTTTCACTCGCAGGGAACTGATTTCCCGTATTGCCGCCGTCGGTGGCTATTCCGCCGCAGTCAGCGCCCTCGGCGCGTTGGGGCTGACACCTCAGGCGGTGGCGTCGAGTTTCAACCCGCTGCAACTGGGCAACAGTGGCAAAGGTAAAAATGTGGTGGTGGTCGGTGCCGGCATTTCCGGGCTGGTCAGTGCCTATGAGCTGCGCAAGGCCGGCTTCACCGTGACCATTCTCGAAGCCCGCGAGCGGGTTGGCGGGCGCAACTGGACGTTGCGTCGCGGGACTAAAATCGATTTCGACGACGGTGTCAGCCAGACCGTCGACTTCGATGACGGGCAGTTTTTCAACGCCGGCCCCGCGCGCATTCCCAGCCATCACCAGACGATCCTCGGTTACTGCCGTGAGTTGGGTGTCGAGTTGCAAGTGCTGGTCAACAGCAGCCGCAATGCATTGGCCTTGCCTGACCCGAAAAAACCGGCGTTCCAGTTGCGCCAGGCGGTCAACGACACCCGCGGACAACTGTCCGAACTGCTGGCGCGCACCGTCAGCCGCAAAGCCCTCGACCAGGATTTGAGCGCCGACGATCGCCAGGCCCTGCTGAATTTCCTCAAGGTCTACGGCGACCTCAACGCCGACTTCAAATACAAGGGTTCGGTGCGCTCGGGTTACGACCGCGTGCCCGGCGCCGGCGATCAAACCGGAGTCACGCGAGCGCCGCTGGAACTGCAAACCCTGCTCAATCCCAAGCTGTGGGGTGCGTTGGTGTTCGATGAGATTCCGGAGTTCTCCTCGACCATGTTCCAGCCGGTCGGTGGCATGGACCGGATTCCCTATGCGTTCTACGAGAAGCTCAAGGACGCGGTGCGCTTCAACGCTGAAGTCAGTGATATCCAGACCTCGGAACAAGGCAGCCGCATCACCTACCGTGATCGCAAGACCGGCACCACGCAAACCCTGAACGCCGATTACGCCATCGTCACCGTGCCCCTGCCGCTGCTGGCGAAGTTGCCGAGCAACTTCAGCGCGCCGTTCAAGCAAGCGATTCTCAGCGCGCAAAGCGATCAGGCCAACAAAGTGGCCTGGCAGTCGCCGCGCTTCTGGGAAACCGACTTCAACATCTACGGCGGGCTCTCTTACCTCGACCATGAAGTCAAAGGGTTGTGGTATCCCAGCGATCGCCTCAACAGTGCCCAGGGCATTTTGGTCGCGGCGTACAACACCAGCGAATCAGCCCAGGCCTTCAGCAAAAAATCCCTCGCCGAACAGTTCGCCTCGTCCCGCCAGGCCGTGGAACTGCTGCACCCCGGCCACAGCACCAAGCTGCAAAAACCGGTGGCGATCAACTGGGCCAAGGTGCCCTTCAGCAAAGGCCCGTGGATCGTCAACGACGAGGTCGGCGAGAGCGCCTATCAAATCCTCAACGAACCGCAGGGCCGTACGTATCTGGCCAGCGATGCCCTCGCTCATGGCGGCGTCGGTATCTGGCAAAACAGCGCCGCCGACTCGGCGCGACGCATCGTTGCACTGATTGGCCGGCATGCCGAACGCCAGCAACCGGGCGTTGCCGCCTGATGGCGATCAATGTGGGAGCGGGCTTGCTCGCGAAAGCGGTGTGTCAGGCGACATCAATGTTGACGGTGCCGCCGCCTTCGCGAGCAAGCCCGCTCCCACAGGTTCATCTCAACTAACTGGCATTAGCGTTACCACCCGACTTTTTTCATAAAGGACTGAACGATGAAAGCCATCACTTTACTGACAGGACTCCTCATGACCGCAACCGCCCTCAGCAGCCACGCCGACGAGATCAAACGCGTCGCCCTGCCCAACTCGAACTTCCCGATTTCACTGGCGGTGTCGGTGCCGGCGCAAACCGACTTGCTGTTTGTCAGCGGCCTGCTCGCCGACCTGCATGACCCGAAAGCTGCGAAGGATTCCTTCGCCGCCTACGGCGATACCGCGACCCAGACCACTTCGATTCTGAACAAGCTCAAAGGTGTACTGGAAAGCCAGGGTCTGGGGTTGGGCGATGTGGTGCAACTTCGAGTGTTCCTGGTGGGTGATCCGGCCAAGGGCGGCAAGCTCGACTTCGCCGGGCTGCAAGAAGGCTATACGCCGTTCTTCGGCAGCAGCGCGCAACCGAACAAACCGGCGCGCACCGCCATTCAAGTCGTGGCCCTGCCACTGCCCGGTGGCCTGGTGGAAATCGAGGCCGTCGCCGCGCGCAAGAAGTGACATGGAAATCACCCGACCTTCAGGAGCTTCACGTTTATGTTCAATCACCAAGAGCGCCGCTTAGCGCCGACGTACCGCCCACTATTACTGCCCTTGTCGATTGCCTGCGGTCTCGCCTCCTTCAGCATCGAGGCCGCTGAAACCACCTCACCGACCCTCAACACGGTAGTCGTCACCGGCAACCGTGGCACCGAGCAACGCACCGTCACCACCAGCCCGACACCGATCGACGTGGTCACCGGCGAACAGCTGCGCTCGGTGGGCAAACCGAGCCTGCTGGAGGCGCTGAGTAAATTCATCCCGTCCTTCAACCTGCCCGACCGCGCCGGCTGGGATGCCAGCGGCGTGGTGCGTTCGGCCACGTTGCGCGGACTGACCGCCTCCCACGTGTTGGTGCTGGTCAACGGCAAACGCCGACACACCAGCGCCACGCTGAACATCAACGGGATCAACAGCGGTGCCGCGCCCAGCGACCTCGACCTGATCCCGGTGGCGTCCATCGATCACATCGAGGTGCTGCGTGACGGCGCCGCCGCGCAGTACGGTTCGGACGCGATTTCCGGGGTGATCAACATCATCCTCAAACAGACCACCGGCGGCAGCTCCGACACCACCCTCGGCCAGGGTTACGACGGCAAACGCGGGACCGGGCAAGAGGCGATCAACTATGGTTTTGAAGTCGGCGACGCCGGCGTGCTCAACCTCTCGCTCGACACCCGCTATCAGGAACGGGACAACAAGGCCGGCAGCAACGGCTACAGCTCGCATTACTATCCACTGGCCGACGGTTCACCCGATCCGCGTGAGGCCACCGCCAGCCATCACACCTACAAAGGCTATGGCTTGCCGCGCAGTCAGTTGGCGGATGCCGCTTACAACCTCGACCTGCCGCTGAACGATGCCGTCACGCTGTACTCGTTCTCAACCGTGGCCACGCGGGAGAACAACGACGGCCAGAACTTCCGCCTGCCCAGTGGCCGCAATACCATCACCACCGGGCCCAATGGTTTTCCTGATGGTTACAGCCCGTACTGGCTGGTCAATGAAACCGACTTCCAGTCCGCGTTCGGCGCCAAGGGCGACAACATCGGCATCGGCGATTGGGCCTGGGACCTGAGCAGCACCTACGGGCGCAACTACGCCAAGCAACGCACCTACGACAATCAGAACCCGTCACTGGGGGAAAGCACCCCGAACAAGTTCACCTCCGGGATCTACATCGCCGACCAGTTGACCAGCAACCTGGACCTGAAAAACAGCTACGAGATCGGTCTGGCCAAGCCGCTGGATGTGGCCTTCGGTTTCGAGCATCGGCGTGAAAGCTACGAGACCCGCGCCGGCTCGGAAGCCTCGTACATCGATGGCGGCTACGTGTTTCCGGCCGGCCATCCGCGTGCCGGGCAACGGCCTGATCCGGGGGCGCAGGTCACCAACGGCATTACCCCTGACGACGCGCAGAAAGTCAGTCGCAACAGCGTCGCCAGCTACATCGACCTGGGTTTCTATCCCGTCGAACAGTGGTACCTCGGCGTCGCTGCGCGTTACGAGCATTACAACGAAGGCGTCGGAGCGACTCGCAGCGGCAAGCTCAGCACCCGCTACGAATTCAACCCGGTGTTCTCGGTGCGCGGCACCATCAGCAATGGCTTTCGCGCACCGTCGCTGGCCAACGAGATCTTCACCGCGCGCTCGACCGGGTTCGACACCATCAATGGCGTCTACCAGTCCTACAACTACGTGATCCTGCCGGTGGACTCGGCCGGCGCCCAGGCACTCGGTGCCAGCGCGTTGAAACCGGAACGCTCGACCAACTTCAGCCTCGGTTTCGCCCTGACACCCAGTGACGACCTGAGCCTGACCGTCGACGGCTACGTGATCAACCTGCGCGACCGCCTGGTGCTCAGCGAACGCTTCCAGGGGCCGGGCGTCGCGGCGCTGCTCGACAGCATCGGCGTGCCCGCCACGGCCGGGGCGCAGTACTTCACCAACGGCGCCAACACCCGCACCTCAGGGGTCGATGTGGTCGGCAATTACCGGCAGAACCTGAACCAGTTCGGCTCGGTGCGCTGGACCGCGGCGCTGAACTACAACCACACGCAAATCCTCAGCGTCAACGAAACCCCCTCGCAACTCACGGCCGTGGGCAGCAACTTCCAGTTGCTCGGGCGCCAGTCACGAGCACTGATCACCAAGACCTCGCCCAGCAGCAAGATGATCTTCTCCGCCGACTGGGCGATCCACGACTTCGACGTGAACCTGCGGCTGACCCGTTATGGCACGTACACCGAGGTCAACAGTTCAAGCGATCCGAGCCTGGACCGCGAATATTCGGCCAAGTGGATTACCGATCTGGACGTGGCGTATGCGCTTACCAAACAACTGACCGTCGCCGTCGGTGCGCAGAACCTGTTCGACAAATACCCCGACCATATTGGTGTACCCAACTCGTCGTTTGGCGACAACTGGGGCAGCTATTCACCGTTCGGTTTTACGGGTGGGTATTACTACAGTCGGGTGCAATACGCGTTCTGAGTGCTGCGCCAGGTTGGCCGGTTCACGCAAATTCTGTGGGAGCGAGCTTGCTCGCGATAGCGATCATTCAGTCGACATCTCTATCGACCGACACGACCTTATCGCGGGCAAGCCCGCTCCCACAGGTCTTCGCCATGGCATGCATCCGGTACAGTCAAACCATCGCCGGTGGCTCGAACGCCGTAACGGCTGGCAACGCCTGATCCCACTTCTCGATCTCCACCGACGCGGTTTGCGCCGAGCAGCCTTGGGACAGACTCGACGAGCCGATATCGGCGGTGACCATGTTCGGGTTACCGTGTTTTTCCAGGCTGTGTCGCTCGCCATGCACCAGCGGATCGAACCAGGCCCCGGTGGCGATTTGCACCACGCCGGGGCGGATTCCGTCCGAGACAATCACCCCGGCCAGGAAGGCGCCGCGCTCATTGAATACCTTGACCACGTCGCCCTCGACAATGCCCCGAGCCCGCGCGTCGTCGGGGTTGAGGGTCAACGGTTCACGCTGCTGGATCTTCGAGGCACGGCTGTAGGCGCCGTGGTCGTACTGACTGTGCAGGCGGGTTTTCGGTTGGTTGGAAATCAGCTGCAGCGGGAATGCTGCCGGCGGTTTGTCCAGCCACACCGGGTGCCCGGGGCAGTCGGTGTAGCCAAAACTGGCGATGCGCTCGGAAAAGATTTCGATGCGTCCCGAAGGGGTTGGCAGCGGGTTCGCAACCGGGTCTTCGCGGAAGGATTTGAGCAAGACGGTATCGGTCTCGGGGTAGGCAATTTCGAACAAACCATCGCGCCAGAACGTGTCGTAGTCCGGCAGTTCAATCCCGTGTTCCTGCGCCCTGCGCCGAGACTCGTCATAGGTAAAGCGCAACCAGGCCTCGGCATCGCGGCCTTCGGTGAAGGCTTCGGCGAAACCGAGGCGCTCGGCGATGTCCGCGAGGATGGAATAGTCATCCCGAGACTCACCCACTGGCTCGATCGCTTGCTGCATCGCGATCATGAAACGGTCCGACGCCGAGCTGCCGATGTCGTTGCGCTCCAGGGCCGTGGTTGCCGGCAGGACGATGTCCGCGTACTTCGCCTGGGCGGTCCAGAATTGCTCGTGAACGATAATGGTCTGCGGACGTTTCCAGGCTTCCAGTAAACGGTTGAGGTCCTGATGGTGGTGAAAGATGTTGCCCCCCGCCCAATACACCAGGCGGATGTCCGGGTAATGCAGTTGCTTGCCGTTGTAGTCAAACGGCGCGCCGGGGTTGAGCAGCATGTCGGTCACCCGCGCCACCGGAATGAAATCCTTGACCGGATTGACCCCTTGGGAAAAGCGCGGCCCGGAAAACGCTTTGCGACCGCTGCCGGTGTTGTTCATGCAGCCGTAACCCAAACCGAAACCACCGCCCGGCAGGCCGATCTGGCCGAGCAGCGCGGCCAGGGTCACGGTCATCCAGAACGGCTGTTCGCCGTGCACCGAACGCTGCAGGGAATAGGCGATGTTGATCAAGGTCCGCTGACTGGCCATGCGTCGCGCCAGGTCGGTGATTTGCTGTGCCGGAATATCGGTCAGTGCCTGGGCCCACTCCGGGTCTTTGGGCTGGCCATCGACCTGACCGAGCAGGTACTCGCGAAACCGCTCATAGCCGACCGTGTAGCGCTGAACGAAGCCCTCGTTGTGCATACCTTCGCTGACCAGCACGAAGGCCAACGCCATCATCAGCGCGGTGTCACTGCCGGGGCGAACCGGCAACCATTGAATGTTTTTCGGCCCGGTCAGGTCCTCGCGCAAGGGGCTGACGTTGACGAACTGCACGCCGGCCTCGGACATGTCTTGCAGTGCGCGGGACAACAGATGCTCACTGGCGCCACCGGGGCTGGTCTGGGCGTTTTTCGCTGGCAGGCCGCCGAAGGCCACGAACAATTGGCAATGCTGGGCGAGGTTTTTCCATGAGGTATGCGCCGCCAGCAGCCAATCCATGTTGCCGACGATGTGCGGCATCAGCACCCTTCCGGCGCCAAGGCTGTAGCTGTCCATGCTGAACACATAGCCGCCGAACAGATTGAGGAAGCGGTGCAACTGACTCTGCGCATGGTGGAAACGCCCGGCACTGCCCCAGCCGTAGCTGCCGCCGAAAATCGCCTGATTGCCCTGCTCGGTCTTGACCCGTTTCAGCTCCCGGGCGACCAGGTCCAGGGCGATGTCCCACGACACTTCGACGAAAGGTTCCTGACCGCGCAGCTCGGGGTGAGCGCCGGGTTCGGCGAGAAAACTGCGGCGCACCGCCGGCCGCAGAATCCGCGTCGGCGAGGTAATGGCCTCAGGGATCGAGGCACCGATGGGCGACGGATCCGGGTCCCATTCCACGGGGACCATGGCCTGCAGTTTTCCATCGACAACCTGCGGACGGTACGCGCCCCAATGCAACGAAGTGAAACTCATGGCGCGATACCCCTTATGGAATGAGATCAGTAACACACCGCTGATCTAATGTGGGAGCGGGCTTGCTCGCGAAGGCGGTGTGTCAGTCTATGCATGTGTCAACTGATACACCGCCTTCGCGAGCAAGCCCGCTCCCACATTAGATCTTTGTTGTATCGCAGTGAGTGCGTGGGCATTCAACCGATGATTACCAGCTTTCTCCCAACCCGAGCAAGCCCATTATCTGGCGGCGCAGGTCCACCAGATAGGGATCGTCGCGATGGCGCGGATAAGGCCGTTCGATGGTCAGCTGTGCCTTGATCGCTGCCGGTCGGTCGCTGAACACGATCACCCGATTGGCCAGCAGCAAGGCTTCTTCGACATCGTGAGTCACCAGCAACGCCGTATAGCCCTGGCGCTGCCACAGGTCGATCAGCTCTTTCTGCATGGTGATGCGGGTCAACGAATCCAGCTTGCCCAACGGCTCGTCGAGAATCAGCAAGCGCGGTTCGTTGACCAGTGCTCGGGCCAACGCAACGCGCTGGGCCATGCCACCTGAAAGCTGTCGTGGGTAAGCGCGGGCAAACTGACTGAGGCCGACTTTTTCCAGTGCGACATCGACCTTGGCGGAATGGGTTTTCAACAGCCCTTGGGCTTCAAGACCCAAGGCGACGTTGTCCCACACGCGCCGCCACGGGTACAGCGTCGGGTCCTGGAACACCACGACCCGGCTCGGGTCCGGACCGGTAATCGGCACGCCATCGGCCAGCAACGTGCCGGCGTCGGCCGGCTCCAGCCCGGCCACCAGCCGCAGCAGCGTGGACTTGCCGCACCCCGAAGGCCCGAGCAACGCGACGAATTCACCGGGCGCCACATCGAGAGAAACCCGCTCCAGCACCGGCAAGTGCTGGCCGTCCAGGGCAAAGCCGTGACTCAGGCTCTCAATGCGCAGCGCCAACCCTGCTGACGCCGCAGCCGTTGTCGTGGGTGCCAGCGCTACCATTTCATCGCTCCTTTTTGCCAGGCCAACAGTCGGTCACGGACCAGGAACAGCGCGGAAATCAGCCCCGAGCAGGCCAGCGCCATGATCAACAACGCCGCGTACATGTTGGCGTAGGCCGCCCAACCCTGGGCCCATTGCAAGTACCAGCCGATGCCGGATTTGACGCCCATCATTTCCGCAACCACCAAGGTCGAGAACGAAGCGCCCAAGCCCATGAACAAACCGACGAACACATGGGGCAACGCCGCCGGGATCGCCACTTTGAAAATCAGAAAACCCGGCTTCGCGCCCAGAGTCCGCGCGACGTCGTAATAGGCTTTATCGACACTGGCCACGCCGGACCAGGTCAGCACCGTCACCGGAAACCAGGTCGCCAGGGCGATCAGAAAAACGCTGGCACTCCAACTGGAGGGAAACAGAAAAAAGCACAGCGGCAACAACGCCGTCGACGGCACCGGCCCGAGAATGCGCAACACCGGATGCAGCCAGTAGCCAATGCTGCTCGACCAACCGATGGCCACCCCGGCAACAAACCCGGTCGCCGCGCCCAGTGCCACGCCGCTGCCCAGCAACAGTGCCGAATGCAGCAAGCTGTCGGCCAGGCGCGGCCAGTCTTCGACGTACACCGCGAGCAACGCTTGCGGCGGTGCGAAGAACGGCACCGGCAGCAGTCCCAGTTTGGCGGTCAGCAGCTCCCAGATGCCCAGCAGAATCGGCAATGCAATCAACCAGGCGCCCGCTGCGCGAATGCGCGTGGCGACCTTCGTCGACCAGCGACCGACGATGCCCAACAAACCAATCAGTGCCGCCACTGCCAGGCAAAGATTGACCAGGCCCAGGGTCATCGGCCAAACACGCGTGGCGTTGGGCCAATAGGCGATCAACAGCGCCACCACGACCCAGACCGTTACCGCGAGCGCGCCCTGGCGCCACACCTTGAAAGCCCACGGCGTCGCCGGTGTGGCCAGTGTCGAAACCTCAGCTGAAGACATCGGCGGTGATCTCCTGGGCGAACTCGCCGGCGTGGGTGCTTGGGCGAATGACTTCCACGGTTTGCAGGTCGGTGACGTAGGTGGTGATTTCCTTGGTCAGCAGTGCGCCCACCGCATGATGACCGTGGGTATGGTCGTGCAGGATCGCCTCGACTTCTTCGACGGAGGTATTCAACGCGTAAGCCTGGAAGCCCTTGGCCACGGCCTGGGGATTTTTCACCGAGTAATCGTGGGCTTCGAGAATCGCCTGGGTCAGTGCTGCCGCGACGCGTTTTTCCTCGCGTACCAATTTGCCGGTGACGCCGACGACGCAGCAGCTGAGATTGGCGTATTCCTCGACCAGGTTGGTCGACAATTCCTGAGCCTTGCCGGTCTTGATCAGGCGGTACATGAACGGGTCGCTGCCGCTGACCGCCTGGACTTCGCCGCGTTCCAGCGCGGTGCCCAGCAGGTCGGCCGGGTACAGCCGCCACTCGACATCACGTACCGGATCGATGCCGTGTTTTTTCAGCAGGATCGAGAAGAAGTTGCGGTCCGGGCTGGCCATGTCGGTGACACCGATGGTCTTGCCCTTGAGGTCTTCGAGTTTATGCACGTTGCCGTTGACCGCACTGAGCAAACGCAGGCAACCGCCATGCGTACCGGCCGTGAGCTTGACGTCGAAGCCCTGTTCCAGCGCCTTGAGCCAGCGCAACGCCATGCCCACGCCCGCATCGGCCTTGCCGGTGGCGATGGCTTCGAGCAGCACTTCGGTGGAGTTGCCAAAGTTGACCAGCTCGACATCGAGGTTGTGCTTCTTGAAGAAACCCTGGCCATGGGCAATGACCACCGGCGCCAGGCACACCGCGTTGAGATTGACCGCCAGCTTCAGCGCGCGCGGCGTGTCGAGCCGAATGAATTCGCCCGTGCCGGTGGGCTCGGCGCCGGTATCGACAGCGTGCCCAGCGTGTTCATCCGTCGCCCAACTGGAGCGCGGCAACGACATCAGCAGTGGGCTCGCCAAGGCAACGCTGGCCAGCCCCAGCAAGCGACGACGGGTCAATCGATTGAAAACAGCCATTCAAATATCCCTTTGGTTAGTGGAGGTGCTCAGTCCTTCAGCTCGGCCAGCCCCAGATGCTCACGCAAGGTCGAACCTTCGTAGGCGCGACGGAACAACCCTTTGCGTTGCAGGTGGGGAATCACGCTTTCGACGAATTCGCTGAACGAGCCCGGCAGGTAGCCCGGCGAAATCACGAAACCGTCGCAGCCTTCGCCCAGGAAAAGCTCGGCGAGTTGATCGGCGATTTGTGCGCCGGTGCCCACCAGTTGCGGCACGCGCACGCTGCTGGCGAAAATCCGTCCCAGTTGCTCCAACGTGGTCTCGGCGCCTTGCATCAGCAGTTTTTCGGCGGCAGCGGGATGGATCAGCGGCGATTGAGCGATCTCGGCCAGCGTCGCCGAGAGCGGAAACGGCGAGAGGTCGACATTCAACTGAGAGGCCAGCGTCACCAGCCCCAATTCGGGACGCGCCAGTGCGTTGTGCCGATCACGCTTGGCCCGCGCTTCGGCTTCGGTGCCGCCAATGAACGGCATGACCGCCGTCAGCACTTTGCAGCTATCGGCCGCGCGCCCTTGTTGCACGACCTGCGCACGCACGTCGTCGCGAAAGGCGCGCATGGCACTCAAGTGCGGGTGAATGGTGAAGATCGCCTCGGCCCAACGCGCGCCGAAACGCCGACCACGACCGGACGAACCCGCCTGGATCAGCACCGGTCGACCTTGCGGTGTGCGCGGAATGTTCAGCGGCCCTTCGACCTTGAACCACTCGCCGTGGTGCTGCACCGAATGGATTTTCGACGGGTCGGCCAGCACCCCGCGCTCGCGGTCGAGCTTGAGCGCATCCGCTCCCCAGCTGCGCCACAGCTTCAACGCCACGTCGACGAATTCGTCGGCGCGGTCGTAACGCAGGTCGTGCTCCAGGTGTTTGTCCTTGCCGAACAGACGCCCTTCGCTGTCGTTCATCGAGGTGACGATATTCCAGGCCGCACGGCCCCGGGACAGGTGATCGAGGGTGGCGAATTCACGGGCGATATGCGCGGGTTCGTAGTAGGTCGTGGAACGGGTTGCGCCCAGGCCCAGCTTGCGGGTCTGGCCGATCAGGTAAGACAGGATCGGCAACGGGTCCAGGCGCGTGGCGTCCTGGGCGCCATACCGCAACGCCAGCTCCCGGGAGCCGCCCATCTGGTCACCGACCGCGAGGCGATCGGCGAAAAACAGAAAGTCGAACAAGCCTTCTTCCACGACTTTGGCGACGCGGGCGTAGTACTCGGGCTCAAGATAGTTGCCGACGGTGTCCGGATGGCGCCACACCGCGTGACTGTGGACGACCGGCCCGGTCAGCAGGAACGCGGACAGGTGGATTTGACGACTCATGGCAACGCTCCTTACTTCGCTTTCGGCGTCCAGACAGCAATGTCGGAGACCTTCAACGGTTTAGGCGTCAGCTTCGCCGCGTAATAGGTGTCGGCGATTCGTTGCTGCTCGGCCAGTTCATCGACCTTAACCGGAACGATGTCGTAGCTGCGGCGCGTGTTCGCCAGTTCAACCGTGGCCGGCGGAATGTTGCCCCACAGCGGCCCGAGAATCTGTGCCGCTTCTTGCGGGTGCGCTTTGACCCACTGCCCGGTCTCGCGCAGGGTGTCAAAGGTGACTTGCAGCACGTCCGGGTGCGCGTTGGCGAACTTCGAAGTGGCCAGGTAGAAGCGGTTGTAATTCGCGATACCGTCCTTGCCATCGGCCAGCACACGGACGTGATGATCCCGTTGTTGGGTGGCCAGGAACGGGTCCCAGATGGCCCAGGCATCGACACTGCCGTTGGCAAAAGCAGCGCCGCCATCCGGCGCTTCCAGGTAACGCGGCGTGATGTCGGCCAGGGTCAGCCCGGCTTTTTTCAACGCTGAAATCAACAGGAAGTTGCTGCCCGAGCCTTTGGAGACCGCGACCGTCTTGCCTTTCAGATCGGCGACGCTGTGGATCGGTGAATTGTCCTGAACAATGATCGCCTGGGCGCCGGACGATGGATTTTCCCGCGCGTAATAGGTCAGCGGCGCATCGGCCGCCTGGGTGAACAAGGCAAACGCATCGGCGACGTCGGCATGCAGATCGACACTGCCCGCGTTCAGGGAACTGAGCAGACCGGTGCTGAATTCATGCCAGCTGACGGTGAAGCCCAGGGGTTTCAAACGCTCTTCCAGTTGGCCGTTCTGCTTGAGCAGAATCCATAAGGTCGAAGAACGCTGGTAGCTGATATCGATGGTTTGCTGCGCATGAGCCCCGGCGGTGGCGAACAACAGACTGGCGGCGACGATGAGTTTTTTCAACTTCATGAAAGGCCTTGGTAGGGGTGGGTTGAGAGAGGCTGAGCAGGAAACCGAGTCAGCGGTGTTGCGTCCGGCGAGGCTCCAAGGCCAAGCCATTAAGCTGTTTTGATTATATTAGTGACGAATAATTATGAAAGAATCATATAATTATAAGGTTATGCCAGACGGCTTCGATCGAAGCCGTCGGTTCGTCCGGTCAGAGCTTGGCAATCGAAACCTCAGTGGATTTGACGAAGGCAATGACCTCGCTGCCGATCTTCAATTCAAGATCGCGCACTGAGCGGGTGGTGATCACGGAAGTGACGATCCCGGAAGCGGTTTGCACGTCGATTTCGGAAACCACTTCGCCTTCGACGATTTCCTTGATGACGCCTTTGAACTGGTTCCGGACGTTGATCGCTTTGATGGTCATGATGAGGCTTCCTTTCTAATGGCTGAGTTCGCACCGTGGTGCAGGCCTTCAAAGTGCACCTCCTGAGCCAACAAAAAAAGGAATAAATAATGATTTGTTTATTCCTTAATAGAATAACAAAAACCCTTATGCTAATTCCTAAATATTATTTATAGATTATTTTTTAGAACCTTATGCTTCATGGCAGATAGCCCCTTCTCCTCTGCCAACTGTCGAGCGTGCCATGTCAAAACCCACCAAAAACGCTGCAGCGAATGTCCATCGTCCGGTCATGGCCGGTTGGGTTGTTGCGCTGGCCTTGGCCTTCGCATTGCCGGTTCAGGCCAACGAAACACTGCGAATCGGTTACCAGAAGTCATCGACCCTCATCACCGTGCTGAAAACCCAAGGCACGCTGGATAAAGCGCTCGCGCAGCAGCACATCGATGTGAGCTGGCATGAATTCCCCAGTGGCCTGCCGCTGCTGGAGGCGCTGAATGTCGGCAACGTCGATATCAGCGCTGACGTGGCCGATACCGTGCCGATTTTCGCCCAGGCCGCGCAGGCCAAACTGACGTACTTCGCCCAGGAAGCGCCCTCGCCTTCTGCACAGGCAATCGTCGTGCGCCAGGATTCTCCCTTGCATCAATTGTCGGATTTGAAAGGCAAGAAAGTCGCGGTGACCAAGGCCGCCGGCGCCCACTATTTGCTCATCGCTGCGCTGCAAAAAGCCGGCCTGGAGTTCTCGGACATCCAGCCCGCGTACCTGTCGCCCGCCGATGGCCGCGCCGCTTTCGAGAACAACAAGGTCGACGCCTGGGTCACCTGGGAACCCTTCCTCACCAGCGCACAACGTCAACTGCCAACGCGCACCCTGGCTGACGGCGCAGGCCTGGCCAGTTACAAACGCTATTACCTGACCAGCACGAGCTACGCCAAGGCGCATCCGGAAGTGCTCAAGGTTGTTTACGATCAACTGCACAAGACCGGTGAGTGGGTTAAACACAATCCCCGCGAGGCGGCTCAAGTGCTCAGTCCGTTGTGGGGCAATCTGGATGTGGCAACGGTCGAGTCAGCCAACACTCATCGCAGTTACCAGGTACAGCCGGTGAAAGGCGATCAGTTGGGTGAGCAACAGAAAATCGCCGATGCGTTTTTTGCTGCGGGGTTGTTGCCTAAGGCCGTGGATGCCAAAGACGTCGATATCTGGAAGCCATGAGGTCATTTCCGACCTGTGACGCACTCTTTCAGACAGATGCATTCACCTTTTCCGGATTGCTGCCGATGCCTCTACCTTAGGGCATAGGAGCAATACAGATGAGAAACAACCAACCGGTTACGCAGCGCGAGGTTGCCCTTGGACCTCAACAAAAACTCATCTCGACAACGGATGCACGGGGCGTCATTACGTACTGTAACGACGCCTTCGTAGAAATAAGCGGTTTCAACAAGGGCGACCTGATCGGCGCCCCGCAAAACATCGTTCGGCACCCCGACGTGCCCTCCGCCATCTTTGCCCACATGTGGGGCGCCCTCAAGCAGGGCAAGCCGTGGATGGGCATCGTCAAGAACCGTTCAAAAAATGGCGACCATTACTGGGTCAACGCCTATGTCACTCCGGTTTTCGAAGGCAGCCAGGTGGTCGGTTATGAATCGGTCAGGGTCAAACCGACGGCCGAACAGATCCGCCGTGCCGAAGCGCTGTACACCCGTATAAGCCTCGGAAAGTCAGCGGTTCCCGGCAGCGATAAATGGCAGCCTGCGCTTCTCGACTGGCTGCCGTTCCTGGCGATGGGCGTCGTGGGCACGTTAGGTGGCGTTTTTCTCAGTACGCCTGTGGCGTTCGCCGTGACGGTCGGGGTATCGCTGCCGATCGGACTGATTGCCGGGCGCTGGCAAAAACGCGGGACGCTGCACCTGCTGGATTCGGCTGAACCGTCGACCTCCGACTCACTGATCGCACAAATGTACAGCGACGAACGCGGCCCTCAAGCTCGCCTTGAAACGGCCTTTGTGAGCCAGGCATCGCGTCTCAAGACTTGCCTCACGCGGCTACAGGACACGGCTGAGCAACTCACGGGCCTCGCCGGGCAATCTGACGTTCTCGCCAGCAAGAGTTCGCAGGGGCTGGATCGCCAGCGAATCGAGACCGAGCAAGTGTCGGCCGCGGTCAATCAGATGGCGGCAACGACACAAGAGGTCGCCAGCCACGTGCAACGCACCGCCGACGCGACCCAGGAAGCCAATGTGCTGACCGGACGTGGACGCGATGTCGCTCGCGATACCCGGGAAGCCATCCAGCGCCTCTCGGCAGTAGTTGGAGAAACCGGGCTGACGGTTGCGCAACTGGCCAAAGACAGCAATGAAATCGGCACGGTGGTCGACGTCATCAAAGGCATTGCCGACCAGACCAACTTACTGGCGCTGAACGCCGCCATCGAAGCCGCCCGCGCCGGCGACATGGGTCGAGGTTTCGCGGTGGTGGCGGACGAAGTGCGTCAGTTGGCACAGCGCACTACTCAGTCCACCACTCAGATCCATAGCCTGATATCCAAGCTGCAGATCTCGTCCAATAACGCCGTGAAGACCATGGAAAGTGGGCATCGACAGGCCGAAGAGGGCGTGGCCTGGGTGCTTGAGGCAGACAAGGCGTTGGTGGGCATCAGTGAAGCCGTAGCGAACATCACTGACATGACCACCCAGATTGCTGCCGCGACTGAAGAGCAGACGGCCGTGGCCGAAGAGATCAGCCGTAACATCACCACCATCGCGACCCTGGCCGATCAGACGTCCGAACAAGCCAGGCATTCGGCCGAGTTGAGCAGGGAGCTGACGCAGACAGCCAAGACCCAGTACTCACTGGTCGAACGCTTTAACCGATAACGGATCACGCTTCGCACGCGATCCGTGTAGCAGCTGCCGAAGGCTGCGTCCGGCTGCGCAGCAGTCGTAAGATCAGACAATGCGGTGAATTAGACCCACCGCGTGCTCAGGGTTTACGACTGCTGCGCAGCCGGACGCAGCCTTCGGCAGCTGCTACAGGGATCGGTTTTTGTGGACGATCAGTATCAGCGCTTGAGTTTGCGCTTGTTGCGGTACTGGTCGATGACCACTGCCACCACAATGATCAGGCCCTTGATGATGTCCTGGATGTAGGCATCGACCCCGACGAAGGTGAACCCGCTGGCCATGACCCCGAGAATCAGGGCGCCGATCACTGTGCCGGTGATGCGCCCTACTCCGCCCGCCAGGCTGGTGCCGCCGATCACCGCGGCGGCAATCGCATCCAGCTCATACGACATGCCCATCCCTGCCTGCCCGGTCGCGGCGCGGGCCGAAGCCACCACCCCGGCCAATCCGGCCAGCAACCCGGCGATGCTGTAGACGATCACCAAATGGCGTTTGACGTTGATCCCCGACGTGCGCGCCGCCTGCATGTTGCCGCCGATGGCGTAGGTGTATTTGCCGTACTTGGTGTAGCGCAGCGCGATGTGGAAAATCACCGCCACCACCAGGAAGATGATCACCGGCATCGCACCGTGACCGATGGCCGTGTACGAATCGGAGAGCATGCTCACCGGTTGACCTTCGGTGTAGTAACGCGCAAGGCCACGGGCCGACACCATCATGCCGAGGGTGGCAATGAACGGTGGGATCCCGGTGATCGCGATGATGCTACCGTTGATTGCACCCGCCAACAGCCCAACCCCCAGCCCGACGATCACCGGTATCCACACCGGCAAGTCCGTCAGCGAGGGAAACACCGCACGGGTAAAGTCCGAGGTCTGGGCCAGGCTCGCGGCGATCATCGCCGACAATGCCAGCACCGAACCGGACGACAGGTCGATGCCGGTGGTGATGATCACCTGGGTCACGCCGATGGCCAGCAGGCCGATGATCGAAACCTGCAGGATCATCAGCACCAGACGCTGGGAGTTCATCAGGAAGCTCTGGTCACGCACGATCCAGCCGAACACTTCGAAGACCAGGCCGATGCCGATCAGCACCAGGAAAATACTCAATTCCGTGGGGAAGCGCCGGCGCGACTTGGCCGGGGTTACCGCGGGTTTGTTTTCCAGTATCGCGTTGTTCATAGCCACTCATCCTTCTATAGCGTTGCCGGCGACCCGTACGCGGGTCGCCAGCAGAAACCGTTTAAATGCCTGGAACCGTCAATGAACCACGGACATTCCGGAAGCCAGTTGCATGACCCGTTCCTGAGTTGCCTCGCTGCGGTCGAGGGTGCCCATCAGGTCGCCCTCGTGCATGACCATCACGCGGTCGCTCATGCCGAGTACTTCCGGCAGCTCCGAGGAAATCATGATCACCGCCATGCCTTCGCTGGCGAGGTAGGAAATCAGCCGGTAGATCTCGGCCTTGGCGCCGACATCAATGCCACGGGTCGGCTCGTCGAGAATCAGAATTCGTGGGTTGGTCATGAGCCAGCGTGCGAGCAAGGCTTTCTGCTGATTGCCGCCGGACAAGGTGTCGATGCACTGCTCCAGCGACGGGGTTTTCACCCGCAGTTTTTTGCACATCTCTTCGCACAACACCCGCAGGGCTTTCTGCTGGATGAAGCCATGGCCGGCGTAATGCGGCAGCACCGCCATCTCCATGTTTTCCAGGACCGACAGGCACGGGAACAGGCCACTGAGCTTGCGATCCTCGGTCAGCAACGCGAAGCCCTTCTCGATCGCCATGTGCGGATCGGTGATGCGCACCACCTGCCCATCGAGGCGAATTTCGCCACCGTCACTGGGAGTAATGCCGAAAATTGCTTCGGCGACGTTGGTCCGCCCGGAGCCCATCAACCCGGCGATGCCGAGGATCTCGCCAGCATGCAGGTCAAAGGAAACCCCTTTGAAAATGCCGTCGAGCTTGAGGTCGCGCACCGACAGCAACAGATCGCCGATCGGCTTCTCGCGCACCGGGAACAACTGGCTCAGTTCGCGACCGACCATCATCGAAATCAGGCTGTCGCCGTCCATGCTGTCGGCGCGTTGCAGGCCGATGTAGGCACCGTCACGGAACACCGCGACTTCATCGGCGATGGCGAACACTTCATTCATTTTGTGGGTGATGTAGATGATGCCTTTGCCCTGGCGCTTGAGGTCGGCAATGATCGAAAACAGGTGGGCAACTTCCTTGTCGGTGATGGCCGAGGTCGGTTCGTCCATGATCAGGATGTCGGAGTCGTAGGACACGGCCTTGGCGATCTCGACCATCTGCCGTTCGGCGATGCTCAGGTTGCCGACTTGCTCCTCGGGGTCGAGGTTGATTCGCAAACGCTCCAGCAGTTTCGCGGTGCAGCGGTGCATTTCGCCGTGGTCGATCATGTGGAAACCGTTGAGCTGCTCACGGCCGATCCAGATGTTCTCGGCGATGCTCATGTGCGGCATCAGGTTGAGTTCCTGGTGGATCATCGCGATCCCGGACTGGAGCGCCGCCAGCGGCGTCTCGAACACCACCTTTTTGCCCCGCAGGCGCAGTTCGCCGGCGTCCGGCTGGTAGATGCCGGCGATGATTTTCATCAGGGTCGATTTGCCGGCGCCGTTCTCGCCCATCAGGGCCAGCACCGAACCGGGGCGCACCCGCAGCTGCACATCGGACAAGGCCACCACACCGGGAAAACCCTTGCTGACGTTGATGATCTCCAGCAGGTACGGCTCATCGACGGGTGTTGCGGTTGGCTGGATACCCACCAACGGGGTGCTCGAAGCAGTCGCTGAAGCGAACATGATCAGGTACTCCATCAGCAAGGTCGCGGTGGCAACCTTGCGTGCTTATTGTTGTTATTGAACGGAAGGACTATTTGAACGTGTCGACGTTTTGCGGGGTGATCAAGCGGTAGGGCACCCACACCGCCTGCTCAACCGGTTCGTTTTTGGCCATCTTCACGGCGGTGTCGATCGAACCATCCGCCTGACCCTTGGCGTCCTGGAACACCGAGACCGTCATGTTGCCTTTCTTGATCGCGTTCAAGCCGTCCGGCGTACCGTCGACCCCCGCGATCAACACACTGCCCTTGTCGACGCCGGCCTGACTCAGGGCCATCGCGGCACCGATGGCCATTTCGTCGTTGTTCGCCACCACGGCATCGAACTTGCGGCCCTGGGTCAGCCAGTCGTTGACCAGGGTCATGCCTTTATCCCGCAGCCAGATGCCGGTCTGCTCTTGCTCGACCTTGATGTTCGGGTATTTGGCCAGCACCTCTTTTACGCCTTTGGTGCGGTTGGTGGTGGAGTTGTTCGCCAGGTCGCCCAACAGGATCACGATGTCGCCCTTGCCACCCATTTTGTCGGCCAGGTATTGCATCTGCATTTCACCGGCCTCCAGGTCATTGGAGGCCACCGTGACCACGCCTTTGGGCAGCTTCAAGTCATCCGGGCGACGGTTGACGTAAACCAGCGGAATGCCGGCCTTGACGGCGGCTTCAGTGATTTTCCTGGTGGCGGCGGTGTCCACCGGGTTGACAACTATGGCATCGACTTTCTGGCTGATGAAGCTTTCGACCTGGCTCAACTGCTTGACCACATCGCTGCGCGCATCTTCGAATTGCAGCTGCACGCCATCGGGGTAGGACTTGGCTTTCTTGTCCATGGATTCGCGCAGGTAGGTCAGCCAGGTGTCATCGAACTGGGACATGCTCACGCCGATTTTCATGTCGGCCAATGCAGCGCCGCTGGCGAACATCAGGGACAGGGCAAGTGCGGTGAAACGGATCGGGGTCTTCATGAAAAGTCTTTCTCCACATTCTTGTTGGTTTTATGGATATGGCGTGACGATTTCAGTAAGCGGGAAACGAGCGCAACGGGTCGCGAGGCAGGTCGCTGGAAATGACTCTATTGGAATATAATTTCTATATCAACCAATTTTAGAATTTTATTCTGTTTTCATTCCACGGTGGTCGAACTGGCCCAAATCCACCACTTGATGGCGCTCAGCACTCAATCGCGCAGCGTCCAGGACACGGGTGGTCGCCAGTGCATCACGCGCTTCCACCGGCAGTGGGCCACCGCTCTGTAACGCGGCTTGTAGCTGTATATAGAACTGATTCCAGCAGCCACGCTCGGAGGGCACGCGTTCACGTTCCTCGCCGTGTTCGAACCAGCCCCAACGTCGATGCTCTTCGACACCCCAACGCTCGCCTTCGGATTTTGGCGAGAGCCCGGCTAGCGCCATAGCCTCCTGCCCGTCCAGCCCATCGACGCTGTAGCAACCTTGGGTGCCCGTGACCCGAAAGCGCGGTTCGGGGCTGTTTTGCAGGCAACTGCCGCCCAGGTGCGAGATGACGCCATTGGCGTGGGTCAGCGACATAAAGAAGCCGTTGTCGAAGGCCTGGCCTTTTTCCAGGTACTCAAGTTCGGCATACACCCGGGTGACCGGGCCGAACAACTGCAACGCCTGGTCCACCAGATGGCTGCCCAAATCCCGCAGGAAACCGCCGCCGCTGCCGTTGTTTACCGCGTGCGGCGAGTAACGTTCGATCCGCGATTCGAAACGCGTGACCTGACCCAGCGCGCCGGACTCGATGAGTTTGCGCACCGTGAGGAAGTCCGAATCCCAGCGCCGGTTCTGGTAGACGCTGAGCCGCACGCCCTGGCGCTCGGCCATGGTGATCAGGGTGTGTGCCTGCTGCGCATCGGCGGCGAATGGTTTGTCGCTGACCACCGCCACGCCGTGTTCGATGCCATCGAGCACCAGCGCCGGGCGGCCCTTGAGCGGCGTCGACACCACCAGCACGTCGATGCCGGCTTCCACCAGTTGGCCGATGCTGTCGAAGGCCGGCACGCCGGGATGCTCGGCGGCCAGCAACTGGCGGCGCTCCGGTGACCGGGTGACCACGCCCACAAACGTCGCACCCGGCAGGCTGCTGAGCAGCGGAGCATGGAAAAACCGGCCGCCATGGCCGTAACCGACAAGTCCGATACGCATGTGTGCATTCCTTCTTATTGTTATGTAGCCGCTCACGGGATCAACACCGCCCCCTGTAGGAGCTGTCGAGTAAAACGAGGCTGCGATCTTTTGATCTTAAAAACCAACGTCAAAAGATCGCAGCCTCGTTTTACTCGACAGCTCCTACAGGGGATTGGGGGTCAGGCGTAGAAGTGGGGGCGGTCGGGCAGGCTGACGTTGACGATCTGGCCGCTGTTCTGGGCTTCGATGCACGCGTCGGCGGCGACGGCGGCGGCGAAGCCGTCCCATGCCGATGGACCGCCCACCTGGCCGGCGCGCACGCCATCGATAAATGCCTGCAACTCCACGTCATACGCGGCGATAAAGCGATCCTTCCAGTCCATCAGAATCGCATTCGACAGCTTCGCGCCACTGCGCAATTGCACCTGTTGCGGCTCCGGCAGTTTGGCGATGCCGGTCTCCCCCACCACTTCGCACTGGATGTCATAACCGTACTGGCAGTTGACGAACACTTCGACGTCGATGCGCGTGCCCTTGGCGGTTTCCAGCAGGACGATTTGCGGGTCTTTCAGGTGCGCGAGGGCTTTGCTGGATTTACGTGGGAACACCACCTGCACGGAGACGTAGTCGTCGTCGAGCAACCAGCGCAGCACATCCAGTTCATGGATCAGCGTGTCGGTGATCGCCATGTCGGTCTTGTAATTTTCGCCCACGGTCGGGTTGCGGTGCGCGCAGTGCAGCATCAGTGGTTCGCCAATCTGGCCGCTGTCGATCACCGCTTTGAGCGCGCGATAACCTTCGTCGTAGGGACGCATGAAACCAACCTGCACCAGGCGCTTGCCGTGGGCCACTTCGGCCTCGACGATCTTGCGGCAGCCTGCGGCGGTGACGGCCAGCGGCTTCTCGCAGAACACCGGTTTGCCTGCGGCAATCGCCGCCAGCACGAACTCTTCGTGGCTCGGGCCCCAAGAGGTGACCAGGATCGCTTCGACCTCAGGCGCGTTTATCAACGCGTGGCCATCGGGATAGACCTCGGCGGTCAGTTTCAGGTCGGACATGACCTTCGCGGCTTGCTGCACATTGATGTCGGTGACCGCGACGACCTGGCTATTGAGCAAGGTCTGGCTGCAACGACGGATATGGTCTTGGCCGATGGCCCCGGTGCCGATGACGCCAAGCTTCAATGACATAGAAATTCTCCTGCGAAAATTATTGTTGGTTTCAGGGGCAATCAGTACTGACGGGCCTTGGCCAGTCGTTCATTCAAAGTCTTGGCCACCGCATCGGTGCGAGCGCTGGTGGAGACTTGCGCCACGCCGACCCGCCACCAGGACAGGTAGCCATGAATCATGGTCTTGGGCAGAACCTTGATATCGATCAGCGTCGACACCGTCTGCAAGCGCGCATCGGCCAACGCCGCGTGCAGCTCTGCAACAGTGTTCACCTTGTAAGTCTTGCAGCCGTAGGCCGCCGCGCTCATGGCGAAATCCACCGGCACAAAGCCGCCATCGAGTTTGCCGGTTTCCGGGTTGCGGAAGCGGAACTCGGTGCCGAAGCTGTCCATGCCATTGCCCATTTGCAGGTTGTTGATGCAACCGAACGTCATATTGTCCAGCAGCACCACGTTGATCTTGCGTCGCTCCTGAATCGAGGTCGCCAGCTCCGAGTGCAGCATCATGTAGGAGCCATCGCCCACCAGTGCATAGACCTCGCGCTCCGGCTCGGCGAGTTTCACACCCAGTGCAGCGTTGACCTCGTAACCCATGCAGGAATAACCGTACTCGACGTGGTAGGTGTTCACGCCCTTGCTGCGCCAGCTGCGTTGCAAGTCGCCGGGCAGGCTGCCGGCGGCGGCGACGATCACGGCGTCGTCGGCCAGGGTTTCGTTGAGCACGCCGAGCACGCGGCTTTGGGTCAGGCACGAACCGGTCAGCTCGATGAATTCGCGCAGGACCGCCGGGTCCAGGTGGTCGTTGATTTCCGGGGCGAAGTCCTTGGCCTGGTATTCGATCTGATAGAGGCGGTCGACTTCCTCATCCAGTTGCGCTTTGGCCTGACGCGGTTGATCGCCCCAGCTCGAGCGGTAATCACCCAGTGCGTCGGCCAGTGCCTGCAAGCCAGCTTTGGCGTCGGCCAACAGTTGCACACCGTCGAGCTTCAACGCATCGCAGGGGCTGATATTCAGGTTGATAAACTGCACGTCCGGGTGCTGGAACAATGACTTCGACGCGGTGGTGAAATCGCTGTAGCGCGTGCCGATACCGATGATCAGGTCAGCGTCCTTGGCCAGCAGATTCGCCGCCAGGCAACCGGTTTCACCGATGCCGCCGACGTTGAGCGGATGGCTGGACACCACCGCACTCTTGCCGGCCTGGGTTTCGGCGAACGGAATGTCGAAGCGCTCGGCAAACGCCTGCAACGCGGCATTGGCCCCGGAATAACGCACCCCGCCGCCGCAAATGATCAGCGGTGTGCGCTTGCCTTTGAACAGCGCCAGCGCATCGCCGAGCATCGCTTCGGTGGCCGGACGCCGCTCGATGCGGTGCACGCGTTTTTGCAGGAAATAATCCGGGTAGTCGTAGGCTTCGGCTTGCACGTCTTGCGGCAAGGCCAGGGTCACCGCGCCGGTTTCGGCGGGGTCGGTGAGCACACGCATGGCGTGGATCGCCGCGCTCATCAGTTGCTCGGGACGGTTGATGCGGTCCCAGTATTTGCTCACGGCTTTGAAAGCATCGTTGGTGCTGATGCTTAGGTCGTGGAACTGTTCGATCTGTTGCAGCACTGGGTCCGGCTGGCGGCAGGCGTAGACATCGCCGGGTAACAACAGCAAGGGAATGCGGTTGGCGGTCGCGGTGGCGGCAGCCGTCAGCATATTCGCGGCGCCGGGGCCCACCGATGAAGTGCAGGCGTAGATTTTGCGCCGCAGGTGTTGTTTGGCGAAACCGATGGCAGCGTGGGCCATGCCTTGCTCGTTGCGGCCCTGATGCACGACCAGGTCGCCGCTGTCCTGCTCCAGCGCCTGGCCCAGGCCGAGCACATTGCCGTGGCCAAAAATGGTAAAGACCCCGGCGACGAATTTGCTCTGGACCCCATCGACCTCGATGTACTGGTTATCGAGGAATTTCACCAGGGCCTGGGCCATGGTCAGTCTTGTAGTGGTCATACTTGCACCTTCCTTTGAAGCTAAATCCGGTGTGTGCCTTGAAATGCGATCACTGTGGGAGCGGGCTTGCTCGCGAAAGCGGTGTGTCAGGCGACATCAATGCTGAATGTGCGGCCGCCTTCGCGAGCAAGCCCGCTCCCACAGGTGATCTCCATCAATTCGATAACCATGTCAGGCGAGGGATTTTTGCAGGTGATCCATGCTCGCGCCGATCGCCTGTTCGATGTCTGCCAGGCCATGGACGCTGTCGGCGAATGGTTCGAATGACAGGTAGCCGCTGTAACCGGTGCTGAGCAAGGTGTCGATTTGCGCCGCGTTGCCGAGGATGTCGCCCTCGCCCACCAGCACGCGATGGCCGTCGCGGATGCTGGCCAGCGGGGCTTCGGCATCCTCGACGCCGGAGATGTGCACCAGCCCGGTCAGCTCGGGGAAGAACTCCTGCTCGCCGGCCAGGTGATGGTGAAAGGTGTCGTGAACCAGCTGGAACACATCCAGCCCGCCGATGGCCTTGATCGCATCCACTGCCGTACGCTTGCGGCGCAACGAGCACTCTTCAAAACCCAGCGGTTCGATGAAACCGAGGAGGCCGTGATCGCGCAGGATCGGCGCCAGTTCGGTCAACGCAGTACGCAAACCCGAAGCCCGTTCGGCTTCATTGCGCGAATCGGCGCGATCATTCAGCGGGCACATGACCAAGCCCTGGGCGCCGCAGTCACGGGCATACGCGGCAAGCGTCAAGGCCTGCGCACGGCGCTCGTCATTCCACACATCAAACGGGTACAACGCGTTGATCGACAGCACGCTGATGCCGTTGGCCGCGCACAATTCACGCACGCGCTCGGGCGCGGTGCCGTCCTCGATCTCGACACCCTTGAGGTCGTTGCGGATCTCGATGGCGTCGGCCTTGAGGGCCACCGCCAGCTCGATGAACGCCGGCAGGGACAAACGTGGGGCGACCATACGGTTCAGGGCGAAACGCAGGGGCTTGCTCATTATTCTTGTTCTCCGTGCAAGGGTTGGAATCAGAGGTCCATCAGCCAGCTGTGCTGCGGGTCGTTATGGAACTGCCAGACGCGTTTCGGACCGGCCATCACGTTCAGGTAATAGGACTCGTAACCGTAGGGCACGCTGACCGGGTGATAGCCTTTGGGCACGACGACGAGGTCGCTGTTTTCCACGGCCATGGCCTGATCGATGCTGCGGTCATCGGTGTAGACCCGCTGGAACACAAAGCCCTGGGGCGGGTTGATCTGGTGGTAATAGGTTTCTTCGAGAAAGCTCTGGTGCGGCAGGTCGTCGGTGTCGTGCTTGTGCGGCGGATAGCTCGAGGAGTGCCCCGACGGCGTGCGCACTTCCACCACCAGCAGCGAATGAGCAGGCTCGGTGTCCGGCAGGATGTCGCAGACGTAACGGGTATTGGCGCCCTTGCCGCGCACGCTGCGCTTCATGGTTTCGGGTTGGATCAGGCGTGGGCCGAGGCCAGTGCTCGTCGAACCGGGCGCGGCGCACACGGCGATTTGCACATCGCTGAGGGCGACCACTTGCGCCTGACTGCCCGGCGGCAAGTACGCGGCGAAGGGTGATTTGTCTTCGAACACCGACTGGCGATCGCCGATGTTGTCCCAGTCGAACGCGCCCTGCCCCGGTGCTTCGCCCTTGAGGCTGACGCGGCCGCTGAGCAGCACCAGGCACAGTTCTTTATCGCCCGCCGACACCGGCAAGGTTTCGCCGAGGCTCAAGCGGTACGCGGCGAAACCGACGTATTCCAACTCACCCTCGCCCAACTCGACCATGGTCCGGCCACGGGCATTGCTTTTGATCTGCAGGCTCATCATGCAATCCTCTCGTCGAGCAGCGCACGCAAGGTGTCGTAGCCTTTTTTGGCGTAGACATAACTCGGTGCCACCGCCGGGTCCTGTTCGGCTTCAACCACCAGCCAACCGTGGTAATCGTTGGCCAGCAACACATCGAGCAGTGCGGCAAAATCGATATCGCCATCCCCCGGCACAGTGAAGGTGCCGTTGATGATGCAGTCCGGGAAGCTCCACAGGTGGTTGCGCGCCAGTTGCACTACCGGTTTGCGCACGTCCTTGAAATGCACGTGGCAGATGCGTTCGATGTGTTTGCGCAGGACGTGCAAGGGTTCGCCGCCGCCCATGTAGCAATGGCCCGAATCGAACAGCAGACCGACTTCGCTGCCGGTCAGGGCCATCAACTTGTCGATGTCCGCCGGGGATTCGACGTAGGCGCCCATGTGGTGGTGATACGCCAGGCGCACGCCCTGGGACAGGGTGAAACGCGCCAGCTCGGTGAGCTTGTCGGCGTATTCCTGCCACGCTTGTTCGGTATGGAAGCGTGGGCGCTCCACCAGCGGAATGCGCTGGCCTTGAATCGAGTCAGCGACTTCGCCGTACACCAGCACCTTGGCGCCGTTCTTCGCCAGCAGCTCGACATGGCTGCCGATGGCATCGATTTCCTCGGCCACGGAACGGCGCGCCAATCGACTGGAGTACCAACCGGACACCAGCGCCAGATCGTAAGGCCGCAGCACGTCACCGACGCCTTTGGCATCCTTGGGGAATTTACCGTTGAGTTCGAAACCTTCGTAGCCGATTTCCTTGCCTTCGCCGAGCGCGGTGCTCAGCGGCGTCTCACCACCGAGGGACGGCAGGTCGTCGTTGCTCCAGGAAATCGGGTTGATGCCAATTCGGATAGCGGGCATGGCTGCACCTTTTATTGTTTACACAAAATCAGTAAGAACGACGCAGATCCCTTGTGGGAGCGGGCTTGCTCGCGAAAGCGGTGTGTCAGGCAACAAAAATGTTGAATGTGCCGGCCTCTTCGCGAGCAAGCCCGCTCCCACATTTGAAATGCGTCAGTCCATCAGGCGCGGGCGGTACGCCAGGCATCGATCAGTTCGACGAACGTGCCCTGCACTTGGCGGATCAGCGCTTCGTCGTCGATTTCACCGGCCAACCACGCGCGACTCGGCTCCTGGAAAATCGTCCGGCCCACGGCAAACCCGCGACAGGTCTGGCTCTGGCTGGCCTGCTGAAACCCTTCGGCCAGTGCCGCCGCCGGTGCGTTCAGCCCCAGCAACACCACGCCTCGGCAGTACGGATCACGTTCCTGGATCAGTTCATCGAGTTGCTTCCACTCCTCGGCGCTCTGCGCTTCGATCTTCCACCACGCCGGGTAGATGCCCAGGTTGTAAAGGCGTTTCAGTGCCCGGTACAACACATCGGGATGCGCCGACGGGTGATCCTTGGGCGGGATGATTTCCAGCAGCAGTTCATGGCCGCTGATTTGCGACGCCTCATACAACCCCTTGATCTGCGCTTCCTGCTCCAGACGCAGCAGCGGCTCGTCGTCCGGGTGGAATTGCACCAGGCACTTGATGATCTGTTCTTGCGGCCAGGCAATCAGGTTGCTGCCGATGGAGCGCCCGTGTTCGAACGCCAATGGCCGCGAGCCCTGCACTTCGACCGGCCGCGCCACCCACCAGCCACGACCGGTGGCAGCGTTCAGCGAGTCCTGGCCGAAGCGTTGATCGGCCAGCAGCCCGACATCGGCGTCGATGCCTTGCTCGCGCAAATCGGCTTCGACTCGCTCCACGGCCTGGATAAACAGTTGCTTGAGTTCGCCGATCGCGCTCAGGTCGCGACCACCCTTGTGCGCCAGTTCTACGAGTTGCCCGCGATGGTCGAAGGCAAAGATGAACAGCTGCTTCCACTGTTTGCGCGGCACGCTGACCTGATGCAGACGCTGCAACACCGCGTCCTGATCCGGCCGGGTAATCGGCACCGGGCTGTTGAACAGGTAATCGAGTTCGGCGCGGGTCGGCATGGCCGGGGCGCAGGCATGACGCGACACCACCAGACCGCCACAGGCATTGGCCAACTGGCAGCAGCGCTCGTCGCTGGCGTCCTCCAGCCAACCGGCGAGGAAGCCCGACATGAAGGCATCACCGGCGCCCAAAACGTTGAGCACTTCGACCCGCACGCCTGGGTAAATCTCGCCGTCTTCGAGACGTTCCGGGATCACCCCGTGAATCACCGTGCAACCCTGCGGGCCGAGCTTGACCACCAGGGTCGCGGCGCTCAGGCGCCGGACATTGCGCAGCGCCGTGAGCAAATCCTCGGAACCGCCGGCAATCAAAAACTCTTCTTCCGTGCCAACGATCAGGTCGAAACGCGGGAGGATTTTCTGCACGTGCTGGCTGACGTTCTGGTCGGCGACGAAGCGGGTTTCGCCATCGGCCTTACCGGCCAGGCCCCACAACACCGGACGATAGTCGATGTCCAGCACGCGTTTGACGTTGTGCTTCTCGGCATAGTCCAGTGCCTGGATGCTCGCCTTGTAGACGCCGTCGGTGGAGAAATGGGTGCCGGTGATCAGCAAGGCCTTGCTGGAGGCGATGAAAGCCTCGCTGATGTCTTCGGCCCGCAACGCCATGTCGGCGCAGTTTTCACGGTAGAAAACCAGAGGAAAGGTTTCGCGGTCCTTTAGGCCCAGCAGCACCATGGCCGTCAGGCGTTCCGGATCGACCTTGATCCCGCTGACGTCGCAGCCTTCGCGGGTCAGGGATTCGACCAGGAAGCGACCCATGTGGTCGTCCCCTACCCGGCTCAGCATCGCCGACTTGAGGCCCAGCCGGGCCGTGCCGAAAGCAATGTTGGCGGACGAGCCGCCGAGGTACTTGGCGAAGCTGCTGGCATCCTCCAGCCGCGCACCGACTTGCTGCGCGTAGAGGTCGACGCCAAGGCGCCCGAGGCAGATCAAATCCAATTGACGCCCACTGGCAAAACGAGTCTGGCCCATGCTGGCTCCTGTTATTTTTATCAGCCTGCGTTCGAGGCGATGACCGCGTCGAACGCTCTTGGTGGATGCAGACTAAAACGACCGAGACCGAACAATCAATAATTATTCCAAATATTTTTTACGTGGAATATTTTTTCCAATAAACTTCAGTACGGGCGTTCCAGAGGCAGTGCATCGTTTCAGCACCGCTCACACTGACGGCAAGCTCAAGATTTTATTCCGACCTACCCTGTAGACTGCGCACAGCCAACCTATTGTCACGGGATGACGGCAACTGTCCTCCCTATAAGAACAAGCCAGAAGGATTCCTTATGACCCGCACCGATCAGCCGGCGACGACCGAGAGCACGCCCGAGAGCGACCTCGCCAGCCCACCGATCAATGCCGAGCGCTTGCTGCAGCTGATCACCGACGAATACGAAAGCCTGCCGCGCCAGCTCAAGCGCATCGCCAGTTACATGAGCCAGCAAAGCGACCGGATCATGGTCGACCGCATCAGCGACATCGCCCGCGAGTGCGAAGTGCATCCGTCGGCCATCGTGCGGTTTTCCCAGCGTTTCGGCTTCAGCGGTTTCAGCGAAATGCAGGCGCTGTTTCGCGAGGCCTATACGCACAAGACCACGCCGGTGCAGAACTACCAGCAGCGCATCCGCAGCATGATCGCCAACAAGTCGCAGAAGGCCAGCGGCGGCGACCTGGCGCGCGAGTGCATCGACGCGACCCTGTCAGGCATCGAACGGTTGGGGCTGGAACTCGATGACCAGGCCTTCGACAAGGCAGTGGACCTAGTGGTGAATGCCGACAACATCTACGTGGTCGGCGTGCGTCGCTCGTTCGCCGTGGCCGATTACCTGGTCTACAACCTGCAACACACCAACAAGCGCATCCACCTGGTTTCAGGCCTCGGTGGCAGTTACCGCGAGCAGATGCGCAGCGTGCGCGCCAATGACCTGGTGATCGCCATCAGCTTCACGCCCTACGGCAAGGAAACCCAGCACTGCCTGCGCATCGCCCAGCACCATCAGGCGAAAACCCTGATCATCACCGACAGCAACCTCTCGCCGCTGGCCAAACGCGCGAACACGGTGCTGCTGGTCAATGAAGGCTCGTCGTTTGCGTTTCGCTCATTGAGTGCGACCTTGTGCCTGTGCCAGGCGCTGTTCATCGCCGTGGCTTATCGCCTGGAGCTAAAGATGGATGAGATTCATGAGCAGGTCGGGTTTGAGGACTGACATCACTCTTTTGACGGCTCCTGGCAGTCAGTCCACACCCCACGCATCAGCGCCTTCAACATCAACGCCTCCTCCCAGCGATCCGTGATGTCGCGCCCATCGGCCCCCGTGATCGCATAAGGCGGTGGGCCGAGTTCGCAGGTGAAGGACAAGCTGGCCGGTGTGTTCGGGCGGGCCAGCCAATCCTCGATCCCATAGCGCCACCAGCCAAGGAAACGCTCCAGCCAGGGTCGATGCCGGGCAAAACTCAAGGGCACCTGGACCTGTTCGCCATTGCTGACCCGACCGTGGAAACCCCAACTGTGGCGCAGAATGCTGTGGATCTGTTCGTCGTCTTCGGCAGTCGCCGCTTCCGGCAATTCGCGGCCCACGACATAGTGCGACAGGTCGGCCAACAGTTTGAGGTCGGGCATTTCCTTGAGTAGATCAAGGGTGAACAACAGGTCGTTGGTGAGGCGATAACGGTGGGTTTCCAAGAGGATCGGGAAGTCCACCTGCTCGGCCAGGCGCTGCCAGCCTTCGACCAGTTTGATCGCCTGCGCCAGCGTGCCTGGGCGGACGTCGGCCTGTAGCGTGAGGTGATGGCAGCCGTAGCGCGAAACGACATCGAGCGCGGCGGCCAGGTCATCGACGCTCCGGGGAAACAGCTGACCTTCGATTTGCAGGCCTTGCGCCTTGGCGGCGGTGCTCAGGCGTGCAGCCTGTGGCGCGCGCCAATAATGGTCGGTGATGCCGTCGAAACCGGCGGCGGCGATTTTCTCCAACTGAGCTTCGATGGACAGATCGCACTGGCCACGGTGATCTTGCATGGCCCACAAGGACTGAAACACCAGGAATTCGCGCATGTCAGTTCCTCAGCAGTTGTTTGAGCGAGACATCGGCGTCGGCTAATGCGCCCGTCGAAAGCGGGTTTCGATGGGCAATCAGCCGTTCGCACAGCTTGATGTCCTTGGCGACGCTATTGCCTTGGCCCCAGCCGCACGCGCCCAGCAGACGTTGTTCGGCATCGAGGTAGAACAACAGGAAACCGCCACCCGGGGTTGTCCGGCTCACCGTCGGTTCGGTGTTGGCAATGAGGCCCACGGTTTGCAGCCCCCAGTCGTATTGATCGGACCAGAAACCGGGAATGACTTCGAAGGGCAGTTCTGCGCCCAGCAGGTTCAGCGCGGCGTGACGGCCTTGGGTTTCGGCGTTGCGCCAGGTTTCCTGGCGCTGGAAAACCCCTTGCGGGTGCAGACGAAATTCACAAACGTCGCCTGCCGCAAAGATGTCCGGCGCACTGGTACGCAACTGCGCATCGACGCGAATGCCCTGACCGACCTCAAGCCCGGCCGCCACAGCCAACTCGGTGTTGGGCTGCATGCCGATGCCCACCACGATCAAATCGCAGGGCAACAACTGGCCGTCGACCAATTGCACCGCCTCGGCGCGGGCGGCGCCCAGCACCGTCTCAATGGACACGTTGAGTCGGACATCCACGCCCTGAAGGCGATGCAGTTCCAGCAAGACACGGGACAATCGCTCCGGCAGGACGCGGCCCGCCAGGCGCGGACCCGCTTCAAGCAACGTCACCGTGCAACCCAAGGCTCGGGCGGTCGCGGCCACTTCCAGACCGATGAAGCCGCCGCCGATGATCACCAGTCGAGTGCCGGGTTGCAGCGATTCGCGCAGCGCCAACGCCTCATCGTGGGTTCGCAGATACAGCACGTTGGGCAGATGTTCGGGCACCGAAAGCAACAGCCGCGCCCTGCCCCCGGTCGCCAGCAACAGTCGGGCATATTGCACCCAGCGACCATCGGCCAACTGCAATCGATGCTGCTGCGGATCGAGGCTTTTCACCGGGTTGCCAGCCAGGTGTTCAATGTCCAGTTCGGCGAGCCGGGCGCTGTCGCACAAGCTACAACCCGCCAGCTCAACCGTACCTTGCAACAGCCCTTTCGACAGCGGCGGACGTTCGTAAGGCGGGTGGGATTCGTCGCCGATCAGGATCAGGCGACCGCGATAACCCTCAGCACGCAAGGTCAGCGCTGCACGGCCACCGGCATGCCCGGCGCCAACGATAACCAGTGGAGCATTGGCAGGATTCATGGCACAGACTCCGCGCAGTTAAACGCTGATGGCGAGCAAGACACGCCCCGCCTCGACCCGGACCGGATAGGTCCTGAGGTTGACGCATACCGGCGCGCCCAAGGCTTTGCCGGAGCGATAGTCAAACCGCCCGTTGTGCTTGGGGCACTCGATGACATGGTCCATCACCAGGCCATCGGCGAGGTGGATGGACTCGTGGGTGCACAGGCCGGCCGTGGCGAAAAACTCGTCGTCGGCAGAGCGGTAGACGGCATAGGTGTGCGGGCCGTGGTCGAAACGAATGACATCCTCTTCATTTATTTCGCCCACGGCGCAGACGTCGATCCATTGATCGGTCATGGCGTTTTCTCTCTTGTAAGGGTTAGAACGGGGAGCTATCAGGCGGGCTCTGCCTGAGCGGTGACGGCGGGTTCTGCACGTTGTGGCAAAGGGCGACGGACGAAATACGTCGGGTCTTTTCGCTGCTTCCAGATCGTCGGGAGGATTTCCTTGAAGGCTTCGAAGAGGCCGCTGTACGGCGGCGGGCAGTCGTGGCGGATCTCTTCGTGAAGCTGCGCCAACGCGTGAAACGGCACCATCGGGTACATGTGATGCTCGAGGTGATAGTTCATGTCGAGGTACATAAAGCGCAGCACCCGGTTCATGTAAATAGTGCGGCAGTTGCTGCGGTGATCGAGCACGTCCTCGGCCAGGCCGACATGCTGGGTCAGGCCAAACAGGTAGGACAGCCAGCCGCCGTACAGCGTCGGCAAACCGATGAACATCAGCGGCAGCCAGCTCTGCAAATACAGTGCAGCCGCGATGGTCAGTCCATAAATCACCAGCCAGATGCGCGCAGCAGTAAAGATTTTCGGCCACTCGGATTCAGGGATGAAGGTCTGCTCTTCTTCCGCCATCCGCCCGGTTACATGCCGGCAGACCGACCCCATCGTCTTGATCGCATAAGGCATGCGAAACAGACTCAGCACCATGTTGATCAGGCTGGGCGGACGCGGCTCGACGATCTCCGGATCGCGGCCGACGATGATGGTGTCGGTGTGGTGCCGGGCGTGGCTCCAACGCCAGACATGTGGTTCGAACATGAACATGAAGCTCGATAGCTGGTAGACCACGTCGTTCATCCAGCGGGTCTTGAACGCCGTGCCGTGACCGGTTTCATGCCAACGGGCATTCGATGCGGTGCCGTAGAGCAGTCCGTAGACGAAGAAGAACGGAACGCAGGCCCAGGAGCCCCAGAACCAGTAGCCACCGAACCCGGTGACGACCATCGAGAGCAACCAGAGGGCGGTATCGCGCAAGGCCGGGCCGTCGCGGCGCTGCATCAATTCCTTCATGCGTTTGCGGGAAATGGGCGATTGGTACCAGCTGGCTGACACCAGGCCTTTTTGCGCGGCTTTGGCGGCTTCGGGGCCGATCAATCGATAATCCCGAGGCACGGGTTTATCAGGGCGTTCATAGGCTGCGTTTTGTTCAGGCATTTTATTGTTCTCCGCAAGCTTGATGGTTGTGGGCACTTGCTTCGATGCGGGATCACATCGTTGGAGAAACGATAGAGAGCCCACTGATTACCCTCAAGCCCTTGAATACATTCCCTATCAAGCTATCATCCAGGCCCATTGAAGCTTGATAGTTTTCTATCAAAGCGTTTGCCGGGACCGCCATGAACACCACTAAACGCCCAACCATCGCCACCGTCGCTGAGCACGCGGGCTTGAGTGTCGCCACCGTGGACCGGGTGCTCAACGCCAGGGCGCCGGTCAATCCGGACACCGCCGAGCAAGTGTTCCAGGCCGCCGAGGCGGTGGGTTATTTCGCCGCCCGGCTGATCGGCCAGCGGATCCGCGAACGGCGCCCCAGCTACCGTTTCGGCATCCTCTTGCTCGGCACCGCCCAGGCGTTTTACAGCAACGTGGCCGCCGCCATCACTGAAGCGGCACAGCGTCAAACCGGCGCCAACCTGAGCCTTCAATTCGAGTATGTTTTCGATCGCACGCCCAGCGCGATCATTGCCCAGATCGAACAACTGGCGGTGCAGTGTGATGGCTTGGCAGTGGTCAGCTTTGCGCATCCATTGATCAACGCCGCTATCGCTCAAATCAGGGAGGCTGGCGTGCCAGTGATTGCGCTGCTCTCCGATATCCACGAGACGGCGGATGAGCCTTATGTCGGCCAGGATAATCATCAGCTGGGACGGACCATGGGTTGGCTGATGGCTCACACCTGCGGCGCCCGCAAAGGCAGCGTCGGGGTGTTGCTCGGTGGGCACCGTTTTCTCGGCCATCAGGCGCGGGTCGAGGGCTTGCGCAGCTACCTGACGGAGCACGCACCGGGGTTGCGGCTACTGGAAGCGGTGATCAACCTGGACAATAACGACATCACCGAAGAGGCCACGCTGGACCTGCTGGCGCGGCATGCCGACTTGCGCGGTGTGTGCGTGGTCGGCGGTGGTGGCGACGGCGTCATCAGTGCCCTGTCGCAGCTACCGAAACGACCGTCGCTGTGCTGCATTTTGCAGGAGTCGACCGAGCTGTCGCGCCAGGCCCTCGCGCAGGGATTGATCAGCCTGGTCATCGATTCCCAGCCGCGATTGCTGGCGGCGGCGCTGGTCGACTTGATGATCGAATTGCAGACCACGCCGGACTTCGATCCCGTCCGGCATCGCATCCACATTCCATTGCAGATCGTGACCTCAGAGAACGCCCGCCCCTGAACGAAAAGCATCGGCACTCAGCCCGAACCGGTTCATCTTGTTGTACAGCCCGCCACGGGAAACGTTCAGCTGTCTGGCGGCCAGACGGATGTTGCCGCCTGTGTCCTTGAGGGCGGCGATGATCGCGTTCATTTCATGGGCGCCGAGGTCCAGGGCGGCCCTGGGTTCAGGCGACATTCCGGGCGTTGTGGGCTGCTGCCTTTGCTTGATTTCATGCGGTAGATCATTGGGCTGGAGCAGTTCGGTCACCGCCAGATTGGTCGCGCGCTCAATGATATTTTCCAACTCGCGAACATTGCCCGGCCAGTGGTAGGCGCAAAGAATATCCAGCGCCTGGGGCGAGATGCCCTGCACCGATTTGCGCAGTGAGCGTGCGCAACGACCGAGAAAATGTTGCGCCAGCAAGGGCACATCTTCGCGGCGCATCCGCAGCGGCGGCACTGTCAAATTCAGCACGTTGAGGCGGTAGTAAAGGTCCTCGTGGAAAGCGCCATCGGCCACTGCCTGACTCAGGTTGCGATGGGTAGCGGCGATGATTCGCACGTTCACCTGCCGGGATTTTTTCGCGCCGACCGGCGTCACTTCGCCTTCTTGCAAGACGCGCAGCAGGCTGACTTGGGCATCGAACGACATGTCACCAATTTCGTCGAGGAAGATCGTGCCGCCATCGGCCAATTCGAACTTCCCGGCCGAGCCACCACGGGCCGACCCGGTGAAGGCGCCCTCGACGTGCCCGAACAGTTCGCTTTGCACCAGATCACGGGGAATCGCCCCGCAATTGACCGCCACGAACGGACCGCTGCAACGGTCGCTGGCGTTGTGGATCGCCTGGGCAAACAGCTCCTTGCCGGTGCCGCTTTCACCGAGGATCAAGGTGGTCGAATCACTGCGACTGGCGATCCGTCCCAGGTGCAAAGCGTCCTGAATCGCACGGGAATTGCCCTGAATGGTGTCGAAGGTGTAGCTGGCCTGAGTACCGATGATCCGCCGGGTAATTTCGCGGATGCGCCGGTTCTCGCGCAACGACACAATCCGCCCGCCCTGCTCCAGTGAGCACACGGACACCAGGCACGCCAGGTGACTGCGATCGTGCAGCTCGAACGTGCAATCCAGGTCGCGTAGCCCTTCCCCGCCGCGCAGCAGAATCTCGTTGGTCAGCTCGCTCTGGCCCAGACGCTGGAACGGACTGCCGAGCAAGTCGCGACCGACGCGGAACAGTTGCCGGGCGTAGCGGTTGAGCGCCTTGATGCAACCGCGCTCATCCAGCACCACCAGCCCCTCGTTGAGCACTTCGAGGACGGTTTGTTGTTCTTCCAGCAAGGCTTGAAGCGCCATTTGCCGCGAGACCGCTTCGGCGGCTGCCTGGACGGTGCCCAGCGTATGGAAATGAAACCAGCCCGGCTCGGCGGTCAGGGTCAGCATGGCCAGTGTCCGGCCTTGAGCATCGCGGATCGGCGCGGCAGCACAATGCATGCGCCGCCGACGCAGGCCGAGGCCGAAGTTTTCCTCGGCCAGCACATAGACCAAGCGGTCTTCGGCCAGCGCCAGCCCCGTGCAATTGGTGCCCTGCACCGACTCCAGCAAACGGCTGCCGATCGGCGTGAGGTCCAGGCCGCAGAAATACAGCGTCGTGCCTTCGGCATCGGTCAGGTTGATGTGGCCCCTGGGGTTGTATGCCAGCAATCCGCGCATGACCTCGGCCGCTGCGGCGATCAATATGCGATTGGCCGCCAGCGTTGCAGCCAGATCGGTCTGGGCAACAAAACGGTATGCGCCATCGTCCGGATTGAGGCCGGCACTGAGGCTGCGCCGCCACGAATCCCAAATCACCTGCCGGACCCCGACAGGTCGCTCAACCTGCCCGTCCAGACACACCAGCCAGGCCTGCTCCAGCTCGGGGATCGGCCCTTCGCTCAACGACGCCGGACCGAGTGCGGTGATGTAGTCGAGGTCTTGTTCGCTGACGGCCAGGGGCTGGGGAATCACCTGCTTCTCCTATGTTCATATTTTTGACATGTCAGTATAGACATGTCGTTTGAATGAACACTTAAATCGTTGATATTTCAATAAATCGTTGAATATCAACGATTTAAATATTGGCACAGCCTTTGCTTCCTCCCTTGTACCAGCGAGGACATTCCCGCTGAACAACAATAAAAGGGAGTCATTTAATGAGCACATCCAAGATTATCCGCCTCGGTCTCATCGGTGCCGGGCGCATGGGCAGCTTCCACGGTCTGACTGCCGCGCGGCACATTCCCGGCGCCTGCCTGGCCGCCATCGCCGACCCAACACCCGGCCAGGCCGCCCGCCTCGCGGCAGAATTGGGTGTGGAGCGGGTCTACACCGATCCACAGCAACTGCTCGACGACCCGGACATTGATGGCGTGTTGATCGCCGCTCCCGCCCGCAGCCATGCCGAACTGGTGATCAGCGCAACCCGTGCCGGCAAAGGTGTGTTCTGTGAAAAACCCATGGCCATTACCCTCGACGAGGCCGACCGTGCCATCGCGGCGGCTGCCGATGCGCGGGTGACGCTGCAAGTCGGCTTCAACCGCCGCTTTGCCAAAAGCTTTCGCACCGCTCACCTGGACGTGGTCGCCGGCCGTATCGGTACGCCGCAATTGCTCCGCTCGCTGACGCGCGACCCGGCGCTGAACAATCCCGCCAATTCGCCGCAGTGGGTGATTTTCCTCGAAACCCTGATCCACGATTTCGATACCCTGCGCTACCTCAATCCCGGCGCGGAAGCGGTCGAAGTTTTTGTCATGGCCGATGCCCTGATTGCTCCGGACTTCAAGAGCAAAGGCTTCCTCGACACGGCGGTGGTCACGATCCGTTTCGACAACGGCGCCATCGCCACCGCCGAGGCGAATTTCCAGGCGGTCTATGGCTACGACGTGCGAGGCGAAGTGTTCGGCAACGCGGGCATGCTGACCATGGGCAGCGTCAACGATTCAGACCTGGTGCGCTACCTGGCCAGCGGCATCCAGGGCGACACCCAGCGCCTCGACACCGACCTGTTGCGCGATGCCTATGTGGCTGAGCTCAACCACTTTGTCGACTGCCTGCGCACTGGCGAAAAACCCCTGGCCAGCGGCGAAGATGCCCGGGCTGCACTGGCGATTGCGCGCGCATGCATCGAGTCGTTCCAGCAAGGTAAAGCAGTGCGCGTGCAAGGAGGCCGCCCATGAGCTTCACTCCGTTCAAACTGGCGATCAGTGCCGAGATGGTCTTCCTCGATCTACCGTTCACCGAACGCGTCAAACGCATTCATGCGCTGGGCTTCAGCGCCGAAATCTGGGACTGGACCAAGAAAGATATTCCGGCGCTGGTCGCCACGGGCGCCGACTTCACCTCCATGACCGGCTACATCGCCGGCAACCTGACCGATCCCGAGGACATCCAGCACCTGCTCGACAGCGCACGGGAATCGCTGGCCGTCGCCACGCAATTGAACTGCCCGAGCCTCAACCTGCACGGCACCGGACTGGGCGACAAAGGCTTGCCGGTCAAACCCGTGGCGCACACCAGCGGACGCATGTGGCTGAGCGCCTGCAAGACCCTGGAAAAAATCGCCCGTCTGGGTGAAGACGCCGGCCGGGTATTCCTGCTGGAAAACCTCAACACCGAAGTCGATCATCCCGGCACGCCGTTCGCTCGCGCCGACGATACCCTGGCGCTGATCGAGGCCGTGGGCAGTCCGCACCTGAAGATGAACCTGGACCTTTATCATGCGCAGATCGGCGAAGGAAACCTGATCGAACTGATCCAGCGCGCCGGCAGCGCCATCGGTGAAATCCAGGTCGCCGACGTCCCTGGCCGCATGGAACCGGGCACCGGCGAAATCCATTACCCCGCCATTGCCAAAGCCTTGTTCGGCATGGGATACACCGGTGTCGTCGGGCTCGAAGGCTGGGCCAGCGGCGACAGCGAAGCGGCACTCGAACGTTTTCGGCAAGCGTTCACGCTGGATTGAAGACACGGCGGCGCGCCCGGAGGTTGATTCAGGGCGCGCCAACAAGCTTCACGCTTGATCTACCCATAACAACAAAAGGACTACCTCATGCGTCGCTGCACACTGCTTTTTGCCACGCTGCTACTCGTCTTCAGCCACTGGGCCGCCGCCTCCAGCTATCGCATCGGCGTCAGCATTGCCAGGGTTGACGACAACTTCATGACCTACGTGCGCAGCGGCCTGGAAGAGGCCGCGAAAAAGGAAAACGTCCAGATCCAGTTCGAGGACGCCCAGGGCGACGTGGTGCGCCAGATCAATCAGGTCCAGGGCTTTCTCAGTCAGAAGGTCGACGCGGTCATCGTCTTGCCCGTGGACACCGCCGCCACCGCCAACATGACCCGCGCCGCCGTCGAGGCGAAGACGCCGCTGGTCTACGTCAACCGCCATCCGGACGAACGCACCTTGCCCAAAGGCGTGGTCACGGTCGCGTCCAATGACATCGAAGCCGGGCAGTTGCAGATGCGCTACCTGGCGGAAAAACTGGGCGGCAAAGGCACCCTCGCGATCATCATGGGCGACCTCGCGCAAAACTCCACGCACGACCGCACCGAAGGCGTCAAACAAGTGCTCAAGGACTATCCCGGGATCAAGATCGTCGAACAACAAACGGCTGAATGGCAGCGCAACAAAGGCATGGACCTGACCAGCAACTGGCTGCTGGCCGGCACCAACTTTGATGCCATCGTCGCCAACAATGACGAGATGGCCATCGGCGCCGCCATGGCCCTGCAACAAGCCGGCAAAGCCAAGGGCGACATTGCGATTGTCGGCATCGACGGCCTGCCTGACGGACTGGCGGCGATCAAGCGCGGCATGCTGGTCGCCTCGGTCTTTCAGGACCCCAAGGCACAAGCCTCCGTCGCATTGCAAGCGGCGATCAAAATGATCAAGGGCGAGCCGGTCGAAACGGATGTCTGGGTGCCCTTCCAGCTGATCACACCGGAGCAGGTCGCGATGTTTGAGCAACATTATAAATAGCGTTAAACGCTGACGATTGACGCCGCTTTCCAGGTCAGGGGGAAGCGGCGTTTTTCGTTGTGTGAACAGCCTCGGATACCCTCTCAGGCAACGCGTCTGTCAGCCCGCGTTCATACAGGCTGGCGCCGGCCGTGCAAGCGTTGCTTGTCCGCCTTGCGCTCATGGCCCTGACGCAAACGCAAAGCGGCAATGGCCGCGAGCACCAGGACAATCGCCACGATTTTCATGCCGTCCATTGCATTGCCGGTACTTTGCTCGATCAAGCCCATCACCGAAGGGCCGACAAAACCGCCCAGCAGACCGCATGAATTGACGAAGCCCAGGCCACCGGCAAGCGCTGCGCCTTTAAGCCGCGAAGCCGGGTAGAGGAAAATGATCGACTGCACGACGAAGAACATCACCGCCGAAATGCAGAAGCCCAGCAAGCTGATCACCGGTCCCGCCAACGAGGCGATTCCCAGGCCTGCGGCCATGGTCAGCAAACCCGCTACCAGCATCTGCCGAGCGCGCGCCGGCGTGGTGGCAAATCGCGGCAGTGCGATAGCGCCTGCGGCTGCCGCCAGCCACGGCAGCGATGTCAGCAAGCCGATCTGCAAGGTGCTCAGATCACCGTATTTGCCGATGATGCCGGGCAGGAAAAAGATCACCGTGTAGATCGTGATCTGGTGGCAGAAGTAAACAAGGATCGCCAACAGAATCTGCGGGGTCAGGCATTGTTTGAGCGAGTGACCACCAGCGCCGGCGCCCTCCTCCGATTCAGCGGCCAACGTCCGCTCGACCTGCTCGGCTTCAGCGGCGCTCAGCCAAGGTGCCTTGTTGGGGCGGTCCGGCAATTTTTTCCAGACCACCATGGCGAAGAACACCGCCGGCAGGCCTTCAAGCACGAACATCCACTGCCAGCCACGCCAACCCCAGACGCCGTCCAGTTGCATCAGCGCGGCACCCAGCGGCCCGCCGATGATGTTGGCGAAGCACACGCCCAAAAGAAAATAACCGGTCGCACGGGCCCGCTGTTCCCGGCCGAACCAGTACGTCAGGTACAGCATGACACCGGGAAACAGGCCGGCTTCGGCGATGCCCAACAGCAGGCGCAAGACGTAGAACGACGTTTCGCCTTGGACAAAGGCCATCGCCGCGGAGATTAACCCCCAAGTGACCATGATTCGCGCAATCCAGAACCGCGCTCCGACCTTGTGCATGATCAGGTTGCTGGGCACTTCAGACAGCGCGTAGGTGAGAAAGAACAGCCCGGCGCCCAACCCGTAGGCGGCAGCAGAAATGCCCAGATCGATATCCAGATGGTGCTTGGCCAGCGCGATGTTGGTCCGGTCGAGAAAGCTCAGCACGTAGGCGGCAATCAGCAACGGCATCAGTTTGACGAACATCAGTTTGTTCAGCGTCGCTGAATCTCGGGGAGTATCGGGTACGGTTTCGATACGCATGTTTCACCTCGGTCTTGTTGTTATGGAGATGACACGTTTCGCGTTTAACAGCAGGCGCCGACCTTCCGGACCGGCGCCCGCACGCGAGCAAACAAGGCTGGGTTGTCAGAAATCGACTTTGTCCTGGCCTTTGAGGTCGAGCATTTCCCGTGCTTCATCCGGGGTCGCCACGCGCGCGCCCAAGGCTTCGATCACGGTGCGGATGCGCTTGACCTGATCGGCGTTGGACGCTGCCAGTTGGCCCGGCCCGTCCCACAGCGAATCCTCGAGGCCGACGCGCACATGACTGCCCATCGACAAACCCATGGTGCCCAGCGGAATCTGATTGCGACCGGCACCGAGGATCGACCATTGGTACGCGTCGCCGAACAGGCGGTCAGCCGTACGGCGCATGTGCGCCAGGTCTTCCGGGTGCCCGCCGATGCCTCCGCGCAGACCGAACACCGACTGAATGAAAATCGGCGCCTTGAGCAACCCGCGCTGGAGGAAATGCGCAGCGGTGTACAAATGGCCAATGTCGTAGCATTCGATTTCAAAGCGGGTGCGGTTCTCGGCACAGGCGTTGAGGATGTGGGCGATGTCACGGAAGGTGTTGCGGAAGATCCGGTCGTCACTCTCGGCGAGGTACGGCCGCTCCCAGTCGTGCTTGAACTCGGTGAAACGATCGAGCATTTCGTACAGCCCGAAGTTCATCGAGCCCATGTTCAGCGAAGCCAGTTCAGGCTTGAGTTGCGCCACCGGCTGCAAGCGTTCTTCCACGCCCATGGTCGGCGCACCGCCGGTGGTGATGTTGATCACCACGTCACTCTTGGCCTTGATCTGCGGCAAAAACTGACGGAACAGGTCGACATCCTGGCTCGGCCGCCCGTCAATGGGATCGCGAGCATGCAGGTGAACAATCGAGGCGCCCGCCTCAGCGGCGCCGATCGCGGCATCGGCAATTTCCTGCGGCGTGATCGGCAAATGTGGCGACATCGAAGGCGTATGAATGGCGCCTGTGACGGCGCAGGTGATGATGATTGGGCGTTTTTTGGACATGAGTGTTCTCCGTTCTTGTTCTTGGCGAGAAAGTTAGTGGGGTCATTCGGCGCGGACGCTGTCCGGCCGTTGTTGCGATCGGGGTCGAGACGTTTAGAGGTACTCGACGTTGCCATCCACACTGATGGCCTGGCCGGTCACATTGCGTGCGGCGGGCGAACACAGGAACAGCGCCATGGCGGCGACGTCTTCGGCGGTGACCATGCGCTTGAGCGAAATCTTTTTCAGGTATTCCTCACGCATCTCGGCTTCTGGCACGTTCATCTGTTCTGCGCGGGCGCGGATCACACCGTCCATGCGCGGGCCTTCGACGATGCCGGGCAGCAAGGCGTTGACGCGAATGTCGCTGTCGCCCAACTCGGACGCCAGGGACTTCATCAGGCCAACGATGGCCCACTTGGTCGCGGCGTACGGTGTGCGCCAGGCGTAACCCAGGCGGCCAGCCACTGACGCGATGTGGATCAGGTGCGCGTTAGGTGACGCTTTGAGCAGCGGCACCGCGTGATGAGCAAAGCGGTATTGCCCTGTGAGGTTGATGTCGATGGTGCGCTGCCATTCCTCGTCGGTAATTTCGTCGATGCCCGCGGTTGGCCCGGCGATCCCGGCGTTGTTAATCAGCACATCAAGGCCACCGAACTGTTCGCGCTGAACCTTGAACACCGCTTCGATCTGCACCGGGTCACCGACATCTGCACGCGTGGCCACGCTGTTCGGATAACGGTCGCGAAACGCCGCAAGGGCGGCTTCGCTGACGTCGCACACGTGCACTTTGGCACCGGCTTCCATATAAGCCGCCGCCAGCACTTCGCCGATCCCGGCGGCGCCGCCAGAGATCAGCACCCGCAAGCCGGTGTAGGGAATCAGTCGGTTGAGAACGCTCATGCTTTTTTTACTCCAGAGACAGACGACCGCGTACGGTCGCTCTTGACGATCAGGCGCGCCAGGGAATCGGCGGCCTGCATGATGTCGTCGGTGACTGCCGCTCGGGCCGCCGCCCCGTCGCGCGCGGCAAGCGCCTCGACGATGCGGTTGTGCGCTTCCATCGAGCGCTGAAGGTGCGCTTTGTCAGGTGCAACCAGCGCAAAGCAGGGGCCCATGTGCAGCCAGAAATTCTCTACCGCCGCGATGGTCAGCTCAGCCTTGGCAACGGCATAAATGCGCCGGTGGAAGGCAAAGTTGGTCCACAGATAACGCTCCACATCGATGCTGTCGGCGGCTTGCTGCATCTGCTCGCACAGATCGCTGATGTCTTTGAGGTCAGTGTCGTTGAGCAGGATGACCGCTTTCTCGGCCAGCAGACCTTCAAGCGCCACACGAGCATCGCGGATCTCGCGCAGTCGTTCGGGCGTCATCATGCGAACACGCAGACGGGAGGTTTCGGTGACTTCGAAAGCATTCTCTGCACTGAGGCGATTCAGCGCTTCGCGCACCGGCATCGGACTGGAACCCAGCGCCTCGGCAAGACCGCGAATGGTCAGCTTCTGGCCCGGCTGGAAGCGGCCGCTCATCAGCGCTTCGCGGATCTGCCGGTACACCTGATCTTGCAGGGTATCGCGGGAAACCTGCCGCAGAGTGGGCAAGAGGATCGGATGATCTGTCATGAGTAATGGCTCACATTGGACGTTCTTATGGGCCCAATATGTGATCACAAATAACATATGTCAAATTTTTTTTGTCTGCCGTTGCCCTTTTGCGTCGAGCACGCAGACAACAAAAAGCCCGCTTCGTAGCGGGCTCGCTGGGTAGGTGGAGTCGTGCCTTCAGGCGCTAACGGCGCTCGCTCATGGCGTTTTTAATGAAGGGTCACAACCCGGCGACTCTCTCCAATCCTGATCCGGTCCAGTGCCCGGTTTAGAGCGTCCAAGGCATCAAGCAAGGCTTTCGCCTCCACCTCTCTGCCGTCTCCCCAAAGGCGTTCAGCCATTTTATTCAGGGCCTGGATGGCGTGCTCAATTTCACTGGCGGTAGCCGTCGCAGCGAGTTCACTTTCCGGTTTTTTCTTTGGCATTCAGTGCCCCTTTTGCAGGGTATTGCTCTGTCCAATATCGATGATGACCAATGTCCCGTAGCTTCCGGATAAAACCGAGTGCGCAACGCCCGCTTCAGCCAGGTAAATCTGCCCTGCTTCAACGCAGATGGTTTCACCACCGACGCCCAGTAGCAACTGCCCTGAGATGACTAACAAGCCTTCGGTGTAGTCATGAACCTCTGCCGCAGAGGGCATTTCATCCATGCGCAGCACTTTGATGTTGGAGTCGCCTACCCGCCCAACCACAGTGGACTTCCAGGTTTGAGGCAAGGCCTTTGAGATCAAATCCAGATCCAGCAGTGACATGGTAATTTCCCTATTTAAAACGTAACCGTCCGGCCAACACATCTTCCTGATCCCCGCGGTTAAGGCTACGGGGTCTGCCTTTGTCGATGTCAGCTACGCAGTTCGAGCTTCGGCTCCAGATAGATCTACGGAAGCTCTGATGGCATCAATTACGTCTTGAGTGAGCGCCATAACTGTCGTTGTACTGATTTCAATCCGACTGATAATGTCTTCTCTCGGGCCCTGTTTCCAGGCAGCGCTTGCGTAAAAAGTATCTTGAGATACTTGGCGATGGCTCTCGCTTCCATAGGAACGAATCAGGTGATAGCTGTCACAATCATGTAATGAGCTGCCATAAGAAACGACATCCATGCCAGCTTCTAGGTGAAGCGGAACACTTACATTCTGCATTATTTGATGAAAGTCCAATCCCGATCCTGGCTTTAAGGTGTACATCAGGATTTCAATAATTCGAGTCATTCCAGGTCTTCCATGTGGAGTTTCAACGTGAGCGTCCGTACATTCCACCTTACGTTATTAGGCGGGAGGCCGGCTATGCGGCAGCAGTTGGCGTGCAGCTCGAAAAACTTGCGCCGCGCAGTCCAGTTTTTCGCTGACGTCTTCACCGATACGTTTCAGTGCACAGCCACATGGGCAGTGGGTTTTGTCCGGTTCGTGATGGATCAGCGAAGGTGGAAACTCTGCCGGTAACGCAGTGCGCTTGGGTTTTTGCTTTTTCTCGGTCGGCGTTAGAGCTGTTTGCAGGGCTTGAAGCTCTGCTTCAATCGACTCGCAGTTGTTCAGGATTCAGGTGGTCAAGATCAGGGACTTCTTCAAGCAAAGGAGAAGCAGGGCGATACAGCGCTGATCGGCGCTCGCGATTATTGACAGGCTAGCTGTTGGCCACTTAGGATCACGCCATGCCTCGGGAAGCACCCTGCTGCGTTGGGGAACACCCTTCTCTTTCTTCTTTCAGATTTTCGCCAGTAAAGGCCAAGCAAGCAGCAATGCGGGTATCGGTGCATCCGATATAGGCCTGTGGAGAAAGTCATGTCCGCATCAGTCGACTGCGTCAAAAACTTCAAGTACCTCGTCCGCCGCTCACCCGATCAGGGAATGGGCTATTCCGAACGCCTGCATTTCCATGCCAAGGAAATCGGGTTCAACAACTTTGATCATTTCCTGCTTTCGCTGGGCAAGCTAAGCGATGACCGCATTGGGAAGATCAATACTAAACTGATGCGACTGGCCTGCGCTCGGACGACTCCCAAACCGAGTCGAGACTATTTCGAGTTCATCGCCCACAAAGACCGTCGTATGCGCTTCTACAGCCACTGGATCGGTTGGGATAAGCGTGGCCAAGAAGTTCGCGTGCCCAGTCTGATGAATGCCTCCTACCGCGTTCCGAACCTACGCGGACGACTCGACGCGCCTGTCTATGTCATTGAGACTCGGGCCCAGCTGTTGGCCTGGCGCCACAAATGGCAAGGCATGTCCTACGTGACTCAGGAGCTAGCAGAACGCGAATTGCGCCCAGCCTTCGACCGAGAACGGGATGTAGTACCCGGCATCCGCGAAGAAGTCATCGATCCGGAAGAGGATTACACCCACAACTACGCCACCTGGTATCCCTCAGGTAAGTGACCCGGCTCACGATCAGCATCGCTTCCGCGCCCCGGCGCCAGGAAGCGATGCAACATGCCTGATATCCTTCCCTATCAGGAATCTAAGCCTCAGCGCTTTCAAGGACGTAGTAAATGAATTCGAAAAATATCGTGCGTTACTGGCACGCCGTCGAACTGCTGCAACCTCAGGCAGTCCCAAAGCTGAAAAAGCGCGACGGCGATTACCAGCCGTTTTTCCAAGACATGCCCACCTCGGCCCAAATCCTGCCATGGATGCCAGCCAACCCTCTGAGCCGGCAGCGCCTGCCGAACAAACGCGTATGGAGCCATACGCTCTACGCACACCTCTACAACAACTTGGATGTTTCTCGCCAGTTAGAGACTCTCTACGGCGCGGACCAAGGCTACAAGGAGCCACAACAAAGGCTCTCTGCCTTGTACGCGCTCAAGTTCAACGATCAAGGCATGATGCTGGTCGACAGCTTGGTGCTCTCCAGCGAGGCATGGTTCGTCGGTTGCGCCATAAACAAGAAAGATTGGACACGCGGCTTCGAGGAGACCCAGGACTCTCTCCGCGAACAGGCTAAAAGCCTGCTCGGTGGCGTGGTCCAGGCCGCCGACCTGTCACGCCTAACCGACTATATTCGTCAGACCCTGGGACTCGACGCGTTTTTCGGAAACGAGTCGCGCAGATATCGCTTCCGCTCGGCACCGATCAACCCGAACAAACCCGAACAGGAAGACGATCCGCTCAACAGTTTCCTGCTAAACGATTTGGCTGACATGGCCGATGCCCTAGCCCGTGGCGAAACCAGCGAGCCGTTGGCCCGCTACCTAAGCCATCACGACTCCACACAGCGCCTGCACCTCGACAACCCCAAAGCAGATCTGGCTCAGATCGATCGCCTTTCCCCCTCGCGCTATGCAACTGGCTGCTGGCCTGCCGAAAGGCATTTGGGGTTGGTGCACTCACAACAACTGGCAGTCAACAGCCTGCTCCAAAACCTCAGCAACAATACCGGCATAATGGGCGTCAACGGTCCACCAGGTACCGGGAAGACCACCCTACTCCGCGACCTGATCGCGGCGGTGGTGACACAACGAGCCGACGTGCTGGCCTCGCTGAGCAGAGCCTCGGAAGCCTTTATCCAGGATGGTCGCGAATCCGCCAACGATGGCGGACGCGAGCGCTTTGCCTATCAACTCAACCCACGCCTGTTCGGCTTCGAGATGGTGGTAGCGTCCTCCAACAATGGTGCCGTGGAGAACGTAGCTCTCGAGTTGCCCCAGCAGGATAAGATTGACCCATCCTGGCTGCCCGATGCCGAGTACTTCAGCGAACTGGGCGAGCTCACCAGCGGCAAGCCAGCTTGGGCAATGATCTCTGCGGCATTGGGCAGCAAAGCCAAACGCACCCAGTTCGTCGATCGATTCTTCTATGGCAAGTGTCCGCCAAAAGCGACGAAGACCAAGGACGAATCCGCATCCTCCCAACCAGATGCCCTCGACAACGGCGACTTGGACGAAGATCTACACGACGGCGATCCAGCGCCCGACGTGCCCGTAGCGAATAGCACGGACGACAAGCCAGCCCCCAAGGGCATGCGTGAATGGCTGGCCGAGCAAGCCCCACAGATGAAGTTGCTCTCGTCCGCCGAAAAAACCAATCTCTGGCGCTCCGCCATCAAGCAATACCAGGACGCCAAGCACGCCGAACAAGCGATACGCGCTCAAGTCAGTGACATTCTGGAACGGATTCAGGCAGTAGTCAGCGCTAAGGACCGAGTCCATCAGAAGGAACAGGAGCGCCAAGTCCGTCTGTCCCAACGTAGCAGTCTCGATGACGAACAAGCTACGTTGGAAACACTTCAGCTCACGCCCGCCCGCGAGCAACTACAACGCGAACTCCAGGCCCTTGAAGCACACCTGGCAAGAAAGCCGGGATTTCTCGCCAACTTATTCAGCCTCTGGGGTGCTCATCGCACGTGGGCAGCCCGGCAACGCCTGCTCGATAGCGCCCACGCCTTGGCTGAGGATGCCTTCGCCAGTGCCCAACGCCAAGTGCAGCGACTCGTCGGCCGGCTCACCGAAGTCAATCGACAATTGGCTAAGGACGAACAGGAGATCAATGAAGCAGTGCTCCACGCCGCCCTGCAGATCGATAAGGCTCGCAGCATTGCCCAGGCTGGCCAGGCCAAGCACCTGCAGGTCTGGCTCGAACAAGACCAGATCGGCAGAGGTAGCGAGATCGAGCTGCTCGAACCCTGGATAGTCGAAGGCTGGCGTCAGGCCCGGGCGAAGGTGTTCATCGAAGCGCTAAAGCTGCATCGCGTCTTCTTCCAGATCGAAGCCTCGCGCTTACGCGCTAACTTGGACTTCATCACTAGCACGCTCACCGGCAGTCGTTATCGCGGTGTGTCCCAGGCCTTGATGCGTTCGGCATGGGCCTCGCTGTTCATGGTAGTGCCGGTGCTCAGCAGTACCTTCGCCTCGTTCGCCCGCTCCTTCGGTAGCCTTGGCTGCGGAGAGATTGGCTGGCTGTTGGTGGACGAAGCCGGTCAAGCTACCCCGCAGGCTGCAGTGGGTGCCCTATGGCGTGCACGCCGCGCTGTGCTGGTCGGTGATCCGCTGCAATTGGAGCCGATCGTCACCGTATCCGATGCCGTGCTCGAACACATGCGTACCCGCTATCAAGTCGACGCTCACTGGCTGCCCAATCGCCAGTCCGCCCAGACCTTAGCCGATCAGGCCACCCCTTGGGGTCGCATGGCTGGTCCTAAAGACAAGAAATGCTGGGTCGGCTTGCCGCTGGTGGTGCACCGTCGCTGTGACAAACCGATGTTCGACCTAGCTAATCGCATCGCCTACGACGGTGCCATGGTCTTTGGCACCATCGCGCCCTCACCCGCCAAAGAAACTCCGGCCCGCCTGCTCACCGGCTGGGTACACGCGAGTGGCCGCTCTTCTGGCAATTGGGTCGACAATGAAGGCAAGGCGCTCGAGCGTCTGTTGGCCTTGCTTGATGGCGACGGTGTGCCCCTGGATAGCATCGCAGTTATCACGCCCTTTCAGGACGTGCGCAACCAGCTCAAGGATCGATTACACGCCAAGATCCTGCGCGGCACGATTCACACCATGCAGGGTAAGGAAGCTGAAGTGATCATCCTCGTCCTGGGTGGGAGCAGCGAAAACGGCGGCGCTCGCGAATGGGCAGTTTCCAAGCCCAACCTGCTCAACGTCGCGGCCACCCGGGCCAAGCGCCGCTTATATGTGATTGGCGATCGCAATGACTGGAAGCAGCGGAAACTTTTCTGTGACGTTATGGAGCTGCTACCGGCTCATTCCCAGATGACCGCCGACAGCCATGCATGACAAATGGCCGCCTTAAGTCCTACTTCCAGCCTTTATACGAAATTAGAGGAGAACTAACGGCAACCTGTCTCGCGCTGAGATTTTGTAGAGCCTATGGCATCCAAGGAAAGGATCCTATGACGGCGAAGTGTTATGGACTGTCTGATACGGCTTGAGTGAAACAAACTCTGGCCTTTGTAATAGTTGAAGATTTCACCCTGAGCGAGCCGTTTTGTAGGGGGAAAACGACCAAAAATAAAAAGGGGTCGCGAGATAAAATCTCGCAACCCCTTGAATTATATGGTCGGGACGGAGTGATTCGAACACTCGACCCCTAGCACCCCATGCTAGTGCGCTACCGGACTGCGCTACGCCCCGACTAGGCGTGAAACTCGTCCTTCATCTCGAAGAACGCTCAAGAATATATCGCAAGCTTTTGAAAACTGGAAGTATTTAAAAGCAGGAATTTATTTCTTGAGTACCACCAGAACATCTTCCAGTTCGGCGATCATCTGGCGAATCATTTGCTTGTATTGGGTGGTGTCGTCTTTGGCTTCATCGCCGGACAAACGCAAGCGTGCGCCGCCGATGGTGAACCCCTGATCGTAAAGAAGCGCGCGGATTTGCCGGATCATCAGCACGTCTTGGCGCTGATAATACCGGCGGTTTCCGCGGCGTTTGACGGGGTTGAGTTGAGGAAACTCCTGCTCCCAGTAGCGCAGCACGTGTGGTTTTACCGCACACAGCTCGCTGACTTCACCAATGGTGAAGGCGCGTTTGCCTGGGATGTCGGGACGTTCGTCGTTA